>NZ_JBFUEY010000001.1:0-482087 GCF_056403715.1 Mesorhizobium sp. P2_F5 | reverse complement strand
ACCATGTCCCTCATCGACATACGCAACAACACGCCGACGCAACTCAAGCGGTAGCGGCTTGCCCATCGCGGTCTCCTTTCAACCGCAATGAATCACGAACTCAAATCAAGGGGAATCCTGAATCCCTTAAATYGCGACACGCTTTAGGATTGATGAACTTGCCGAAGCAGTTGTCCCTGGATGTTTAGGTAAACGCCGCGAGGGTAGATCGTTATTTCTTCGGGTCCGATACGGCCGCCTAAGACCGGGGCGATTTTCCAGCCGAGGCATTCGCCTTCTTTAGGCCGAATCCCATTTTCAAATGCCATCGTTGCCCAGTTCCAGCAAAACCAATCGTCCATGTTTTGCGGGTCTTTGTTCAGCAGATTGAATTCCGCCGAACTTCGCGCGATCTGCCAATACTCACCATCCACTATCGAGAGCAGCCAGTGAGAGCCGTCTGGAGCGCCGAAAACCGTGTCTCCGAACTGGCCTACCATCAACGGAATATGTGTGCTGGGAATTTGCCACGCCCACGCATCAAACAAACCAGAGCAGTCGACATCTTCGCAAGGTATCGCGACCTGAAGCATCAATGGTCAATCGTCATTCGCCGCGTTGAGCTGGTCCGGCCGTAAGCCCTCATCGCCATGGCGCGGCCATGGCAAAAAGTTTTGCTCGAACTCATCGCTGCCGAAATAATCCAGCGCCCGATGCGCCTCGGCGCCGTTGAAGGCGGTTTTGTCCATCAGATGGGCGATCACTTCGCGCGCCTGCGCCATCTTCTGCCTGAGTTGGGCGACGGTTTCGTCTGCCATGATCTTGCTCCCGCCTGCTATGTCTTCACAAGAAGGTAGCGCGTTCCGCCCGGGCGGCAAACAGCATGCTTTTTCTCGACTCTTGTGGCTTTTCGTGCCAATCCCGCGCCATGGCGCTCGACATCAAGATATGCGGGTTGAAGACCGACGGGGCACTGGCTGCGGCATTGGCCGGCGGCGCCAGCCATGTCGGCTTTATTTTCTTTGCCAAGAGTCCGCGCTATGTCGAGCCTGTTGAAGCCGGGCGCTTGCGCCAGGCGACACAGGGCAGGGCCATAGCGGTCGCCGTCACCGTCGACGCCAGCGATGCGTTTCTGGACGAGATCGTCGCCGCGATGCATCCCGACATGCTGCAGCTGCACGGCTCGGAAACGCCGGAGCGGGTGGCCGAGGTCAAGGCCCGCTATGGCCTGCCGGTGATGAAGGCGCTGTCGGTCAGCGAGGCTGCCGATCTGGAGCGGACAAAACCCTTCATCGGCATTGCCGACCGCTTCCTGTTCGATGCCAAGCCGCCGACAGGTTCGCAATTGCCGGGCGGCAACGGCGTCGCCTTTGACTGGCATATTCTGGCCGGCCTTGACGCAAGCGTCGATTACATGCTTTCCGGTGGGCTCAACGCCGCCAACATCGGCGACGCCCTTCGGCTTGCCAATCCGCCCGGAATAGACATTTCCTCAGGCGTGGAAAGCGCGCCGGGCGTCAAGGATCCGGCGCTGATCGAACAGTTTTTCCGGGCCGTCAGGGCAGCACGCGACAACCGCGCCGCCTGAACAATTTTTTCGAACCAGGAGATCGGCGATGGACCAGCCGGCGACACCCAATTCCTTCCGCACCGGACCCGACGAACAGGGCATGTTCGGCATCTTTGGCGGCCGTTTCGTCGCCGAGACGCTGATGCCGCTGATCCTCGACCTGGAACGGCACTGGAACGAGGTCAAGAACGATCCGGAGTTCAAGGCCGAGCTGCAGAACCTGTCGACCCACTATGCCGGGCGGCCGTCAAAACTGTATTTCGCCGAAGGCCTGACCAAACATCTCGGTGGCGCAAAAGTCTATTTCAAGCGCGAGGACCTGAACCACACCGGCTCGCACAAGATCAACAACTGCCTCGGCCAGATCCTGCTGGCCAAGCGCATGGGCAAGAAGCGCATCATCGCCGAGACCGGCGCCGGCCAGCATGGCGTGGCATCTGCCACGGTTGCGGCGCGCTTCGGCTTTCCCTGCGTCGTCTATATGGGCGCCACCGACGTCGCCCGCCAGAGCCCGAATGTCTTCCGCATGAAGTTGCTGGGCGCCGAAGTGCGGCCGGTCACCGCCGGCCACGGCACGCTGAAGGACGCCATGAACGAAGCGCTGCGTGATTGGGTGACCAATGTCGAGGACACCTACTACCTGATCGGCACCGCCGCAGGCCCGCATCCCTATCCGGAACTGGTGCGCGATTTCCAGTCGGTCATTGGGTCGGAAGCCCGCGCGCAGATCATCGAGCAGGAAGGCCGGTTGCCGGACACCATCATCGCCTGCGTCGGCGGCGGTTCGAACGCCATCGGCATGTTCCATCCCTTCCTTGACGACAAGGAGGTCCGCATCATCGGCATCGAAGCCGGCGGCCGCGGCCTCGACGGCATCGAGCATTGCGCCTCGATGAATGCCGGCGCGCCCGGCGTGCTGCATGGCAACCGCACCTATCTCTTGCAGAATGCCGACGGCCAGATCATGGACGGCCACTCGATCTCGGCCGGTCTCGATTACCCAGGTGTCGGCCCCGAGCATTCCTGGCTGCGCGACTCGGGCCGCGTCGAATATGTGCCGATCCTCGATGACGAGGCGCTGGAGGCCTTCAAGCTGACGACGCGCGTCGAAGGCATCATCCCGGCGCTGGAATCCGCGCACGCCATCGCCCATGCGGTCAAGATCGTGCCTGCCATGGACAAGGACCAGATCGTCATCGTCAACCTGTCGGGACGTGGCGACAAGGACGTGCACACGGTGGCCTCGATGCTGGGCATGGAGATCTGATCATGACCACACGCATTGACCGCCGCATGGCGAAGCTGAAAAACGAAGGCCGTCCGGCGCTCGTGACCTATTTCATGGGTGGCGACCCCGACTACGACACCTCGCTGTCGATCATGAAGGCACTGCCGACGGCCGGCGCCGACATCATCGAACTTGGCATGCCGTTTTCCGATCCGATGGCCGATGGCCCTGCGATCCAGGCGGCGGGCCTGCGGGCACTGAAAGGCGGCCAGACGCTGGTCAAGACGCTGCAGATGGCGGCGGACTTCCGCGCCGGTGACAATGAAACGCCGATCGTTCTGATGGGCTACTACAACCCGATCTACATCTACGGTGTCGACCGTTTCCTGAAGGACGCGATTGCCAGCGGCATCGACGGGCTGATCGTCGTCGACTTGCCGCCGGAAATGGATGAGGAACTGTGCATCCCGGCACTCAAGGCCGGCATCAACTTCATCCGGCTGGCGACGCCGACCACCGACGACAAGCGCTTGCCCAAGGTACTGCAGAACACGTCGGGCTTCGTCTACTATGTCTCGATGACCGGCATCACCGGTTCGGCGCTGGCCGACACCGGCAAGGTGGCTTCCGCCGTCAAGCGCATCAAGGGCCACACCGACCTGCCGGTCTGCGTTGGCTTCGGCGTCAAGACCGCCGAGCAGGCGCGTGTCATCGGCGCCAATGCCGACGGCGTCGTCGTCGGCACCGCGATTGTCAACGCGGTGGCCAATGTGCTGGGGCCGAAGGGCGAAAAGACCGCCGACCCGGCCGAAGCCGTCGCCACTTTGGTCAGCGGTCTGGCGCAAGGCGTGCGCTCGGCCCGCCTTGCTGCCGCCGAATAGTTTTCCTACCTCTTTAGCCAACTCTTCGTCAGGACAGGAGCCGAAGCGATGAACTGGATCACCAATTACGTTCGCCCGAAGATCAATTCGATGCTCGGCCGGCGCACCGACATGCCCGAAAATCTCTGGATCAAGGATCCAGAGACCGGCGAGATGGTGTTCCACAAGGATCTGGAACAGAACCAGTTCGTCATCCCGTCTTCCGGCCATCACATGAAGATCTCGGCCAAGGAGCGGCTGAAATTCTTCCTCGACGACGGCAAATACGAACAGCTTGAGAACCCCAAGGTCATGCAGGACCCGCTCAAGTTCCGCGACGAGAAGCGCTACACCGACCGGCTGAAGGACGCCAAGGCCAAGACCGGCCTGGAAGACGCCATCGTCAACGCGGTTGGGTCAGTCGAAGGCCTGCCGGTGGTGGTGACGGTGCAGGATTTCGCCTTCATGGGCGGTTCGCTCGGCATGGCCGCCGGCGACGCCATCGTGCATGGCTTCGAGGTCGCGCTGCAGCGCAAGCGGCCGCTGATCCTGTTCGCGGCCTCCGGCGGCGCTCGCATGCAGGAAGGCATCCTGTCGCTGATGCAGTTGCCGCGCACCACTGTCGGCGTCGACCGGCTGAAGGAAGCCGGTCTGCCCTACATCGTCGTGCTGACCAACCCGACCACCGGCGGCGTCACCGCCTCCTATGCCATGCTGGGCGACGTCCACATTGCCGAGCCCGGCGCGCTGATCGGCTTTGCCGGGCCGCGCGTCATCGAGCAGACCATCCGCGAAAAACTGCCCGACGGCTTCCAGCGCTCCGAATATCTGATGGAGCACGGCATGGTCGACATGGTGGTGTCGCGGCTTGAGCTGCGCGGGACAATTTCCAGGCTGTTGAAAATGCTGCTCAAGCTGCCGGAAGAGCAAAAGCCGCTGGAGCCGGAAATCCTGCCGCCGGCGCTGATCCCGCCGGAAGCCCGGCCACAGGCCTGACGCGACATCGTTAGCCGCGAACCGCGATTGCGCGCGCTTTGCGACGCGCTTAGCTTCTTGATTGCGCATGATCCTTTCCGAAAATCGATTCCGATTTTCGGGGTCATGCGCTAGGATTCGTCCATGAACACGCTTGCCGCCGACCGCGAAATCGACGCCTTGATGGCGCTGCATCCGAAAGGCTTCGACCTTTCGCTCGACCGCATCAGGCGGCTGCTCGAACGCCTCGGCAATCCGCAGGACCGGCTGCCGCCGGTCATCCACATTGCCGGCACCAACGGCAAGGGTTCGTGCGCGGCCTTTTCGCGCGCACTGCTCGAGGCCGGCGGCCATCTCGTCCATGTCCACACCTCGCCGCATCTGGTCAATTGGGCCGAGCGCTACCGGTTGGCGGCTGAGGGCGGCGGCAGGCTGGTCGACGACGAGACTTTCGCCGAGGCCATTGCCCGCGTCGCCCGGGCCAATGAAGGCCAGAAGATCACCGTCTTCGAAATCCTAACTGCCGTCACTTTCATCCTGTTTTCCGAGCATCCGGCCGCTGCTGCAATCATCGAGGTCGGCCTTGGCGGCCGCTTCGACGCCACCAATGTCGTCGCCAGGCCGGCGGTGTCGGTCATCATGCCGGTGTCGATGGACCACGAAGCCTATCTCGGCGACCGGGTCGAGCTGATCGCCGCCGAAAAGGCCGGCATCATGAAGCGCGGCTGCCCGGTGGTCATCGGCGCGCAGGAGAGCGAGACGGCGCTGCAGGTGCTGATCGAAACCGCCGAGCGGCTGGATTGCCCGACCTTCGTCTATGGCCAGGATTTCCTCGCCTTCGAGGAAAACGGCCGCATGGTCTACCAGGATGAGGACGGGCTGATGGACCTGCCGCCGCCGCGCCTGCCCGGACGCCACCAGTTCGCCAACGCCGCGGCAGCGATTGCCGCTGTCAAGGCCGCCGGCTTCGAGATCAGCCACCGCGCCACGGAGAAGGCTATGGCCAAAGTCGCCTGGCCGGGCCGCATGCAGAAGCTCGCACAGGGCAAGCTGGCGGAGTTGGCGCCCGCAGGCGCCGACATCTGGCTCGATGGCGGCCACAATCCCGGCGCCGGCGTGGTCATTGCCGAAGCTTTGGCCGAGCAGGAGGAAAAGAACCCGCGGCCGCTGTTCCTCATCTCCGGCATGATCAACACCAAGGACCAGAGCGGCTATTTCCACGCCTTCAAGGGTCTGGTCCGCCACGTCTACACGGTGCCGGTCAGCCTCAGCGACGCCGGTGTGCCGAATGACGAGCTGGCGGTCCGCGCGACGGAAGCCGGGCTCACCGCCGAGCCGGTCAGCTCCGTCGCCAGCGCGCTAATGTTGCTGCGCGACACCTGGGACGGGCCGGCGCCACGCATCCTGATCGGCGGTTCCTTGTATCTCGCCGGCGCTGTGCTGGCCGAGAACGGCACGCCGCCGATCTGAAGCCATTTCACTGCGAGGAGCCCGTGATGATCAAGGTCAAGCAGCTCGCCCATGTCTGCATCTTCGCGCATGATCTGGAGGCGACGCGAAGCTTCTACCGCGACGTGCTTGGCCTCGACACGCAGTTCAATTTCCTGCGCGACGGCAAGGTCTTCGGCTTCTACCTCAATTGTGGCGGCCGCAGCCATGTCGAGGTGTTCCAGAAGGACGGCACGACCTACAGCGAGCAGAACCAGATCAACCACTTCTGCCTTGAGGTGGAAAACATCGACGCTGCGATCGCCCACATCAAATCGAAGGGTGTCGACGTCACCGCCAAGAACCACGCCTGCGACGACACGTTTCAGGCGTGGGTTCGCGATCCCAACGGTGTGAAGATCGAGCTGTTCGAATACACCGCAAAAAGCGCGCAATTCACCGGCGGCGACCGCATCGCCGACTGGTGACCAGAACAATCCAGCTCTAGAGCTCAAGGTTGGCCGGAGCGAAGCTTCGGCCCTGTATGGACCTTGCGGCTTTCCCGGATGATTTCTTCCAGGTCGATGTCGACGCCAGTGCTTGCCGTCAGGCGGGAGTAGAAGGCGGATGCCGGTTCTCGCCCGGCCTCCCGAATCTCATAGGATTCAAGCGCGCGTTCGACGATATCAGCGATTGAACGGTTTTCGCGACGAGCGAGACGATGAGCAATATCTCGCGCTTTTGCGCTGCGGACGGAAAGCTGGGGTTCGGCCATTTCAAACTCCCTTTCGAGGAAGAGATATCGCCTCATCAGGATTTGCCATCAAGATGGGACGTGGTGGCACACCATCACTTCAGCTCGATCTCGATGAAGGCGTATTCGCCGTCATTGGCGCTGATGACGTCGTGCTCGACGCCCTCCTTGCGAAAATAGGGCGCGCCCTTCTTCATCTCGGCGAAGTTCTCGCCGTCCTTGGTCACCAGCTTAACCCTGCCGTCCATCAGCGGCACGACGACATAGTCGTGGCCATGGCGGTGCCAGCCAGTGTTGTCGCCGGGCTGGAAGCGGTATTCGGTGACGATGACGCGCTCATTGTCGATGAAGACGGTGGCCTTGGCGGATCCGGTCATGGGTCTCTCCTGTCCTGCCCAAGCAGAAGACATGGAGCCTTTCGGCGCGAGGGCCAGAGAGGTCAGGCGATAACGCCAAAGAAAAAGCCCGGCGCGAGGGCCGGGCTTTGGTATCGGAAGTCTGTCAGATCAGGCGAGGCTGCCGTTGATCCAGTGCGACAGCGCGGTCTTCGGCGCCGCGCCAACCTTCATGTCGGCCACTTCGCCGCCCTTGAAGATCATCAGCGTCGGGATCGAGCGCACGCCGAACTGGGCGGCAAGCTCGGGGTTCTCGTCAATGTTCAGCTTGGCGATCTTGATCTTGTCGCCGAGCTCATTGGCGATCTCTTCCAGCGACGGACCGATCATTTTGCACGGGCCGCACCATTCCGCCCAGAAATCCACCACGACGGGCTGCGAGGCGTTGAGCACATCGGCCTGGAAATTGCTCTTGTCGACCTTGACGGTGGCCATACGAAAATCCTTTCGAAATTTATCTCGCACCAAATGTGGTGGTTGAGCAGCCCTTCTTCAAGCAGAACTTGTGTCACGCTCCCGTGAGTCGGGCAAGGGCGTCGTCCATGGCCTCAGCCGGCAGTTCGATCAGCCTCGGCGCCTCGGTAAACAGCAGCGCTGCGGTCACTTCGCGGCCGGGATAAAGCGGCTTGAGCAGCGCGCGGTAGAGCGCCAGCTGCAGGATATAGGCCGGCGGCACCTGGGCGAGTGTGGCCGGCGCCGGCCGGTTGGTCTTGTAGTCGACGATCGAAACGCGCTCCGGCGTCACCGCCAGCCGGTCGATCTTGCCGGAGATCGAACGCAGTCTGCCCTTGACCTCGAGGCTGCCCATGACGGCGACTTCGGCGCGGGACGAGGGCGAGAACAGCTCGGCAAAACGCGTATCCCCGAGGATCGCCATCACCGAGGCCAGCGCCCTGTCACGCTGGGCTTCGGTCCAGTCAGCACCGGCACGCATGAGATACTGCCCCGCAGCGCCAAGGCGTTCCTCAGAGGCAAGGCCGGGCAGCATTTGTAGCAGCTTATGCAGCGCCAGCCCGCGCATCACCGCAAAGCCGGGCTCCGCCTCGCTGTCCAACACTGGCGAGCGTGTATCGACGACAGCCTCCTTGCCCTCGTCGATCAGGGCCGAGGCGCCGGAGGGCGACAGCGGGCGCGGCAGTTCCGCATAAGGCGGCAAGGCCCGGTAGAGGCTTTCCGGCAGCGGCATGATCTGCTGCGGCAGTCGCGTCTCGTCTGCCGCCGCCTGCGCCACTGGCGGCAGCTTGGTCATGACAAAGCGGTGCACCGGCTCGCCGCTGGCGGGGTGGCGGCGCTCCGTGCTTTCCGGTGCGCCGGTCAGCGCGCGGCTGACGATCGAATGCCAGGTGCCGGTGCTGGGCGCGCGCTTGCCGTGATAGCCGCAGACGATCAGCCGGTCCTCGGCGCGTGTCATGCCGACATAGAGCAGCCGCCGGTATTCGTCATCGGCAAGTTCCCGCGCCCGGGCAGAAGCCGTCTTGGAAAAGCCGTTGGCGACGTCGGCGGCCGAGCGCCAGAGATAGCCCTTGCCGTCAAAATTGCGGCCAGAACCGTCGAACGGCATCAGCCGCGGCAAATGCTGGTCGCTGAACGGCGCCGAGCCGCCATCGACCAGGAAGACGACAGGGGCTTCCAGGCCCTTGGCGGCGTGTACGGTCATGACGCGGACCTCGTCGCGCGTCTGGTCCATCTCGCGCTTGATCTCGGGGCCGGTGTTTTCCAGCGTCGCCAGGAAGGCCTCCAGTCCAGGCAGCCCGGTGCGTTCCTCGGCCAGGCAGAAGCTCAGGAACTCGTCGAGAATATCGCCGGCTTCCGGGCCGAGCCGGGCGATCATCTTCTTGCGCAGACCGTCGCGCGCCAGCACTCCTGCATAGAATTCGAACACCGGTCGGAATGCCGCCTCATTGGCCCAGCCGTCGAGCCGGGTGACGATAGCGGCCAGCGTGGCATTGTCGCCGGCATGCCGCCGCAGCGACGCGATCAGCGATGTCGCGGCCGGCCTTCCCGCGCCAAGCGCAAAAAGCGTCTCTTCCGACACGTCGAAGATCGGGCTGCGCAGCACGGCGGCGAGCGACAGATCGTCCTGCGGCTGGATGAGGAAATGGCCGAGCGCGATCAGGTCCTTGATCGCGATGTGGCCGGGCAGGCTCAGCCGGTCGGCGCCGGCGACCGGGATATCGCGGTCCTTCAGCGCGCGCGACAGCGCATGCACGAAGCGGTCGCGCTTGCGCACCAGCACGAGTATGTCGCCCGCCCTCAGCGTGCGTCCCTTACCCTCGATGATTTCGCGGTCCCTGAGCCAGGCCTGGATGGTCGCCGCCACATGTTCGGCCACCCGCACCGCCGGCGCGCTGGCGTGGTTGACCGGCAGCGTCCAGTCGTCGGGCTCCTCGACGGCGTCAGCGCCGAGCGACGGCCAGACCTCGACATAGCCAGGCGCGTCGTTGCGGATTGCCTTGTGGTCAAGCGGATCGGGGTCATGGCTGATGCCGCGCCGCACGACTGGATCGGCAAAGACGCGGTCGACAGCGGCCAGCACGTCGTCGGTCGAACGGAACGACCAGGTCAGCTTGAGGTCGGCAAACGAGGCTTCGGCGTCGCGCACGCGCCCGGCAAACAAAAGCCGGCTGTCGGCAAAGGAATCGGGTGCTGCCCCCTGGAACGAATAGATCGACTGCTTTTCGTCGCCGACGGCAAACACCGTACGATTGCCGGCGCCCCGCTGGCCGTGGCCGGCAAAGAACTCCTCCGCCAGCCGCTTCACCACCTCCCACTGGTCGGGGCTGGTGTCCTGCGCCTCGTCGAGCAGGATATGGTCGATGCCTTGGTCGAGCTTGTATTGCACCCAGGGTCCGGCATCGGGCCGCGCGAGAAGATTGACCGTGCGGGTGATGAGATCGTTGAAGTCGAGGAAGCTGCGGCCGCGCTTCAGGCGCTCGTAGCGCACGATCAGCCAGTCGGCGATGGTCAGCGCCGCAACCGTTCCTTCCAGCATCCTGAACAGCGCCAGCCGGTCGGAGACCTCGACGATCGCCTTGACGGCCGCCAGATAGCGATCGGGAAGATCGGGCAGCCGGTCGAGCAGCGCCTTCTTGAACGCCTTCGAGGGATCATAGGGGTCGCCATCGGCCTTGAGGAAAGCCTTGCCCAGCATCTGCAGCCGGCGGATCGGGTCCGTCTCGGCAAAGGCCAAGCGGCCATAGGGCAAGAGATTGTTGAGCACGGTGCGGGCGTCGGCGGCCTCGGCCGCGCTGGCGAACACGGCAAAGAAATCCGGCAGGAAACCCGGCAGCGGCCACACCGATGCCGCTATGTCTTCGGCGCTCTGGCCGGGGCGGAAATGGAATTCCTCGAACAGGGCCTGAAAGCCCACGTCCTCGCGCCTCACCGCATCGATAAAGCCCCGCAACCCGTCGCGCTTGCGCACGATTTCGGTGAGCAGGGCATCGAGCCCGTGTTCGCCGCCGCGTTCCAGCACAGTGGCGAAAGCCTCGGCCAGTCCGGCGTCTCCGGCTGACGTGCCCGAAATCATGTCGCGGCGCGCGGCGGCGAACAGCGAGGCCTCCATTTGCGGATCGAGCAATTCGAAATGCGCCGGAATGTTGGCCTCCAGTGGGAACTGGTGCAGCACCGATTCGCAGAAGGCGTGGATGGTCTGGATCTTCAGCCCGCCCGGCGTCTCCAGCGCCTCGGCAAACAACCGCCGCGCCCGGCGCATCGTGTCGCGGTCGGGCCGGCGATCGTCCAGCGCTGTGATGCGCGCCGCCAGTTCGGCATCGCCGAGCGCTGTCCATTCCGACAGCGTCGAGAACACGCGGTTCGACATGTTGGCGGCCGCCGCCCGCGTATAGGTCAGGCACAGGATCTTCGACGGATCGGTGCCGTTGAGCAGCAGCCGGATGACGCGCTGGGCGAGCACATGCGTCTTGCCCGAGCCGGCGTTGGCCGACACCCAGGCCGAGTTCTTCGGGTCGGAAGCGCGCGCCTGGCTGGCGGCGGTTTCGCTGGGGATGGGATAGGCCTTCTTCATGCCTCCCCCGCCTCGTCTTCGTTGTCGCCACCGGCCGACCATTCGAGCACGCGCGCCAGATGGTCGTAATCGCCGTCGCTTTCGCCTTCGCGAAACGGCAGCGCCCGCGACAGATAGCCGGTCGTTGGATCGGCATAGTGGACCAGCAGCTTTTCCAGCCGCGCCCAGGCCTCTTCGGCAAGGTCTTCGGCGGTCCTGGGCTGGCGGTTGTAGTCGAGGATGGATTCCTCGAACACTTCACCATTCGGCTTCAGCCGCACGAAGGCAAGCTGCGAGGGTTCGCGGGCGCCAAGGGTTCTGAAGGCGCCGCGCCGCAGAAGCGCGCCTTCGAGCGCCAGCTGCGGCGCCAGCAGCGTGTGCGCCTGCGCCTTGGAGGGCGAGGAACCTGTCTTGTAGTCGAGAATATCGGCCATGCCGCCGGCCAGAAGGTCGACGCGGTCGGCATAGCCGGACAGCGTCACGCCGGTGCGGCCGACGGCGGTCTTTTCGGCGCGCTCCTCGGCATGCCGCCGGGCGACGGCGGGAGCCCGGCCACGCTCCCATTCGATGATGTTGGCGGCGAGCTTTTCGAAGCGCGGCCACCACACGGCCTCGACATCGGCGGGAAGGGCGGCCTCGGCAAAGCAGCTCCGTCCGGCGGCGATGAGGCGTTCCAGAGCTTCCGGCGCTCGCGGATCCAGCACCTCTGTCGAGAACTGATGCAGGATGTCATGAAACAGCGTGCCGCGCTCGGCGGCACCGGGATCGCGGATCACTGGCTCGAGCGGCAGCAGGCCGAGAATGCGCCTGGCATAGACCGCATAGGGGTCGCGACGCAGCGTCTCGATCTCGGTGACCGAGAAATGCTGCGGCCGCACGCTGAGCGGCGGCTTCGGCTGTGGCCGCGGCGCGAAATGCTGCCGCTCGCCGGCATCAAGGGTCCGGGCCCAGGCGAGCAGCTCGTCGCCGCGCCCGCGCAGTGCTGAAGCAGGATCCTTGCCGATGAAGGTGAGGATGCGCTGCAGCCAGCGCGACGGCACTGCCGGCGCGTCGCCGGCGCGGGCGGAGCGTGTCAGCACCACCTTTTTTGCGCCCATTGCCATCTGGAAATCGTGGGCGGCAAGGCCGATGCGCCGCTCCGGCGGTTCGAGGTCGATACCGGTCTTCATCAGCCGCGACATGAAGCGGTCGCTCTCCGGCTTGCGCGGCCACACGCCTTCGTTCAACCCGCCGATGACCAGCGTGTCGACATTCTGCAGCCGCGCTTCCAGTGCGCCCCAGATGGCGATGTTGCGGTCGGTGCCTTGGCCCGGCTTGACCGTCTCGGGCGCCACTAGCGCATCCATCACATCGGGCCATTCGTCGGCGGCGAAGTCGAAGGACGCCGAGGCGGCGACCACGCCACGCAGCAGTTCGGCGAGTTTTTCGCCCGCATCGCCGGCGTAGAGTTCGGCGAGACTGCCGTCGGCCGTGCGGCCGAGATTTTCCAACGCGACGACGCTCGCTCTGGTCAGCGCGACAAGATCGGCATTCTCTTCACCGCGAAAGGCGGTGAGCGGCTCCAGCGCCGTCACAAGCTGGTTCAGCAGATCGCGGGCATCCTCGATGCCGCGCACGCTCAGGCGCGAAAACCAGAAGGGCTGGCGCTTGTCGCCGCTCAGGCCGGCAAGCCGGTCCTCGAACAGCGCCGCCAGCGATGCGATGTCGGGGCGTCCGGTGCCGCCGCGCAGCGCCACGAGCTCGATGAGTTCGGCGGCATGGCGCACGCCGCTGCGCTCCAGTCCGAGCCCGAGCAGCGGATGCTTGAGTAGCGACAGCAGGCCAACGGGATCGCCGGGCCGGAATACCGCTTGAAGTGTGAGCCGTAGCAGGCTGGCCGCTGGCGTGTTGGCGAGCGGCGTGCCGCCGGAATCGTCGGCGGTGACGCCGAAGCGCAACAGCTCGGCCGAGACGCGCCGCGCCAGCCCGCGGTCGCCGGTAACGAGCGCTGCCCTTTGTCCCGGCTGTTCGACGGCGGTTTTCAGGGCGATGGCGATCGCCACCGCCTCGTCGCGTTCGCTGGCGGCTTCCACAAGCGTCACATCGGCGAAGGCCTCGGCGATGTCACCGGTAGCGAAGCCGATGCGGGTCTCGGCCCACAATTCGGTGGTCTCGGCCGGCCGCAGCGCCTCGCCGACAAGCGCGGCACGAAGCGCCAGTGCCGGCTCGGCGGATACCACTTCCTCGACATCGCCGCGCAATACGCCGACCTTGCCGATCAGCTTGGCCATGCCGTATTGCGGGTGACCGAGCAAAGCGGGCCGCGCGCCGGGCGCCGCAATCGCGGCAAAGGACGCCTCGTCCAGCATCCCATCGAGACCGGGCAGCACCACGGCCCCGTTGGGCAGGCCGGCGACCGCGGCAAGCAGTTCGGCGGTGGCCGGGATCGAGCCGGTCGAGCCGGCGGCGATCACCGGGCCTTTGGGCGGATTGCGTTCAAGCCGCTTAGCCTCACGCCGGATCAGCGCGTTGCGGTGCGCGGCCGGATTGGAGCGGTCGCGCTCCTCCAGCAATTTAGGCCAGGCGTCGGTGACGATGCGAAGGAAATCGAGCGTTACCAGCCACCAGCCGGCAAGATTACCGGTCACCAGATCGGCAAGCCTGATCCAGTCGGTGCCTTCGGTTTCGATCTCGTCCATCAGCCGGGCAAGGTCGCGCGCCAGCCAGATCGCATCGGCGGCGGAGGCCGGCACGACGATCTCTTCGTCGAACATCGCCAGCACATGCACCGGCAAGGTACGCTTCCACGCCCGAACCAGCGGCGCCAGCAGCAGCAGCCGTTCGATGGCCGCTATCGGCGGCGCCATCTCGAGCTCAGTTGGCGCGCCGGCGTCAAAGGCGGCTTCGTCCTCGTCGAACTCGCCGAGCGGGCGGATGACCGGCAGGATCGCCGAACGGCGGCTCGTTCCCGGTCCGGAAAGCGCGTCGACAAAAGCGCCTCGGAGCGCGCGGGCTGCACGCCGTGTCGGCACATAGATGGTGACATCGGCCAGCGCCAGCGGGTCGCCGTCGAAACGGAAGCCCGGCACCAGCCGTCCCGCCAGCAAGGCCTCGGCCAGAGTCGGCAGGAATGGCGCTCCGGGCGGAATCGAGAGAACGCGGCGCGAGCCGCTCATACCGCTCCTGCGAGGGCGGCGGCGACCGCCACTTCCGCTTGCGGAATGGCGTCGGGCGTGCCGACGGTGATCCAGCGGCCGCGCATCTGCATGCCGAACAGGCGGCCCGCTGATATCGCCTGGTCGAAATAGGCGTTGAGCGAATGTGCCCCTGTCGGCGCACCCTCAAAGATGCCGGGATTGATGATCGCCGCTCCGGCATAGATCAGCCCGGCCGGGTCGCCTTTCGAGCGCCGCAGGCCGCCATCCGGCGCCATCAGGAAATCCGTGCCGACACTGTGGCCGGTCGCCGAGTCGAGATCGGTAAGCATCAGCAGAATATCCATTTTCGCGCCGTCCCATGCAAGGGAAAGGCGCTCGAGGCTAGGCTGGCCGCTGTCGATCCAGAACGTGTCGGCGTTGATGATGTAGAAGGGTTCGGCACCCAGCAGCGGCAATGCCTTGACGATGCCTCCGGCCGAATTCAGCAGCGCGTCGCGCTCGTCGGAAATGACGATTTTCGGCGCCTGCCTGTGGGCGACATGAGCGACGATCTGGTCCGGCAGATAGTGCACGTTGACGACAGCTTTCTCGACGCCGGCCGCTTGGAGACTGTCCAGTCCCCAGTCGAGCAACGCCTTGCCGGCGATCTTCACCAGCGGCTTCGGCATAGTGTCGGTTATCGGCCGCATGCGCTTGCCGAGACCCGCTGCCAGCACCATCGCGGTGGTCAGGGTCACGGGAGCCGCTCCGCCAGCAGGCCGTGCGCCATATAAAACTCCTTCAACTGGGACAGCGCCGGGTGCGCCAGCGCCCGCCTGAGATAGTCGCGAATGCGCGGCAGGTGTCTCAGATAATAGGGCTTGCCGTCGCGCTTTTCGAGCCGCACGAAAATGCCGAGGATCTTCGAGTTGCGCTGTGCCGCCATGATTGCATAGGCCTCGCGGAAACCCGCCTCGTCGAAGCCGCCGGCGGCGTGGCGCGCGGCGACATAGGCGTCGACGGTCCGCTGCTCAATCTCGGGCGAAACGGTGACGCGAGCGTCCATGGCGAGCGACGCGACGTCATAGGCGGCAGGGCCGATCAGCGCATCCTGGACATCGACGATGCCGAGGCGGTCGTGGCCGGTGCGGTCGCCGCGCCAGATGATGTTGGGCGAATGGAAGTCGCGCAGCATCAGCGTGTAGTCGCGTTCGTCCAACCGGTCGAGAACCGCGTTCCATTCCCTGTGATAGCCGGCGCGCAAAGCCTCGCTGGCCGGGGCGCCGGTGACCATCGGCACATACCAGTCGACCAGCAGATCAGCCTCGATCAGCATGGCATCGCGATCGAAAGGCGGCACCTCGTGGACAACACCCGGTACGGCCTCCATGCGCTGTGGCCAGGTCTTGCCATGCATCATCGCCAACAATTCGGCCGCCGCCGCGTAGCGCTCGGCCACCGGTTCGCCGTGGCCGTCGAGAAAGCCTTCCGAGCCCAGATGTTCGAGTAGCAGAAACCCTTGCTCGAGCTCTTCGGCGTGGATGAGGGGAACGCTGACGCCTTGCGCCAGCAGCGCCTTGTCGATGGCGACGAAGGCGGTCACC
The DNA here is from genome assembly GCF_056403715.1 of Mesorhizobium sp. P2_F5. Taxonomy (NCBI): domain Bacteria; kingdom Pseudomonadati; phylum Pseudomonadota; class Alphaproteobacteria; order Hyphomicrobiales; family Phyllobacteriaceae; genus Mesorhizobium; species Mesorhizobium sp. P2_F5. Next base: position 466,172 of record NZ_JBFUEY010000001.1, on the reverse strand, counting down.
GACTGCGCGCTGTGGGCGATCACCGCATAGGGCTTGCCGTCGCGCACCGGCGGCCCCAGCACCAGCCGTGGCGAGTTCATCAGCACGCGCGGTGCGAAACCGGCGCGCGAAACGATTTCGTAGGACCGCGCTGAGGCGTCGCCGACAAAATGGCGCCGCGCGGTATCGCCCCAGCCGGCCGTTTCGAGGAAATCGCGCATCGCCAGCGATCGCGCCACGCGCTCGAAGGCAGCGCCTTCGCCGGACAGCTTCGCCATGCGGCCTTCGCCCTGATGGACGAGTTCGATCCAGATCGACGTCCTGGGCAGGGCGGCTTCCGCCCGCTCCGGCCACTCGACTAGGGCAGCGCCCTGCAGCAGCGCTTCATCAAAACCCAGCTCGTCGATCTCGCCGGCCGAGGACAGGCGGTAGAGATCGAAATGATGGACCGGAATGCGCGTGTCGTAGCTCTGCACCAAAGTGAAGGTTGGGCTCGGTACGTCGAGGCCGGCATCGTCGGCCAGCGCCCGGATCAGGGCGCGCGCCAGCGTCGATTTGCCGGCGCCGAGATCGCCCTTGAGCGCCAGCACATCGCCCGGCCGCAGCGCCATGGCTAGGTCTTCGCCGAGCCTTGCGGTCGCGGCCTCGTCGGCGAGAAAACGCTCCAGCACAACAACAGTCATCTAGCGCGCTACTCGGCCGCGGCGCGGATGCCCGACGGCGCATCGGGGAAGGTGCAGATGACGGTGGTGCCCTGGTCCTTGCCGGTCTCGATGCGGACGTTGCCGCCATGCAGCTCGACAAAGCTCTTGACGATCGACAGGCCTAAGCCCGCGCCGCGCCGGCGTCCGCCATTGGTGCGCGGCTCGAAGCGGCGGAAAACCGAATCGAGCAGGTCTGGCGGCATGCCTGGGCCGTCATCATGGACCGAGAATTCCACGCCTTCCGACAGTTGGCGGCAGGCCAGCGTGATCGTGCTCGCCTCCGGCGCGTAATTGGCGGCGTTGCTCAACAGATTGTAGAGGATCTGGCGGACCCGGGTCTCGTCGCCATGGAAACTCTTCGGTGCTGCCTCGGCGTCTATCTTGAGCTTGATCGCATGCTCTTCCAGCCGGTCGGCGACCAGTTCTGCGGCTGCCTGGATGGTGCGCTCGACGCTCACCTCCGAAATGTCGAGCTGCATGATGCCGGCGTCGACGGTGGCGAGGTCGAGTATGTCGTTGACGATGGTGAGCAGCACCGACGATGATGAGCCGACATGTTCGACATATTCGCGCTGCTTGGGGCTCAGCGGCCCGGTCGTCGGCAGCGACAACAGCTCGGTAAAGCCGATGATGTTGGTCAGCGGCGAGCGCAGCTCATAGGAGACGTGCTGCACGAACTCGTTCTTCAGCTGGTCGGATTTCTGCAGCGCCTCGTTCTTATCCTTCAGCGCCCGCTCGACATTGACGCTGTCGGTCACGTCGACAAAGGTCATCATCACCTGCCCGTTGGGAAGCGGGATGACGGCGTAGCTGAGCACCGTGCCGTTGTTCAGCTCGGTCTGGCCGTGACGGTCGCGGCGCTCGTCGTCGAAGCCGGTGATGGCGGCGACGAACCCGCCCCACGGGCTGTCGACGGCGCGCTGGTCGCTGAGATCGCGGATCGCCGAGACATGCACGTTGGGCTTGACCACATCCGGGCTCAGCCCCCACAGCGCTGTAAAAGCCGGGTTGGACAGGCGCAGCCGCCCATCGGGGCCGAACACCGCGACGCCTTCAGCCAGATTGTCGAGGGTCTCGCCCTGGACCCGCACCGCGGTCTGGTAGCGGCTTTCGAGGTCCATCTTCTCGGTCAGGTTTTCGAACACCCAGGTCACGCCGCCCTTCGGCTGCGGGTTGGCGACCACGCGGATGGTCTTGCCGTCGGGCAGATGCCACCAATGCTCCTGCGATTCAACCGCGCGGTAGGCGTTAAGCAGGCCCTCCTTCCAGCGTCGCCATTCCGGCTGCTCGGCGATCTTGCCTTCGCTGCGCAGCCGGTCGAGCAAAAGCGCATTGTCGGGCGCGCTGTGCAGGAAGCCAGAGTCCAGTCCCCACAGTTTCTGGAACGCCTGGTTGAAGAACCGCAGCTTCTCGTCGGTATCGAAGATCGCCACCGCCGTGTTGAGCTGGTCGAGCGTGTCGGCATGGCTGCGCACCGTGCGCTCATACTCGCCGCGGATGGCTTCGGTGGCGCTGGTGTCGCAGGCGAGGCCCGCCGAGCCATCGTTGCCGGCGAAGTCGGTGACGGCGAACACGCGGCGGTCGCCCTCGATCACCGTCGACAGCGTCTGTTCGAAGACCGGGCGCGTTCTGTGCTGCGCGGCGATCTGTTCGCGCGCCTGGCCGCCGAGGAATTCCTTGGCCTCGCGCACGGCCGTTTCGGCGCTCGAGGCTTCGACCGCTCCGGCATAGGCGCGGTTAACCCATTTCAGCCGTCCGTCGGCGGCGCGCAGCCATGCCGGCATCGGCAAGGCGTCGAACAGGCCGATCATGGTGTCGTAATCGGCGGCGAGCCGCTGGTTCTCGATCTTCAGCCTGGCCTGGCTTCGTTGCGTTTCCGACAACGAGACAAAGCGCACCAGCACGTGCGCGGCACTCTTGCGGCCGTGCACTTCGAGCGGCGCCCCGGCCTGCGATTCGATGACCAGGTCGAACGGCTTCGCTTTCTCGCGCAGCCCCGCGACGGCATTTTCGAGTGCCGCCGCCGAGCGCGGCATCAGCCAGCGACCGAAGGCGAGGAACGCCGCACGGTCTTCCGGCGCGCCACTTTCGAGCGGCAAGGTTCCGATCAACTCGGGCTTCTTGTTTTCCGAAGCCCAGACGATCACGCGCTGGTCGCGCAGATTGAGCAGGGCCTCGGAGCGCTGCAGCGCCACGTTGACGTCGGCGATGCGGGCTCGGAGCTCAACATTCTGCGCCGAGGTGCGGGCCCTTTCGCGGATCAGGAAGATGGCCGAGACCAGAGCGGCGCCCATGACGCCGACGAACATGGCGAGCTGGATGACCTCGACCGCGCTGACCGACAGCCCGGCTTTCTGCGCAATGGCTGGCTCGGCATGCGCGGCAAACGAGGTGAGCGGACCGGCAAGAGCGGACGTGGCGAGAAAGCCCGCGACACGGGCGCCGACGCGCTTCTTCAGGCCGCCGCCTGCCGTGGCGGAGCCAGTGATATCGGAATCGTCGTGGCCGCCGGAAACGGCCCATCCCGCGCGAGGCGGGTTTTCCCCCGGCATGTCTTGGTCCTCTTCGCCGCCTGAATGCAAGACCGCCCGATCAGGATGACATTGGTAGAAACGCCCTCCTGATCCAACTCTTTTTGAAGAGCATGATCTTTTCCGAAAACCGGTTTCCACTTTTCGCTAACGCGGTCCGTCGGTTCGGGATCATGCTCTCTATGCGTGCGCCGGCCCTCGTCCCCGGCCCGCGAATCACCACAATAGCGCGTGCTGGAATCGGCGTGAAGAATCATTCCGCGCAAAAAAGAAGCCGGGCGAAATGTCAATCGCCCGGCTTCAATATCTAGTAGTAAGTTGCGCTATGCTTAATAGCGGTAGTGTTCCGGCTTGAACGGACCCTGCGGGGTCACGCCGATATAGGCGGCCTGTTCGCCGGACAGTTCGGTCAGGCGGGCGCCAAGCTTGTCGAGATGCAGGCGCGCCACCTTCTCGTCGAGGTGCTTGGGCAGCACATAGACCTGGTTCTGATACTGGCCGGGCTTGGTATAGAGCTCGATCTGCGCCAGCACCTGGTTGGTGAACGAAGCCGACATCACGAAGCTCGGATGGCCGGTGGCGTTGCCGAGGTTGAGAAGGCGTCCTTCCGACAAAAGGATCATCCGCTTGCCGTCCGGGAAGGTGATCATGTCGACCTGCGGCTTGACGTTGGTCCATTTCAAATTGCGCAGCGACGCCACCTGGATCTCATTGTCGAAGTGGCCGATATTGCCGACGATCACCATGTCCTTCATCGAGCGCATGTGGTCGAGGGTGACGACATCCTTGTTGCCGGTCGTGGTGATGACGATGTCGGCGGTCGGTGCCGCATCTTCCAGGGTGACGACTTCAAAGCCGTCCATCGCCGCCTGCAGCGCGCAGATCGGATCGACTTCGGTGACCTTGACGCGGGCGCCGGCGCCCTTGAGCGAAGCCGACGAACCCTTGCCGACGTCGCCGTAACCGCAGACGACCGCGACCTTGCCGGCCATCATGGTGTCGGTGCCGCGACGGATGCCGTCGACCAGCGATTCCTTGCAGCCATATTTGTTGTCGAACTTCGACTTGGTGACCGAGTCGTTGACGTTGATCGCCGGGAACGGCAGCAGGCCCTTCTTCTGCAACTGGTAGAGCCGGTTGACGCCCGTCGTCGTCTCTTCGGTGACGCCGCGGATGGCTTCCTTCTGCTTGGTGAAGAAGCCGGGCGAAGCCTTCAGGCGCTTCTTGACCTGGGCGTAGAAGTACTCTTCTTCCTCGCTCTGCGGGTTGGACAGCACGTCCTCGCCGGCTTCGGCGCGTGCGCCGATCAGGATGTACATGGTGGCGTCGCCGCCATCGTCGAGGATCATGTTGGAGAGGCCGCCATCGGCCCACTGGAAGATCTTGTCGGTATAGTCCCAGTACTCCTCGAGCGACTCGCCCTTGACGGCGAACACCGGGATGCCGGCTTCGGCGATCGCCGCTGCGGCATGGTCCTGGGTCGAGAAGATGTTGCACGAAGCCCAGCGGATATCGGCGCCGAGCGCCTTCAACGTCTCGATCAGCACGGCCGTCTGGATGGTCATGTGCAGCGAGCCGGTGATGCGCGCGCCTTTCAGAGGCTTCTTGTCGCCGAATTCCTCGCGGCAGGCCATCAGGCCCGGCATTTCGGTTTCGGCGATGTCGAGTTCCTTGCGGCCCCAGCCGGCAAGCGAAATGTCGGCGACCACATAGTCCTTGCTACCTGTCATGGCAGTGCTCCGGTGTGATTTGTCTTCAGGATGCGCCTGCGCCACATGGCGCGTCGAAGGGCGCGGAATGCCGGCTTGACTAGCAGATCACCGGTCAGACGACAATGGGATATAAAGAAATCTTTATGCGCGTATGTGTTTGCGGAGCATGATCCCGAAAAGTGGGAGCCGGTTTTCTCGGACAAAACGGGAAACGTTTTGTCCAGAGATCATGCTCAAACAAAAAGAGCTTCAGCACTCTTCGCCGAAGCGTGAAGCGACCAGCTGCTCCAGTGCGTCCATCGCCGCCACGGCCTCGGTGCCGCTGGCGGTGACGCGGATCGAATAGCCGGGGCTCGCCGCCAGCATCATCAGGCCCATGATCGAGGTGCCGCCGACCTTGAGGCCGTCTTTTTCGACATGGACGGTGGCGTCGAAGCCGCTGGCGACCTGGACGAACTTGGCCGAGGCGCGCGCATGCAGGCCGCGCTGGTTGACGATCGGGAACTCGCGCACGATCTCAACCGGCGACAGCGCGTTCATTTGCTGCTCAGGAGCTGGCTGGCGACGTTGATGTATTTGCGCCCGGCGGCCTGCGCCTCGTCGAGCGCGGCTGCCATGTTGTCACCCTTGCGGATCGACGACAGCTTGATCAGCATCGGCAGGTTCATGCCGGCGATGACCTCCGTGCGGCCGGATTCCATCACCGAAATGGCGAGGTTGGACGGCGTGCCGCCGAACATGTCGGTCAGAACGATGACGCCGGTCCCGGTGTCGACGCGGCCGACGGCGTCGACGATATCGCGCCTACGCTGCTCCATATCGTCATCGGCGCCGATCGCCACGGTTTCGAAATTGTCTTGTGGCCCCACGACATGTTCCACGGCATGGCGGAACTCGGCGGCCAGTTGACCGTGCGTTACAAGCACGAGTCCGATCATTCTATGGTGGCTCCCGTCATCGCCGCTTCACAGGCGCTTTTTATGCTCGCCGGCCATCCCAGGCGGCGGGAGCGCTATCTTGTCGACGCGCGGCGCGTTGACAAGCCCAAAATTGCGCCGACCTACGCCATTTTGACGCATTGCAGCAATAATTCGAAACCGGATCATGCGAAAGCTGCGATCGACAGCCGCGCCATTACGGCCGGCAAGGCCGTCGCAACGTTGCGCTCGATGAGATCAATCCGCGGTACCAGACAGCCCACGATCGGCTCGCTGAAATCTTCCTGGAAGCGGTCCCTCGCATGCTTCGGTACCAGCCGGATATGGAGGTCGATCACCCCGCTTGGCTCGAACGACAGCGGCCGTGGCATGAATCCTGGCACTTCTGCGAGGCCGGCAATGGTGGCGGGTACGCGGCAGATCAGTCGCCCGGCGTGAGTGGCCGCAAGCAGCCTGTCGTCCCCGATCAGCCGCGAAAACAGGCCGCGCGCCCGGCAATGGTCGATGAGCACCAGCGCCAGTGTCGTCTTGCCGGCGCCGGACGGTCCGGTGATAAGCACACCGCGTTCGCCGATGAGCAGCGCCGTTCCGTGAATGTTTTCCGCTTTCACGGATCAGCCTTCGGCCGGCAGCGTCACCACGAAGCGCGCACCCTTGATCTCACCGGGCTTGGTGCCCGGGATGTTCTCGGCCGTCAGCGTGCCGCCATGGGCTTCGACGATCTGCCTCGATATCGACAGGCCGAGGCCCGAATTCTGGCCGAACGCCTCGCCGGCCGGGCGGTCGGTGTAGAAGCGCTCGAAGATGCGGTCGATGGTGTCGGCACGGATGCCAGGGCCGTTGTCGTCGACGGTGAAGATATTGACCTTGCCGGCGCGCGCCAGGGAAATGGCGATATGGCCGTGGTCCTCCGGCACGAAGGAGCGGGCATTCTCGATCAGATTGGTGATGACCTGGCCGATCCTGAGGTCGTGGCCGGTGACGAAGTAGCCTTTGACGCCTTGCGGCAGCTTGGCGGCCTTGAACTCGATCTCGACGGCCTTCTTGTTGCGCGTCGCCTCGCGCGACACGGCGACGAGGTCAGTGATGAATTTCTTCAGATCGACGGTCGCGGCATCTTCCCGCGCCAGTTCGGCGTCGAGGCGCGAAGCATCGGAAATGTCGGTGATCAGCCGGTCCAGGCGCCGGACATCGTGCTGTATGATCTCCATCAACCGGCCGCGTGAATTGTCGTTCTTGGCCAGCGGCAGCGTCTCCACCGCGCTGCGCAGCGAGGTCAGCGGGTTCTTCAACTCGTGCGAGACGTCGGCGGCAAAACTTTCGATCGCCTCGATGCGGGCATAGAGCGCATTGGTCATGTCGCGCACCGCGATCGACAGATTGCCGATTTCGTCCTGGCGGTCGGAAAAGTCGGGGATTTCCTCACGGTTCTTGACGCCGCGCCGCACCCGCACCGCCGCCGCCGACAGCCGCCGCAGCGGGTTGGCGATGGTGGAGGCCAGCAGCATCGACAGGATGGCGGTGACAAGTGCCGCAATGCCGAACACGCGCAAAATCGCCTTGCGTTCGGCGGCGACGATCTTGTCGATGTCACCGCCTTCCGTCGACAGCATCAGCACGCCGAGCACGGCACGAAAGCGCTGGATCGGCACCGCCACCGAGACGATCTGCTCGCCCTGTTCCGAGACGCGCACGATGGTCGACGGGCTGCCGGTCAGCGCCTTGACCACTTCGGGGAAGGCCGCACCGTTGCCGCCGGGCTGCTCATGGTAGACAGGCAGGTCCTTGTTGCGGAAGAAATCGAAGACGAATTTCTGCACCCGCTCGAGCATATCCGGCTGCTCGTCCTCGACCGGCGGCAGGTCGTAGCGCAGGATCTGGCCGCGCGAATAGAGATGGCGCGAATCGAGCAGCAGATTGGCGTCGCGGTCATAGATGCGGGCGCGCGTGCGCGTCGGCGAAATCAGCCGCCGCAGCACCGGCGCGACGCGCTCGGGATTGATCGGAAAATCCAGATTGTCGAGCTGGTCGGAGCCCGGCCCCAGGCTTTCACCGGCCTGCAGTTCGAGCAGCTTTTCCGGATCGATGCTGATCGAATCGGTCTCGACCGTCGCCGATGCCGCGATCGCACCGGCAATGATCTCGCCTTGCGTCATCAGGCTTTCGACGCGGGCGTCGATCAGCCCGTCGCGGAAAGTGTTGAGATAGAGGATGCCGGTGACCAGCACGGCGAGGCCGGCCAGGTTGAGGAACAAGATGCGCCGGGTCAGGCTGGAAAAGATGTGATGGCCAAGGAAGCGGCGCATCGGCACCGTGATCCTCGACAGGAATGCGGGCAGAATCCTGGACGGCCGCCTGCCGGCGCCCGCCCGTCTGCCTCGCTCTACGTCCACTGCCATCGAATAGCAGCTCCCGGCTAGTCTTTGGTTTGATGCATGTCGTTGTCCCAAAACCGGGACCACTTTTGGGCGACATGCACTAACTTAAGCTTCGCGGAACCGATACCCGACTCCGTAAAGCGTTTCGATCATTTCGAAGTCATCGTCGACGGCCTTGAACTTCTTGCGCAGCCGCTTGATGTGGCTGTCGATGGTGCGGTCGTCGACATAGACCTGCTCATCATAGGCCGAATCCATCAGCGCATCACGGCTTTTTACCACGCCGGGGCGCTGCGCCAACGAGTGCAGGATGAGAAATTCAGTGACCGTCAGCGTCACCGGCTCGCCCTTCCAGGTGCAGGTGTGGCGTTCCTGGTCCATCACCAGCTGGCCGCGCTCAAGCGAACGGGCCTGCTGGCTGGGCGCCTTTGCCGCAGCCTCGCGGGCACTGGCACGGCGCAGCACGGCGCGCACCCGTTCGACCAGCAGGCGCTGCGAGAACGGTTTGCGGATGAAATCGTCGGCGCCCATCTTGAGGCCGAAAAGCTCATCGATCTCGTCGTCCTTAGAGGTCAGGAAGATCACCGGCAGGTCGGACTTCTGGCGCATCCGGCGCAACAGCTCCATGCCGTCCATGCGCGGCATCTTGATGTCGAGGATGGCGAGATTCGGCGGTCGCGCCGCCAGGCCTTCCAGCGCCGACGCCCCATCCGTGTAGGTCTCGACGCGATACCCCTCGGATTCGAGGGCGATCGAGACCGACGTCAGAATGTTGCGATCGTCATCGACAAGCGCGATTGTTGCCATTTCAAGCGGCTCCCTCATGATCTGTCCCTTCCGTCTTAGAGAAGGGGCTTTTGCAGGACAAATTAGGTACAAAATGTGGCACAGGCTCCATCCGCTGTCGCGCACGGCTTGCCGGCGGCCCCAATCGCACCTCTACACGGATTGGACGAACACTGTGTGCCAATCCTTTGGGCAACCACTGTGATTTTTTGCACATATAAACGATTTAAACAACTTTCAAAATTTTTAAATCGATTAATGATTTGATATCATTCGGGTTTTCTGGTTCTGACCGTCTCAGCCCCCATCGCGGGCATGCCGGAAATGCGCCGGTAAAGTGCGGCGAATCCAGAAGAAGGGACCCTTGATGTCGGAAGTCGGCAAACGCAATTCTGCCTGCGCGATCGATCGTATCGGCCTGAAAACCACCGGCACGGTGCATTATAATTTTGGTGCGGCTGCCCTTTACGAGGACGCGATCCGCCGTGGCGAGGCCAGGTTGACCGCCGGTGGCGCGCTGCTTGCCGAGACCGGCCAGCACACCGGCCGCTCGCCCAAGGACAAGTTTGTCGTGCGCGATGGCACCACCGAGCCACATGTCTGGTGGGACAACAACAAGGCGATTTCGCCGGCCCAATTCGAAACGCTGTTCGCCGATTTCCTTGTCCACGCCGCGGACAAGGACCTCTATGTGCAGGATCTCATCGGCGGCGCCGATGCCGATCTGAAGCTGCCGACCCGGGTCATCACCGAATTCGCCTGGCACTCGCTGTTCATCCGCAACCTGCTGATCCGCCCGCAGGCCGCCGAGCTCGAGGATTTCGTGCCGGAGATGACGATCATCGACCTGCCGTCCTTCCGCGCCGATCCGGCCCGCCACGGCAGCCGCACCGAAACGGTGATTGCCGTCGATCTCACCCGCAAGATCGTGCTGATCGGCGGCACCTCTTATGCCGGCGAGATGAAGAAGTCGGTGTTCACCATGCTGAACTATCTGCTGCCGGAAAAGGGCGTCATGCCGATGCACTGCTCGGCCAATGAAGGGCCGACCGGCGACGCTGCGATCTTCTTCGGCCTGTCGGGCACCGGCAAGACGACGCTCTCGGCCGACCCGTCGCGCACGCTCATCGGCGACGACGAGCACGGCTGGGGCCCGCACGGCATCTTCAATTTCGAAGGCGGCTGCTACGCCAAGACGATCCGGCTGTCGGCCGAGGCCGAGCCGGAAATCTTCGCCACCACGCAGCGTTTCGGCACGGTGCTGGAAAATGTCGTGCTCGATGCCGACCGCGTGCCGGACTTCAACGACGGCAGGCTCACCGAAAACACGCGCTGCGCCTATCCGCTCGACTTCATCCCCAATGCCTCGAAGACCGGACGCGCCAGCCATCCGAAAAATATCATCATGCTGACCGCCGATGCCTTCGGCGTCATGCCGCCGATCGCCCGGCTGACCCCGGCGCAGGCGATGTATCACTTTCTCTCCGGCTACACCGCCAAGGTGGCCGGCACCGAAAAAGGCGTGACCGAGCCGGAAGCAACCTTCTCGACCTGCTTCGGCGCCCCGTTCATGCCACGCCATCCCAAGGAATACGGCAATCTGCTGCGCGAGTTGATCGCCCGCCATGGCGCCGATTGCTGGCTGGTCAACACCGGCTGGACCGGCGGTGCTTACGGCACCGGCAAACGCATGCCGATCAAGGCGACACGCGCCTTGCTGGCCGCCGCGCTCGACGGGTCGCTGAAGGCGGCCGGCTTCCGAACCGACGCCAATTTCGGCTTCGAGGTGCCGGTGGCCGTGCCTGGCGTCGACAGCGCCATTCTCGACCCGCGTTCGACCTGGGCCGACAAGGCTGCCTATGACCGCCAGGCGGCAAGGCTGGTCGGCATGTTCGCCGTCAACTTCGAGAAATTCGAAAGCCATGTCGATGCCGTCGTGCTCGGCGCCGCGCCCCGCCTGCAGGAAGCTGCGGAATAGTCGAGGCATCGTCCCCGACCCATCCTTGAAAAGGCCCGGTTCGATCGGGCCTTTTCTTTTTTGGTCCGCCGCGCCATGACTGCGGCATGCCGATCGACGACATCATCATTGCCGACGAAGCCGTAATCCATCCGGGCGACCTGCACGAGGATTTCATCCGCTCGTCCGGCCCCGGCGGTCAGAACGTCAACAAGGTGGCGACCGCCGTGCAATTGCGCTTCGACGCGGCCAATGCGGCCGGCCTGTCGGAACGCGTGCGCGCGCGCACGATCAAGCTTGCCGGCCAGCGCGCCACCAAGGACGGCGTCATCGTCATCGAGGCCGGGCGCTTCCGCACCCAGGAGCAGAACCGGGCGGATGCGCGGGCGAGACTGACGGCGCTGGTCGCCAAGGCCGCCGAACCGCCGCCGCCACCGCGCAAGAAGACGCGGCCGTCGAAGGGTGCGGTGGAGCGGCGGCTGAAAAGCAAGGCCGGGCGCGGCACGATCAAGAAGCTGCGCGGCCGGGTGGAGAACGACTAAGCACCGGCCGGATGTAGTCCGCCCCCGACGCCTGACCGAAACCGGTCCTGATCGACAGACGGCGGCTTTCGGGTCGCCGTTTTTGTTTGGCGGTGGCATGGTTCGAGTATCAACCGGAGGAAATGGCCAAGCCATGCTCGTTCTGCCCAAAGGCGTCCGCCACATGCCCGGCTATTTGCCCCGCGCGGCGCAGGAAGCGCTGGTCGAAGCGGTCAGGACCATCGTCCAGCAGTCGCCGCTGTTCGTGCCGGCCATGCCGCGCACCGGCAAGGAGATGAGCGTGCGCATGACCAATTGCGGCTCGCTCGGCTGGGTCACCGATAAGGAGCTGGGCTATCGCTATCAGCCGACGCATCCGCTGACCGGAGAGCCATGGCCGCCGATCCCGGACGCGCTGATGCAACTATGGCAGGAGGTTTCGGCTTATCCGCAGCCGCCGGAAGCCTGCCTGGTCAATTTCTATACGCAGGACGCCAAAATGGGCCTGCACCAGGATCGTGACGAGGCCGATTTCTCGGCGCCGGTGGTCTCGGTATCGCTTGGCGACGACTGCCTGTTCCGGGTCGGCCAGACGACGCGCGACGGCGGTACAAAATCGTTCAGGCTGAAAAGCGGCGATGTCGTCGTGCTCGGCGGCGAAGGCCGGCTCTGCTTCCACGGCGTGGACCGCATCTACCCGTCGACCTCGGCGCTGTTGAAGCATGGCGGCAGGATCAATCTGACGCTGCGGCGGGTCAATCGGCCGAGCTGAAAAAAGCCATCACTTGGCGGAGTACGGCACCGCAGAAGCGTTGCGCGACCGCCATTTTGCCTGAAAAATTTCCCGCCAAAACCTTGCTTCAGCGGCGCGTGTGGCGCCAGCATCGGCATCTTGAAAGGATAGACGCGAGAGAAAGATGCAGGCGAGCGCCACGAAAACACCGGCAACGACATCGATGGCGAAATGTCCCCCGTGGCTGATCGTCGATACCGCCATGGCCATATTTAGTAACGCCACCGGGGCCCAAAGATAGCGTGATCCCCATGCCGCCCAGGTACAAAGCACGGCACCGGCGACATGAACTGATGGAAACGTCAGCAATCCCTGAATACGATCCAGGCCCATTTCGAACACAGGTTGGGTGCGCACTGCTCCGAATTCCGAAAGATATGCAACGCCAAAATGAATATTTATGTTCTTTAGGTCTGACTGGTGGAGACCATAAAAATGGAAAGCTCCCTCTGATGGGAACCAGATGCTGATGACGCTCGATACAATAACGATCGCCGCGTAGGCGGAAACCATGGCGCACGCTCTGTTGACACCGCCCGCAAGGGCAAAATAGGCCGGTATCAAGAATAGCTGAGGCCCAAAAGAGGTGTAGGCGCCAAACAATAAGCCTGCCAGCAGCGGTCGGTTGTCGATGGAGACGATGAAGGGCCGCCAGTGAAAACCTATCGCGTGATCCATTGCTGACAGCCAGCCGTCCGCAATCGGAAGATTGAATCGCATGCCCGCGTATGAGATCGGCAGCAGGCCGAAATTGAGGGCTATGAAAAGGAAGATCGTCTCAACGATCGGCTGCAATCCCTTGAGACGACGAAGTCGACAATAGACGACGAGTAGGAATTGCACGCTAAGCAGAAAACCCAGGGGCTTGATGCTGGCGAGGTTTATCTCGGTACGTGTCGCCAGCAGCACCACGAGCATCAGCGACACAGTAGCCAGTGTTACCGTCGCCAGAATGAGAATTGCTCGATTGTTCGCCGCAAACATCGCCCGCCACCTTTGAAAGGCATCCCTGCCCGCCAAACTATAGGCTTGTGACCGCAACCACTCCTGAACGTTACGGTAGCGCGTCTATTGCCTGCCCAAGCCCGCGGATCAGGTGCAACAATAGGCAAGTCTGGGTTAAGATGACTTTAAGTTATAGCCTTGGATCTCACAGTTTCCTGAGCGCCACTTCCTCGACCAGGTGATTGGCGCCCTTGCGCAGGATGAGGTCGGCGCGCGCCCGTGTCGGCACGATGTTCTCGCGCAAGTTCTTCAGGTTGATGTTGGCCCACAGCCCTTCGGCGATGGCGCGCGCGGCGTCTTCCGATAGCTGCGAATAGCGGTGGAAGAAGGAGTCCGGATTGCGGAAGGCCGTCTCGCGCAGCCGCATGAAGCGGGCGATGTACCAGTGGTGGATCAGTCTTTCGTCGGCATCGATGTAGATGGCGAAGTCGAAGAAATCCGACAGGAACGGCACGATCTTGCCGTCCTTCGGCAATTTGCCCGGCTGCAGCACGTTGATGCCTTCGAAGATCAGAATGTCGGGCCGGTCGATGGTGACGAACTCGCCGGGAATGACGTCATAGGTCAAATGCGAATAGACCGGCGCGCGGACATTGCGCTGCGCCGACTTGATGCCCGACAGGAACCTGAGCAGCGCGCCGACATCGTAGCTGTCGGGAAAGCCTTTGCGTTCCATCAGATTGTCGCGCCGCAACACCTTGTTGGGCAGAAGAAAACCGTCGGTGGTGATGAGGTCGACCTTGGGGCTCGACGGCCAGCGCGCCAGAAGTTCCTTCAGCACGCGTGCCGTGGTCGACTTGCCGACCGCCACCGAGCCGGCAATGCCGATGATGAACGGTGTCTTGACCACGTCCAGCGCGTTGAAGAAGGCCTGGCGCTGACGAAACAGCAGCTGGCTGGCCTCGACATGCGCCGACAGCAGCCGCGACAGCGACAGATAGATGCGCTTGACCTCTTCGAGGTCGACCGGGTCGTTGAGCGAGCGCAGACGGTTGATCTCGTCCTCGCTCAGCGTCATCGGCGTGTCGGCGCGGAAGTTCGACCATTGCTCGGCCGAGAAGAAACGATAGGGGGAATATTTCTCGGTCGGAGCGAGCTGGTCCATCGAGTTTCCTGCCCTCTAGAGCATGGTGCCGAAAAGTGTGAAGCGGTTTTCGGACGACATCATGCTCCTTCATCAAGTTTAGAGACGGATTCAGATTTCAGGCCTCGGCCTGAAATCATCCGGCTCTAGCGGTCAACCCTTCGACCGCGAAGCCTTTTCGGCGACGCCCGAACGGCCGGTACGGCCTTCAAGCTCGCGCAGTACGTCGTCCAGCGGCACCCCGGCAATCCCGAGCACGACAAGCCAATGATATATAAGATCGGCGCTTTCGGAAACGAGGGCTTTTTTGTCGCCCGTGACGGCGGCAATCACCGTCTCGACCGCCTCCTCACCGAGCTTCTGCGCGGCCTTGTCCATGCCCTTGGCAAACAGTTTCGCCGTCCACGAGTCCGGGTCGCCGGACTGGGCGCGTTGGGCGATGATTTTTTCCAGGTCGGACAGCGAAAATTCAGCCATTTGCGCCGTTTAAGGCCGATCGACGGATGAGTCCAGCCGCATAGGCAGCCCGGCCTTGGCCATATGCGCCTTGGCTTCGGCAATCGTGTAGGTGCCGAAATGGAAGATCGATGCCGCCAGCACGGCGCCCGCATGGCCGTCGCGAATGCCCTCGACCAGATGATCGAGCGTGCCGACGCCGCCCGACGCGATGACCGGCGCGCGCACTGCATCCGCAATCGCGCGGGTCAGCGCAATGTCGTAACCGGCCTTGGTGCCGTCACGGTCCATCGAGGTCAACAGGATCTCGCCGGCGCCGCGATCGACCATTTTTCGCGCGAATTCGATCGCATCGATGCCGGTCTTTTCGCGACCGCCATGGGTGAAGATTTCCCAACGATCGGCCTCATTGGCAGCAGAAACCTTCTTGGCGTCGATGGCGACGACGATGCACTGGTTGCCGAACTTGTCGGCGGCTTCCGCCACGAAATCCGGGTTCTTCACCGCCGCGGTGTTGATCGACACCTTGTCGGCGCCGGCCAAAAGCAGTTTGCGGATATCGGCGACCTGGCGCACGCCGCCGCCGACGGTCAGCGGCATGAAACATTGCTCGGCGGTGCGGGCGACGACGTCGAAGATGGTTTCCCGGTTGTCGGACGACGCGGTGATGTCGAGAAAGCAGAGTTCGTCGGCGCCGGCCGCGTCATAGGCTTTTGCGGCCTCGACCGGGTCACCGGCATCGATGAGGTCGACGAAATTGACGCCCTTGACGACGCGGCCGTTCTTGACGTCGAGGCACGGGATAACGCGGGCCTTCAGCATCAGCCCTTCTCCATCGTCGCCAGCAAATCGCTGAGCAGTTCGCCGACCAGCGGCGGAACCTCGGCCTGCGCGTCGAAGGCCGGATCGTAGGCCGAGATGGTGATGCCGGATATAGGCAGCAAACCGGCCATGCCGCAGACGGCCTGGCGCAGCTGTTTCGGCTCCGGGCCGCCCGGCGTGGTGTAGCGGTTGGCTTGCAGCGCCTCGGGATCGTGCACATCAAGATCGAGATGCAGGTGCACCCGCTTTGCGTCCGGCGCCTTCAATCTGCCGCAGGCCATGGCCCAGTTGGGGCATTCGGTGCGGATCACCGGCAGCGTCTTCAACAGCTCCGTTTCGGCGGGGTCGAGGTCGCGCGCATTGACCAGCACGCAGCGGGCCGGATCGATCGGTTTGAAGCCGGGGATGGCCGAGGCCATCGGCTTCCAGCACAGGCCCAGAACCGTCGCCAGCGCCATGCCGTCGAGAAAGCCGTAGACGGACGTTTCGGGCGTGTTGAGATCGCCATGCTGGTCGGCCCAGATGATCGCATCGGCATCCTCGCCGGCGACAGCACCGGCTGATGTCAGGCAGTTGCCGGCCAGCACGATGGGAAACCGGCCTCGGTCGATGGCGATGCGGACTTCGCCGGAGACGGCATTGCAGACCGCAAAGCCGGTTGCGATCTCGCGCTCCTGCTCGTCGCCGACCCTGCCGATATCGGTGACGACGACGTCATGCCCGGCCAATGTCAGCGCATCGACGAGACCGCCCGATATCAGCGCGTCCGGTCCCTGGCCCATGCCGCCGTGATAGTGGCCGCTGTCATAGGAGGCGAGGATAATGGAGATTTTCAAGATCGGGTCTCCATTGCCTTGCCCTGCAGCACCGCCAGCGCCTCGGCCGGATCGATGCGCCCGTCATAGAGCGCGCGGCCGGAGATCGCGCCTTCGAGCTTCTTTGCGTCGGGCATGTTCATGCGCACGATGTCGGCGATCGAGGCCAGCCCGCCCGAAGCGATGACCGGGATCGACACTGCGTCGGCAAGGTCGATCGTGGCATCCCAGTTGATGCCGGTCAGAACGCCGTCGCGGTCGATGTCGGTGTAGATGATGGCGGCAACACCGGCGCCCTCGAATTTCTGAGCCAGTTCGATGACGCCGAGGCTGGACGCCTCGGCCCAGCCTTCGACCGCCACCTTGCCGCCCTTGGCGTCGATGCCGACGGCGATCTTGCCGGGGAATTCCTTGCAGGCTTGCTTCACCAGGTCGGGATCGCGCACCGCCACCGTGCCGAGAATGACGCGCGCCAGGCCGCGGTCGAGCCAATCCTCGATCTGCGCCAGCGTGCGAATGCCGCCGCCGAGCTGCACCGGGTTCTTCGTCGCCTTGAGGATGGCTCCGACCGCCGCGCTGTTGACGCTCTGACCCTTAAAGGCGCCGTTGAGGTCGACGACGTGCAACCATTCAAAACCCTGGTCCTCGAAGGCCTTGGCCTGGGCTGCCGGGTCGTCATTGTAGATCGTCGCGGTCGCCATATCGCCGTGCTTCAGCCGCACGCACTTGCCGTCCTTGAGATCGATGGCGGGAAACAGAATCACGGTCAGGCGCCCTCGACAATGACGAAATGGCCGGTCGAAGCGGCAAACCGGAATTTTGATGCCGCCTGATATTCAGGCGATTCGTAGCAGGCAAATGCTGTTTCGTACGACTCGAACTCCACCAGCACATGGCGATTGCCTGTCGGTTGCTCCGGGTTGGCATAGCGCCCGGCCCGCACAATGAACTTCGCGCCATATTTGGCGAAGGCCTTGGCGTTGGCCTCGATGTATTGCTTGTAGATTTCGGGGTCGCGGACATCGACCAACGCGATCCAGTAGCCCTTCTTGCTCATCAGGGTCTCCAGCGCAGGAAATTGGTGATCAACGCCAGGCCGAGCGCCTGGCTCTTTTCGGGATGGAATTGCGTGCCGGCGAGGTTGCCGCGCGCGACGGCGGCGGTCACTGGGCCGCCATAGTCGGCAACGGCCAACACTTCGTCGGCCTTTTGCGCATCGAGATGATAGGAATGGACGAAATAGGCGTGCAACCCTTTGGCTCCGGTCGCAATGCCGGAAAACAGCGGATGCTTACGGCTGAGATCGATGGTGTTCCAGCCGATTTGCGGGATTTTCAGCACGGGATCGGCCGGCGTGATCTCCTTGACGTCGCCGGCAATCCAGCCAAAGCCTTTGGTCACGGTCTTTTCCAGGCCGCGCTGCGACATCAGCTGCATGCCGACGCAGATGCCGAGGAACGGCCGCGCCTTGGCAATCGCCACCTCTTCCACCGCTTCCCACATGCCGGCGACGCCGCGCAGGCCGGCCGCGCAATCGGCATAGGCGCCGACGCCGGGGAGCACGATGCGGTCGGCGCTGCGCACCCGTTCGGCATCGGCGGTCAGCTCGATAGCAGCGGCAATGCCGGCTTCATGCGCGGCGCGCTCGAACGCCTTGGTGGCCGAGCGCAAATTGCCCGACCCGTAGTCGATGATCGCAACCCGCATATCAGACTTTTCCCGGCGTGTGGGTCAGCCCGAGCGTCAGCCCGGTCTGCGCCGGCCGGGCAAGGCTGGCGTCGGGCACGATGCGCGGCATCGGCGCCGGTTCATCGGCGAGTGCCTCGGCATCCAGCGTCTGGCGGATATCGGCATCGTCCTGATTGTCGGCTTGGATGACGCCCCATTCATGCCAGCCGCGGCGGCGAAGTGCTGCGATGCGCAACCCTTGGCCTTCCAGCCCGATATAGAGCGAGACCAGCAGCGACAGCGCCGAGCTCGCCCAATCCAGCCCCAGCCTTTGGCCGAGCAGCGAGATGAGGCCCATGGCGACAAAGGCGAGCGCGGCCTCGACCCACAGCCGGTGCCAGGCGAGCCATAGCGGCGCCAGCAGGAAAGCCAGCCAGGAAAAGCCGTCGCGGACAAAAATAGTTGCGTCGGCCGCCTCGGTGCGGCGTGGCGGTTCCATCACGACATAGATGGCCATCAACCTACCCTTTCAGAGATCCCTTGGTGGAGGGAACCGCGTCCGGCTGGCGCGGGTCGCGCTCCATTGCTGCACGCAGCGCACGCGCCACCGCCTTGAAGCAGGTCTCGGCGATATGGTGGTTGTTGGCGCCGTAGTGGTTGGTGACATGCAGCGTGATGCCGGCATTCTGCGCCAGCGCCTGGAAGAATTCACGCACCAGTTCGGTGTCGAACGTGCCGATCTTCGGCGACGAGAAGGCGACGTTCCAGACCAGGAACGGCCTGCCCGACACGTCGATCGCCGCGCGCGTCAGCGTCTCGTCCATGGCGAGGTCGATCGAGGCATAGCGCATGATACCGCGCCGTTCGCCCAGCGCCTTCGTCAGCGCCTGGCCGATGGCAATGCCGGTGTCCTCGACCGTGTGGTGATCGTCAATGTGCAGGTCGCCCTTGGCCTTGACCGTGATGTCGATCAGCGAATGGCGCGACAGCTGGTCCAGCATATGGTCGAAGAAGCCGACGCCCGTCGACATGTCGGAGATACCGGTGCCGTCGACATGGACCGAGACGGCAATCTCGGTTTCCTTGGTCTTGCGGCTGACTTCGGCGGAACGGGACGCCATGACCTTGTCCTTGTCTGGGGGCAAAACACAGAGACATTGGTTCCAAGCGCTCATTTGCTTGAAAACGAAAGCCTTCTAGCAGCATGATCCGGCGATGGCCAGTTGCGATGCGGGCTTCCGTCGGGCATGCCGGAGGCGGTTTGCAATCGTTAGCCCCATGCATACATATGGCCGATCGAAAATCCCGCGCCAATCGCCTTATTGGGATCGCGCGAATCGGAGCTACAAATGTCGAATGAACTGACCATGCACGCCACGACCATCGTGACGGTGCGCAAGGGCAACAAGGTGGTGATCGCCGGCGACGGCCAGGTCAGCCTTGGCCAGACCATCATGAAAGGCAATGCCAAAAAGGTGCGCCGCATCGGCAAGGGCGGCAACGTCATTGCCGGTTTCGCCGGTGCCACGGCGGACGCCTTCACCCTTCTGGAGCGGCTGGAAGCCAAGCTCGAACAATATCCCGACCAGCTGACGCGCGCCTGCGTCGAGCTCGCCAAGGACTGGCGCACCGACCGCTATCTGCGCCGGCTGGAGGCGATGATGCTGGTGGCCGACAAGTCGGTCTCGCTGGCGCTGACCGGCACCGGCGATGTGCTCGAACCCGAATTCGGCGTCATGGCCATCGGCTCCGGCGGCAATTACGCCCTGGCCGCCGCCCGCGCGCTGATGGACTCCGACAAGGACGCCGAGGAGATCGCCCGCAAGGCGATGCAGATCGCCTCCGACATCTGCGTCTACACCAACAACAATTTCGTCATTGAAACGCTCAATGCCGCCTGAGTCGGCGGTGCTCTATGATTTTCGGCCGGTGACCGAAAGGGACCTGCCGATGATTGCCGGCTGGCTGGGCGAGCCGCATGTCGCGCAATGGTGGGACGATCCGGAGACCGAAATTGCAGGGATTCGGGAGAACATCGACTCGATTTCCGTCGAGCCGCTGATTGTCGAACTCGACGGCAGGCCGATCGCCTACCTGCAGAGCTACGATCCGCATCTGGAGGACGGCCATCCCTATGCCGACCAGCCTTTCGGCACGCTCGGCATCGATCTGTCGATCGGCGTGCCGGACCTCGTCGGCAAAGGCCATGGTTCGGCCATCGTCAGGCAATTCGTCGAACAATTGTTCGAGGAAGGCGCGCCGCGCGTCATCATCGACCCGCACCCAGACAATGGCCGCGCCATCCGCGCCTATGAAAAGGCCGGATTCCGCGCCATTGATCTCAGGCACTCGGAATATGGGGACGTCGTGCTGATGGCCGTCGATGCCGAAGGCGACGTGCAAGAGGGGGGAATGAGTTGATGACGACACCGGGCGGCGACAAAAATTACTTGGCCTACGAAGACAGCTGGCGGATGGGGCTTCTGCTCGTGCTCGCTCTGCTCATCTTCCAGGCCGGCGCGCTATACGGCATGGGCCGCACGCCGATCTGCACCTGCGGCTACGTCAAACTCTGGCACGGCGTGGTGAACAGTTCGGAGAATTCACAGCACATTTCCGACTGGTACACCTTCTCCCACATCATCCACGGCTTCCTGTTCTACGCCTTGGCCTGGTTCCTGTTCCCGCGCTCGCCGGTCGGCCTGCGCCTGGCTTTCGCCGTCGTCATCGAAGGCGGCTGGGAGCTCCTAGAAAACAGCCCGTTCATCATCGACCGCTACCGGGCCGGCACCATTTCGCTGGATTACTACGGCGACTCGATCATCAATTCGGTATCCGACACACTGGCCATGGTGCTGGGATTTGTGATGGCCAGAAAGCTACCTATATCAGTCGTCGTCGGCCTCGCCCTCATCTTCGAACTGGGTGTCGGCTACCTCATCCGGGACAATCTGACGCTCAACGTGATCATGCTGCTGCATCCGTTTGAGTCCATCAAGCAGTGGCAAAGTGGAATTTAGTGATATGACCACCTTCTCTCCCCGCGAAATCGTTTCGGAACTCGACCGCTTCATCATCGGCCAGAAGGACGCCAAGCGCGCCGTGGCCATAGCCTTGCGCAACCGCTGGCGCCGCCAGCAGCTGGAAGGCCAGATGCGCGAAGAGGTGATGCCGAAGAACATCCTGATGATCGGCCCGACCGGCGTCGGCAAGACCGAAATCTCGCGCCGCCTGGCGCGGCTTGCCGGCGCGCCCTTCGTCAAGGTCGAAGCGACCAAGTTCACCGAGGTCGGCTATGTCGGCCGCGATGTCGAGCAGATCATCCGCGATCTCGTCGAGATCGCCATCGGCCTGGTGCGCGACAAGATGCGCGAAGACGTCAAGGCGCGCGCCCACCTCAACGCCGAGGAGCGCGTGCTGGAGGCCCTTGTCGGTAAGACGGCAAGCCCGGCCACCCGCGACAGCTTCCGCAAGAAGCTGCGCGACGGCGAGCTCGACGACAAGGAAATCGAGATCGAGGTCGCCGACACCGGTACCGGCGGCATGCCCGGCTTCGAGATTCCCGGCATGCCGGGCGCCAATATCGGCGTGCTCAACATCAACGACATGCTGTCGAAAGCGATGGGCGGCAAGAAGACCAAGGCGCGCAAGACGACGGTGAAGGAGTCCTACGCGCTGCTGGTCAATGACGAGTCCGACAAGCTGCTCGACCAGGACGAGGTCGTGCGCCGGGCACTCGATGCGACGGAAAATGACGGCATCGTCTTTCTCGACGAGATCGACAAGATCGCCTCGCGCGAAGGCGGCATGGGCGCCGGCGTTTCACGCGAAGGCGTGCAGCGCGACCTGCTGCCGCTGATCGAAGGCACGACGGTGGCGACCAAATACGGGCCGTTGAAGACCGACCACATCCTGTTCATCGCCTCGGGCGCGTTCCACGTATCGAAGCCGTCCGACCTGTTGCCGGAACTGCAGGGCCGCCTGCCGATCCGCGTCGAGTTGCGGGCGCTGGAGAAGGACGATTTCGTCCGCATCCTGACTGAGACCGAGGCCAGCCTGATCAAGCAGTACATCGCGCTGATGAAGACCGAAGGCGTCGACCTGACCTTCACCGACGACGCCATCGATTCGCTGGCCGGCATCGCCGTCGACCTCAACGCCAGTGTCGAGAACATCGGCGCCCGGCGCCTGCAGACGGTGATGGAGCGCGTGCTGGACGAGATTTCCTACGATGCGCCGGACCGCAATGGCACCAGCGTGACCATCGACGCGGCCTATGTGGAAAAGCATGTCGGCGACCTCTCCAGAAACACAGATTTGTCGCGATTCATCCTTTAAACGGGGGCGCCGGATCAGTCCGGCGCCGGTTCAGGCAACAATTTCCGGCAAACTGCATGATGTGTGGCCGGATGGTATCATTGGGCCACCTTTCGTCTTGCCGGGTGCAGGGGCGCTCTCGACTCAACCGGGAGCACTCCCTAGTTTGCGCGGCAATTCTCTAGACGCAATTCCGGACGGAAAACCGTTTCCCACTTTTCCTGGAATTGCTTAGGCGGCGGCGCATGAAAAAACTGATCCTGATCATTCTCGGCTTGACGCTGGCGGCGACGCTGTTCGCCGCCGACGCGGCAACATTGGTGCCGGCGGGCAACCGCAACGCCGTGCAGCCCGACATCCCCGGCGCATCGAGCCGTCGCACCCAGGCCACCAACACCACCTTCCAGGCCAAATACCGCAAGGTGTACGCGCTGCTGCAGAGTGACGCCGAACTGCGCGCCAAGATCAAGAAGGCGGCCGCCGCTTACGGCATCGACCCCTTGCACATCGTCGGCGCCATCGTCGGCGAGCACACCTACAATGTCGACGCCTACGACCGGCTGCAGACCTACTACGTCAAGGCGATCTCCTACCTCTCCAGCAAGCTGTCTTTCGCCTATGACGGCGAGGACATCACCGATTTCGTGCAGCGGCCGGAATTCAAGAAATGCACAATGTCGGACAGCTACGATCTGTGGGAATGCCGTGAGCAGGTGTGGAATCGTTCTTTCCGTGGCAAGACCGTCGGCGGCACAAGCTTTCCCAACGACCGCTTCGGCGCCACCTTCTTCCAGCCCTATTATGCCGGCCAGACCTTTGGCCTTGGCCAACTCAACCCGCTGACCGCACTGCAGATGAGCGATCTCGTGCACAAGGTTTCGGGGCTGCCCGAGCTCGACGTCAGCGATCCGAATGGGGTCTACAAGACGATCATGGATCCGGACCTGACGCTGCCTTACGTCGCGGCGACGATCAAAAAGTCGATCGACGCCTATAAGAGCATTGCTGGCTTCGACATTTCTGGCAATCCGGGGCTGACCGCCACGCTTTACAATGTCGGCAATCCCGAGCAGCGCGCCTATGCGCTGAAGGCCGAAAACGACAAGCGCCGCGCGGCCGGTGAGCCGGAAAAGCTGCCGGAAGAGAATTATTACGGCTGGCTGGTCAACGACAAGCTGGACGAGCTGAAGGCGCTGTTTTAGGGGCGCGCGAAGCTCAGGGCGCCGGTGCCACTCACGCCGCCAGCAACGACTTCAGCTTCACATCCTGCGACCCCAGCGCTTCCGGCGACGGCTTTGCCCGTTTGGCGATCAGCATCTCGGCCAGGCGGATGTCGCGCGCCACCGCATTTCCCGTACCGATGCCGCTGGCCGCCACCAGCCTGCCGTCCTCGGCCAGATGAAACAGGATGAAGGCGCCGTCTCCGAGGTCGCGGCGCACCGTCGTCTTGCCTTCGTCGGAAAGCCCTGCGATCTGCAGCGACAGGCCATACTGATCCGACCAGAACCACGGCACGGCTGCATGCGCCTCGCCGGCGCCCAGCATGTTCCTGGCCGCCAGCGCGCCCTGTTCCTGGGCGTTGCGCCAGGCCTCCAGCCGCACACGACGGCCGCCATAGACAGCGAGTGGAAACGAACAGCAGTCGCCGGCCGCGAAGATGTCCGGGTCACCAGTGCTCAGCGTGGCGTCGACGGCAATGCCGTTATCGATGGTCAGGCCCGCTTCTGCGGCAAGCCCGGCCACCGGCATGGCGCCGATGCCGATGATGGCGAGATCGGCAACGATTTCCTGTCCATCGGCGAGCGTGATTCGGACCTCTGCGTCGTTGTCGGCGATGGTAGCGATGCCTTGGCCGGTGAGGATTTTCACGCCCTCGCTTTCATGCACCGCATGGATGACTTCAGCGATCTCCGCCGGCACGCCACGCATCAGGATGCGCGGTTGCGCTTCGATGACGGTGACCGCCGCCTCGAGCTTGCGCGCCGACGCGGCCAGCTCCAACCCGATGAAGCCGCCGCCAATGATCGCGATACGGTTTGCGGAGCTGAGGTGGCTGCGAATGGCGAGTGCGTCGGCGAAGGTGCGAAGGTAGACGCAGCGCGACCCCAATCCCGGCATAGGCAGCTTGCGCGGTGTCGAGCCGGTCGCCAGCAGCAGCTTGTCGTAGGGCAGGACGGAGCCGTCGGTCAGCCGCACCGTATGCGCCGTGCGGTCGATCGCCACCGCTTGAACCGAACGGATATGCCGGATCGCGCGTTCGGCCAGCACCGCGTCGCTGGCGATCGCCTTGATCTCGGGCGCATCGCTAATCATCGCATCCTTGGACAGAGGCGGGCGTTCATAGGGCAGATGCGGTTCGTCGCCGACCAGGGTCACCGGACCGTCATAGCCGAGATCGCGCAGTGCAAGGGCCGCCCGCCCGCCACATTCGCCGGCGCCGATAATGACCATCCCAGCTTGCATCACCATCATCCAATCTGGATCAGCACTTTGCCGGCCTCGACCTTCACCGGATAGGTCGCGAGGTTGACGCAGACCGGCGCGCCGCGCGCCGCCCCGGTCTTGTAATTGAAGCGGCCATTGTGTTTTGGGCATTCGATGATGTCGTCCATCACCAGCCCATCGGCCAGATGCACCTTCTCATGCGTGCACAGGCCATCCGTGGCGAAATAATCATCGTCGGGGCTGCGATAGATGGCGAAGGTCCGACCGCCATGATCGAAGCGCATGACATCCTCTTCATCGATATCGCCGGCCGCGCAGGCCTCGACCCAGTCGCTCATGCGTTCCTCCCAAAAGCAATTCCAGGAAAAGTGCGTAGCGGTTTTCCGTTCGGAATTGCGTCAAAACAAAAAGTCTAATCGCCGCGATCATTCCGCCGCGGCGGCGACCGCGTCGTTGTGAAATTCCTCGCGGTATGGCCGCGCCGTCGGTGGCAGCTCGCGCTTGAGGAAATACTCCTCGTTGCGCAGCTGGCGCAGGAAGGCCGGGATCATCTCGCGATAGCCGGCCAGGATCGACGGCGTCGGCGCCGGCAGATCGTGCTTGATCAATTCATGCAGCCTGGGCAGCGCGTGATAGGGCACCATCGGGAACATGTGGTGCTCCACATGGTAGTTCATGTTCCAATAGATGAAACGGCTGACCGGGTTCATGTGGACGGTGCGGCTGTTCAGCCGATGGTCGATGACATTGTCGGCCAGCCCGCCATGCTGCAGCAGGCCGGTCATGACATGGTGCCAGGCGCCGTAAAGCCTCGGCAGTCCGACCAGCATCAAGGGCAGGAACGAACCCGAATAAAGCGCCAGCACGATCGTCGCGGCATAGATCGCCGTCCAGATGCGGGCGATGCGGATCGCCCTGGGCTGCTCCTGTTCCGGTATAAAAGTCTTTTCCGCAGCGCTGATGTTGCCGGCGGCGTTGCGAACCATGTCGAGCATCGCATGCCAGGCGTCGAGCACACCGACGAACGCCAGCATGACGCGCAGCAGATCCGGCGGCCGCATGACGGAGATTTCGGGGTCGCGGCCAACGATGATGGTGTCGGTGTGGTGGCGCGTATGGCTCCAGCGCCAGGTCACCGGATTACGCATGATCATGAAACAGGCGATCTGATAGACCGCATCGTTCATCCATTGCGTGCGAAACGCCGTGCCGTGGCCGCATTCGTGCCAGCGTGAATCGGTCGAGGAGCCGTAGAGCACGCCATAGACGAAGAAGAACGGCACGCACCACCAGCTGCCCCAGAACCAGGCGCCGCCGGCGGCACTCAGGATCAGCGCGGCGAGCCAGATCGCGGTGTCGCGGATTGCCGGCCCGTCGGAGCGCTGCATCAGCTCCTTCATCTGCTTGCGCGGAATATCTGTGTGATACCACTCGGCCGCCGACAAGCCGGTCTCGACGGCGAGCTTGGCGTCGCGGCCGATCAGGCTGTAGTCGCGCTGGGACGGTGCAGCAGTCATGATTGCCTCCCACGGCAACGGCGCTCGTTCTAGCGAATGCCAGCCTGGCTTCGAGCGTGAAAATAACGCCGACGCATGATAGACTCAACATCACAAAGATAGTTTCTATCATTTCCTATCAGGATGATGTAGAAAGCTTCGGACGAACCCGACGAGGCGAGCATGTCAAAACGGCCGACGATAACCGACCTGGCGCGCATTTCCGGCGTCAGCGTTGCCACGGTCGACCGCGTGCTCAACAGCCGCCTGCCGGTGCGCGAGGAAACGGCGCGCCGTGTCTACGAGGCGGCGACCGAGATTGGCTATCACGCTGCCGGCCTGATCAAGCAGCGCCTGCGTCATGAACTGCCGGAATATCGGCTGGGCTTCCTGCTGCTCAGGGGCAATTACGTCTTCTATAACGAATTCGCGCGTCAGCTTGAGCTGGCCGTATCGCAATCGCCGCGTTTTCGTGGCGTCGCCATGATCGATTTTGCCGATTCGCTCGCCCCGGACGAAATCGTCGAGCGTGCCCGCAAGCTGGCTTCCAAATGCCGGGCCGTCGCTTTGGTCGGTCCGGATCACCCTACAGTGACGGTCGCCGTCGAGGAGATGAAGGCCAAAGGCCTGCCGGTGTTCTCGCTGCTGTCCGACTTCGCCGCCGGCATTCGCGAGGGCTATGTCGGCCTCGACAACCGCAAGGTCGGCCGTACCGCGGCCTGGATGATCTCGAAGGCGGCGAAACGACCGGGCAAGGTCGCGCTGTTCGTCGGTAGCCATCGCTTCCACGGCCACGAATTGCGCGAGATCGGCTTCCGCTCCTTCTTCCGCGAGCAGGCGCCGGAGTTCACTTTGCTGGAAACGCTGGTCAATCTTGAAGCCAACGAGATCACAAAGGACACGCTGGTCAATCTTCTCGGCAGCCACCCCGATCTCGTCGGCTGCTATGTCGCCGGCGGCGGCATGGAAGGCGCGGTCGCGGCGCTCAGGCAGGCCAAGCCCGCCGAAATGCCGGCCGTCATCTGCAACGAGATCACGGCGGTGTCGCGCGCAGCGCTGGCCGACGGCATCCTGACCATGGTGATCTCGACACCGCTGGCGGCACTCAGCCGTGAGCTGGTCGACCTGATGGCGCATGCCATCGAGACGGGCGCCGCCAACGCGCCGGGCCAGACGTTTTTGCCGTTCGACATTTATCTGCCCGAGAATATTTAGGGCGGGCGACACCGACGACCCGGTCGAGGCGTCCAACGCCTCGGCCAGCTTCCGGCGTTGGGGAGCGGCGATAGCGCCCATTATCCGAAAATCCTCCATCCGCTTTTGGAATGTCTCTTGACGTCCCGCGGAAAAATGGAATAAATATTTCACCAACTAGGTATTTTGGTTCTTTCGTTCCGGAACATCTGTTTCAAACAGGGAGCCTGGCGTTCCAATCCTAGGGAAGCGCCATCCGGAAGAAAGGCATTCGGGAGAGATTCCTCGGGCGATCGGGGATTCCGGGTAGATCGGTGCAGCCGGACACCAATGTGGAGGAGAAACACAATGAAGAAACTGATTTTGGGCGTCGCCTTCGCGGCGCTGATGAGTTCGTCCGCTTTTGCCGCCAAGGTCGGCGTGTCGATGGCCAAGTTCGACGACAACTTCCTGACCGTGCTGCGCAACGGCATGATCGAGCAGGCCAAGGGCATGAGCGGCGTTGAGCTGCAGGTCGAAGACGCGCAGAACGACGTCGCCAAGCAGCTCGACCAGATCAAGAACTTCGCCGCTTCGGGCGTCGACGCCATCATCGTCAACCCGGTCGACACCTCGGCCACGCAGGCGATGTCGGATGCCGCCGCAGCCGCCAAGATCCCGCTGGTCTATGTCAACCGCGAGCCGGTCAATGTAGACACGCTGCCCGACAACCAGGCTTTCGTCGCTTCGAACGAGGCCGATTCCGGCACGCTCGAGACCAAGGAAGTCTGCCGCCTGTTCACGGAAGCCGGCAAGAAGGAAGCCAATGTCTATGTCATCATGGGTGAGCTTTCCAACCAGGCCGCCGTGCAGCGCACCAAGGACATCGAAGAGGTGATCGCCACGCCGGACTGCAGCTTCATCAAGATCATCGACAAGCAGACTTCGAACTGGAACCGCGACGAAGCGCAGAACCTGATGACCAACTGGCTCTCGACCGGCAAGCCGTTCGACGGCGTCATCGCCAACAATGACGAAAGCGCCATCGGCGCCATCCAGGCGATGAAGGCTGCCAACATCGACATGAAGACGGTCGTTGTCGGCGGCGTCGACGCCACCCAGGACGCGCTTGCCGCCATGCAGGCCGGCGACCTTGACGCAACCGTGTTCCAGGACGCGGCCGGTCAAGGCGCGGGCGCTCTCGATGCGGCGCTGAAGCTCGCCAAGGGCGAGAAGGTCGAGCACAAGGTCTACGTGCCCTTCCAGCTCGTGACACCTGCCAACATCGACAAGTTCCTGAAGAAGAACTGAGGCAGCCGCTTCGCTCGACCAACGGGGCGGCGCTGCCGCGCCGCTCCTGTTTCCCTCACCGCCCTTAACGGGCGGGAGGGCAGTTGCGGCCTCACGGAGGACAAGACATGTCACAGACATCGCATGGCGTCGGCGGGGTCAGCTATGACGCGAAGAAGCGCACATGGCCGGCCGAATTCAACGTCTTCCTGGCGCTGGTCATTCTCGTAATTGTCTTCGAACTGATCGGCCGCATCTTTCTCGGCGACTCCTTCCTGTTCAACACCCGCGACAACGTCGCCGGCATCTTCAATGAAGCCCGTCTGCAGATCATCATCCTGCAGGTGTCGATCGTCGGCATCATCGCCATCGGCGTCACGCAGGTGATCATTTGCGGCGGCATCGACCTGTCCTCGGGCTCCATCGTCGGCGCCACCGCCATGATCGCCATGAGTTTCGCCCAGGTGGCGACTGTCAACGGCAACCCCAATCCCAAGGCGATGTTCCTGGCGCAAGGCTGGACCGATTTGCCGGTCATCGTGCCTGTGCTGGTTGCGATCGCTTGCGGCATGCTCGCCGGCCTGATCAACGGCTCGTTGATCGCCTACACGCGCATCCCGCCCTTCATCGCCACGCTCGGCATGATGATCACCGCGCGCGGCATCGCCAAATGGTGGTCCAAAGGCCAGCCGATCTCGTTTCCCACCGACAGTTTTGCCGCCATCAGCACCGGTTCGAGGCCGGTCATCATCTTCCTGGCACTGGCGGTGCTGTTTCAGCTGATCCTGACCTATACGCGCTACGGCAAGCATTGTTATGCGATCGGATCCAATGAGGATGCCGCGCGCATGTCCGGCATCAAGATCCCCAATCACAAGATCCTCGTTTACACGATCGCCGGCATTCTTGCCTCGCTCGCCGCGGTCGTGCTGTGCTCCAAGAACCTGACCGCCCAGTCCGGCATGGGTGTGATGTATGAACTCGACGCCATCGCCATGGCGGTTATCGGCGGCGTCTCGCTGTCGGGCGGCCGCGGCTCGATCATCGGCACAGTGATCGGCGCGCTGATCTTCGGCGTCATCATTTCCGGCTTCACCTTCCTGCGCCTCGACGCCTACTATCAGGAGATGGTGAAGGGCGTGATCATCGTCGGCGCGGTCGTTCTCGACCAGTGGCGTCAACGCATGCGGGCATTGAGGGCTTGACCATGTCAGACATCGTCCTGAAGACCGAAAACCTCACCAAGCGCTATGGCGGCGTGCATGCGCTGGAAGGCGCGAATTTCGAGCTGCGCAAAGGCGAGCATGTCGCCATCATGGGCGACAACGGCGCTGGCAAGTCGACCTTCGTGCGCCAGATCACCGCTGTCGAGCAACGCACCAGCGGCCAGATCTGGTTCGACGGAAAGGAAGTCAATTTCAACGGGCCGATCGAAGCCCGCACGGCGGGCATAGAGACGGTATTCCAGAACCTGGCGCTCGCCGACGACCTCGACGTGCCGTCGAACCTGTTCCTCGGCCGCGAAAAGGTGCTGTTCAATCTCGGCCCGTTCTCGATCCTCGACCGCAAATACATGCGCAAGGCGACCGAGGCGGCGCTGGTGCGCACCGCTGTGAAGATCCCCAATCTGTCCAACACCATCCGCCATATGTCGGGCGGCCAGCGCCAGTGCGTAGCGATCGCCAGGACCGCGACCTTCGCCTCCAAGCTGATCATCATGGACGAGCCGACCGCCGCCCTTGGCGTGCAGGAGACAGCGCAGGTCGAAAACATCATCCGTACGCTGAAGGCAAACGGCGAGCCGCTGATCCTGATCAGCCACAACATGCGCCAGGTGTTCGACTTGTGCGACCGTATCGTCGTCTTCCGGCGCGGCCGTATCGTCGCCAACCTGCGCAAGGAAAACACCGACGGCAACGATATCGTCTCCTACATCACCGGCGCCAAGACCGGGGAGGCGGAACTCGCAGCCTAAACAGGATAGTCATCCGGTTTCCGGAACGATCTGGCGCGCCCGAAAAACCCTCTCCACCTTCCCCTGAGGGGAAGGTGGAGACACAACTCTCTCGAACCCATCCCCCTAGAGGAAATACCCATGACTGTTCGTTTCGCCCTCCTCGGTGCCGGCCGCATCGGCAAGGTCCACGCCCGCGCCGTCGGCTCCAACCCGCAGGCCAGACTGGTGGCCGTGGCCGACGCCTTCGAGAAGGCGGCGACCGAGCTGGCAACAGCCTATGGCGCCGAAGTGCGCACCATCGACGCGATTGAAAAGTCCAAGGACATCGACGCCGTCGTCATTTGCACGCCGACCGATACTCATGCCGATCTGATCGAGCGCTTCGCCAAGGCCGGCAAGGCGATCTTCTGCGAGAAGCCGATCGACCTCGACGTCAAGCGCGTCGAGAAGTGCCTGGCCGTGGTCGACAAGGCCAAGGCGACGCTGATGGTAGGCTTCAACAGGCGCTTCGATCCGCATTTCGCAGCCGTGCGCAAGGCGATCGACGACGGCGCCATCGGCACCGTCGAGATGGTCACCATCACCTCGCGCGATCCGGGCGCGCCGCCGATCGACTACATCAAGCGCTCCGGCGGCATTTTCCGCGATATGACCATCCATGATTTCGACATGGCGCGCTTCCTGCTCGGCGAAGAGGTGGTCGCGGTCAGCGCCCACGCCTCGGTGCTGGTCGACAAGAAGATCGGCGAGGCCGGCGATTTCGATTCGGTCAGCGTCATCCTCGAAACCGCGTCGGGCAAGCAGGCCGTCATCTCCAATTCGCGCCGCGCCACCTATGGCTACGACCAGCGCATCGAGGTGCATGGCTCGAAAGGCATGGTCGCCGCTGAGAACCAGCGGCCGGTGTCGATCGAGGTCGCCAACGAGAAGGGCTACACCCGCCCGCCGCTGCACGACTTCTTCATGACCCGCTATCTCGACGCCTACGCCATCGAGATCGCCGCCTTCATCGCCGCCGCAACCTCGGGCAAGAAGGCATCGCCGAGCGGCGCCGACGGCCTCGTCGCGCTGAAGCTGGCCGATGCGGCGCTGAAATCGGCAACCACCGGCAAGACCGTCCGTCTGAACAAGTAAGAACGTCTAGCAAGAACCCACAGGAGCAGAGCGATGAGCGCATCAGCCGATCGCAATTCGAACACAC
Source organism: Mesorhizobium sp. P2_F5 (assembly GCF_056403715.1). NCBI lineage: Bacteria > Pseudomonadati > Pseudomonadota > Alphaproteobacteria > Hyphomicrobiales > Phyllobacteriaceae > Mesorhizobium > Mesorhizobium sp. P2_F5. Next base: position 434,144 of record NZ_JBFUEY010000001.1, on the reverse strand, counting down.
GCGCCATCGTCACCGGCGGCGCGCAAGGCATCGGCTTTGCCGTCGCCACAGCGCTGGCCGACGAGGGCTGCAAGGCACTGGCGCTTATTGGCCGTTCACAGGAGAAGGGCGACAAGGCCGTCGCCCATTTCAAGAAAGCGGGCGTCGATGCGATCTTCATCAGCGCCGACGTTTCGAACGTGGCCGACTGCAAGCGCGCCGTTGCAACCGCGATCTCGCATTTCGGCACCATCAACGCGCTGGTCAACGCCGCCGCCACTTCCGCACGCGGCTCGCTGGTTGAGACCTCCGAAGAAGTCTTCGACCAGATTTTCCAGACCAATGTCCGCGGCCCCTTCTTCCTGATGCAGGGCGTCGTGGCGCATCTGCTGGAGAAGAAGGCGCCCGGCTCGATCGTCAATGTGCTGTCGATGTCGGCGCATTGCGGCCAGTCCTTCCTGGCGCCCTATTCCTCCAGCAAGGGCGCGCTGGCGACGCTGACCAAGAACGTCGCCAACGCCTATCGCTTCAACCGCATCCGCTGCAACGCCGTGCTGCCCGGCTGGATGGACACCGAAGGCGAGGACATCGTGCAGAAGAAATGGCACGGCGCGTCCGACGACTGGCTGGCAAAGGCCGAGGCCGGCCAGCCGATGGGCCAGCTGGTAAAGCCGGACCAGCTCGCGCGGCTGATCAGCTACATGGCCAGCCCGCAATCCGGCGTCATGACCGGGTCATTGGTCGACTACGACCAGAGCATCGCCGGGGCTTCGCCGGAGTAGCGCCAGCGAGGGTTTGGCGGCGTCGTATCCGCGACGCTCTAGCCAATGGCCGATCCTTGCGAGAAGATAGACGCCATCGCAGCCGAGCTGGGTAAAGCGGCATGCAGCCATATTGGATAACGACAAGCGGTCAGCTTGGTGTCGGCGTCACCGCCCGATCGGAAGCCGATGCCCTCGAACTCTTCTCGCTTGCCTTCGGGATCGCCGAAAAGATTATCAGCATCGAGATCATCAAGGATATGAACGATCTCGACCAGAATCATGTGGTGCCCAATATGGCCAGCTGGTTTCGCCGGGGCATCTGGTTTCCGCAGGGCCAGGAGCACATCGCGGATTGGGACAATGCGTAGCCACATCAGGGACGTGACAAGCGCCTCCGCATCGACTATATGACCCCTTATGATCAACCTGACCGCCACGTATTGGTACTTTAGCAGCTCGCTGGCGGCGGGAGGATTGCGCTCGATCTGAAGATTGCAGCAACAAGTCCGAACAGCCGCCAGACCTGGCGGCTTTTTTGTATCAGCCGGCAGGTCTCCCAACCAGGAGCAGAAAGCCGTGTTGACCACCACAGACGATCTTCGGGTCAAAGAAATTCGAGAATTGAGTACGCCGGACCAGGTGATGCGGGAGATCCCGCGCACGCTGACGGCGACGCGCACCGTCAGCGCGTCACGCAATGCCACCCACGCCATTTTGAACGGGACCGACGACCGGTTGCTCGTCATTGTCGGCCCGTGTTCGATCCACGATCCGGTCGCGGCCGTTGACTATGCCAGCCGCCTGGCGGCGCTGCGCGAGACCCTGTCCGACCGGCTCGAGATCGTCATGCGCGTCTATTTCGAAAAGCCGCGCACCACCATCGGCTGGAAGGGCCTGATCAACGATCCCGACCTCGACGGCAGCTTCAACATCGACAAGGGGTTGCGGATGGCGCGCAACGTGCTGTCGGCCGTCAACAATCTCGGCCTGCCGGCTGCGACCGAATTCCTCGACATGACCACGCCGCAATACATTGCCGACCTCGTCGCTTGGGGCGCCATCGGCGCGCGCACCACCGAGAGCCAGATTCACCGCGAACTSGCCTCCGGCCTGTCCTGCCCGGTCGGCTTCAAGAACGGCACCGACGGCAATCTCAGGATCGCCGCCGAGGCGGTGAAATCCGCCGCCCAGCCGCACCATTTCATGGCGGTGACCAAGGGCGGGCGCAGCGGCATCGCCACCACCACCGGCAATGAGGACTGCCACGTCATCCTGCGCGGCGGCGTTCAGCCGAACTACGACGCGGCAAGCGTCGAGGCAGCCTCGGTTGAACTCGCCCGCATCGGCGTTGCACCGCGTCTGATGATCGATGTCAGCCACGCCAACTCCAGCAAAAAGCCGGAGAACCAGCCAAAGGTGGCGGCCGATGTCGCCGGCCAGGTCGCCGCTGGCGACGAGCGCATCATCGGCGTCATGATCGAGAGCAATCTCGTCGCCGGCCGCCAGGATGTGGTGCCGGGCAAGCCGCTCGTCTATGGCCAGAGCATCACCGATGGCTGTATCGACTGGGCAACCACCGAGACGGTGCTGCACGGCCTTGCCGGCGCCGTCGAATGGCGCCGCTCAACCCGCCGTGCCATGCTGGAGAACCGGCAGGGCGCCGCCTGACACGAGGCTATGCGGGAAGGGAGGCGGTTCGAGATTCAGCCAGGATTGCGCCGCCCTTAGGGCCTGAGGATCGCCCGGGTCGATCGAATCTGCATCGGAACGAAGTCGATTTGCGGCGTTCGGCAACGCAGCGCGCTCGGCCGCGCCTTGCATGCTGCCAATCCGTGTGCTAGATACTGAACCACATGGTTCAGTATGCATCGGTCCACTTGGATGCCTCATTCGCCGCGCTCTCAGACGCCACCCGGCGCGGCGTTCTGGAGCAACTCGGACGCGCGGACGCTTCGATCACGGAGCTTGCCGGGAGGTTCCACATGACCCTCACGGGCATGAAGAAGCACGTCGGCGTCCTGGAGCAGGCGGGGCTCGTCACCACGCAGAAGGTCGGGCGCGTGCGGACCTGCAAGCTCGGCCTGCGCCGACTGGAGGAAGAGGCGGCCTGGATAGAGCGGCACCGCCGGCTCTGGGACACACGCTTCGACGAATTGGACAAGGTTGTCGAGGAGTTGAAACGGAAGGAGAAAGCCGATGCACGAACGAAGCGAGAGTGAACCCATGAACAACCGCACGACGGTCGAGCGGAAATCCGAGCGTGAACTGGTTGTCACGCGAACCGTCAACGGCCCGGCGCGTATCGTGTTCGAGGCATGGACCAAGCCCGAAGCTGTTCATGCGGTGGTGGGTGCCGAAGTCGATGGGCATGTTCCTGCGTTCCTGCGAGATGGATGCTCGTACCGGGGGCACGTACCGTCTGGTGTTCGGCCACGATGTCTCAAAGCCTGACGAATTCTTCGGAAGGTATATCGAAGTGATACCGCACTCGCGCATCGTCTGGACCAATGACGAAGGTGGTGACGGTGGGCCCGTCACCACGGTGACCTTCGAGGAAAAAGGTGGCAAGACGCTGGTGGTCATGCACGAGCTCTATCCCTCGAAGGAAGCTCTCGACGCTGCCGGGACCGGGGCGGCGGATGCGATGGGCGAGCAGTTCGAGCAACTGGATGAGCTTCTTGTCACCTTGGGCGCGAGCGTGGGACGGTCATGAAGTCGTCGATCTCGCGGACGGGGTCGCTGCCGCCCTCGACGACAAGACCGGGACTGTGATCCGCAAGCGCAGCGCCGAGACGGATACTGGAAGAAACACGGGCGTGATCGCTTGGTCGGGGATCACGCCGCCCTCAGCCCCTCCCAGGCCGTAAACACCGAGACCGCAAACAGCAGCAGCCCGGCCGCCCGGCCGGCAATCGCTGTTGCTCGCGGATTGGCCACCAGCAGATTGCGGCTGCGGCCGGCGGTGATGGCGAGCCCGCCATAGATCGCGGCCTGGGTCAGAACGGTCAGCAGCCCCATGATTGTCGCCTGCATCCAGATCGGACCGTAATCCGGCTTCAGGAACTGCGGATAGACCGCAAGCACGAACAAATAGGCCTTCGGATTGATCAGGCAGGTCATGAGACCCTGGCGAAACGCCTTCCAGGCCGAGCGGCTGCCGGCAGGCCCGTCATGGCCGACGGTGATGGAGCTGCGCATCAGCGTGATGCCGATGAAGGCCATGTAGGCGGCGCCGGCCAGCAGCAGCGGCTTGAACAGGATCGGCACGAAATGCATCAGCAGGCCGACGCCGATAGCGCCGTTCAGCGTGTGTACCATGCCGCCTACCATGATGCCGCCGGTGGCCGCCAAGCCCCTGTCGCGGCCGCCGGTCAGCGCATTTGCAAGCACGAACAGCATATCCATGCCGGGCACGACGATGATGCCGAACAGCAGGATAAAGAACAGCCAGAGATTTTCCGCGTAACTCATGTCAGTTGCCTGTCGCTTCCCGTTGGAGTGCCGTTGAGTAATTTGTTGATTTTCAAGCCGATAGGCAGTCCAATAGATCATCTCAACTGACGGGGATGTGTCAGTAGCGTTTCATCCGGGAGCGGAAATGCGCAAGGCGTCGCGCCTGTTCGAGATCATCCAGATCCTGCGGCTGGCGCGGCAGCCGGTGACGGCGGCGATGATCGCCGGGCAGCTGGAAGTGACGGTGCGCTCGATCTATCGCGACATCGCCGCCCTGCAGGCGATGCGCGTGCCGATCGAAGGCGGGCGCGGCATCGGCTACATCTTGCGTCCTGGCTTCGACCTGCCGCCGCTGATGTTTTCGATCGAGGAAATGGAGGCGATCGTGCTGTCGCTGGCGCTGCTTGAGCGCACCGGCGACAGCGAACTGAAGCAGGCGGCCAAGCGCGTCACCGCCAAGATTGCCGGCGCTGTGCCGCCGCCCTTGCGCCAGGCCTTCGACGCCAATGCGCTGCATGTCTGGGGGTTCGCAGCACCCGCAATCGGTACGATCGATCTGGCGCTGGTGCGCCGCGCCATCCGCGACGAAGAGAAGCTCGACCTCTCCTATCGCGATGAAATGGGCCGTGCCTCCGAGCGACTGATCCGCCCGATCGCGCTGATCTACTATGCCGAGACCGCCAACATCGTCGCCTGGTGCGAGCTACGCCAGGCGATCCGCAATTTCCGCAGCGACCGCATCGAGGATTGCCAGCCGACCGGGCTACGCTTCAAGGGCGAAGGCGATCGGCTGCGCCAGGTCTGGGTCAACGGCTGGGAGACGAACGCCGCTGCCGGTGGTTGAGGAAGCTCCGCGAAAGCCGAACTATCGCACATCCACCCAGCGCTTTTCCTCGAACGACCTTGCCATGGCGTGGACGGTGCGTTCGATCTCCAGCCCTTCGGCAAACTCGATCACCCGCGCGGGCTTGCCCGCAAGCCGCGTCAACAGTTCGTGGCACTCGATGATCTTGAGGTCGTTGAAGCCGAGGCCGTGGCCGGGTGCCGGCAGGAAGGCGTCGTAGGGCTTGTGGTGCGGCGCCACCAGTATGGTGCGGTAGCCCTGCTCGGTCGGGCGATCGGCGGTGACGTAGAGCTGAATTTCGTTCATCCGCTCCTGGTCGAACAGGATCGACCCCTTGGAGCCGAAAATCTGAATGGCGATGCGGCCCTTGCGGCCCCAGGCCGAGCGGTTGACCAGCAGCGTGCCGGCAATGCCGTTTTCCAGATGCATCAAGACACTGGCAATATCGTAGGTCTCGACCGCGCGGCGGCCGCCGCTGGCCAGCTTGCGGTCGGCATAGGGCTTGGCCATGTCGCAGATGACTTTTGCCACGCGGCCGAACAGCGCCGAGACCAGCGACAGCGGATGCACGGCGAAATCGTCGAGCGCGCCATAGCCGGATGAAGCCTCGTGCTTCCAGAAGAACAGTGCGTCCGGGTCGGCCATGAAGTCCTCATCCATCTCGATGCGCAGATGGTTGACCTCGCCGATGATCTTCTCGTCGAGCAGCGCGCCGATGTGGCGGATCGCCGGGCTCTGAATGTAATTGTAGCCGAGCGCCGCCACCTTGCCCGATTTCTTCGCCGCCGCTGCCATCGCTTCGGCTTCGGCAAAGCTCGGCGCCATCGGCTTTTCGCACCACAGATGCTTGCCGGCTTCGAGGATGGCGATGGCCATCTCCGGATGGAACTGGTTGGGCGTGGTCAGCGAAACGATGTCGACGTCCGGGTCGTTGACGACAGCGCGCCAGTCGCCGGAAGCCTTGGCAAAGCCGAATTCGCCTGCCTTGCGTTTGGCCAGCTCCTCATTGACCTCGCCGAGATGGACCAGCTTCGGCTTGGCGACATCCGGAAAGACAGCACCGACGGCACTCCACGCTATGGCGTGGCACTTACCCATGAAACCCGTGCCGATAAGCCCGACGCCGACCATCTTCTTCTCCACTGGATGAAATCCTCGGTGGATGAATTAGTCCATTTTGTTCTGAAATGGAATGTCTGCCTCATTTTTTATGGCGTTCTTGCGCAGGCTCGCTATGATGGGGCAGAGAGAACGTTTCACCGATGAGCTTGGACGGGCCGACGATGGACGAACGGGTACCTCGCGACTTCGAGACGCTGCGCGCCACGATCCTCGATCGCCGCGAAACCTTGCCCAAGCGCATCGCCCAGATCGCCGCCTATGCGCTCGACAATCCCGACGACATCGCCTTCGGCACCGCGGCCAGCATCGCCGCCTCCGCCGGCGTGCAGCCGTCGACCTTGATCCGTTTTGCCCAGCAGCTCGGCTTCGACGGCTTCACCAGCCTGCAGCAAGTGTTTCGCGAGCGCCTGCGCGAGCGCAACTCCTCCTATGACGAACGGCTGCAGGCGCTGCGCGCCAAGGCCGATGCCGGAGCCGGCCACCGCGCCATCTTCGACGGTTTCGTCGCTGCCGCCAGCACTTCGCTCAACGATATTTCGCGCACCTTGGACGAGGCGCATCTCGAAGACGCGATCTCGCTGCTGGCCAGGGCCGAGACCATCTATGTCCTGGCCAAGCGCCGCTCCTATCCGGTGGCAAGCTACATCGCCTATGCGCTGGGCAAATTGAAGATCCGCAACCAGCTGATCGAATCGGCCGCAGGGCTGAATGCCGAGATGGTCGCCTTCGCCACGCCGGCGGATGCCGTCATCGCCATCAGCTTCTCGCCCTATGCGCCGGCAACCATCGAGGAAGCCCGCACCATTGCCGAACAGGGCGTGCCAATCGTCGCCATCACCGACAGCTCGTTTTCGCCGCTGGCGCAGTTCGCCAAGGTCTGGTTCGAGGTCGCCGAGGCCGATTTCGCCGGCTTCCGCTCGCTGTCGGCAACCATGGCGCTGGCCATGGCGCTGACCGTCGGCGTCGGCGAGAAGCGGCGCAGCACCGGCAAGAAGCGCAAGGCCTAGACTAGGGTCAAACCAATCACTCCGAGCGACCGAGTTCGACCCTATGCGGACGTTCGCGTCCGCAGGCCGAACTCACGCCCATGACCCGTTGAAGACGTTCATCCGCACCCGGTCGAAAGTCAGGAACGGCTGACGAGCGGTCATTCACCGCGCGGCCAACGGCGCGTTCTGGCTCTGGCGCTTCTATGGGTGTAGGGTTGTGCCATAAAGAGGCGCATATGGCGGTTCCCCCTCTCAATCGGAAGCTGCTAGCGATCCTGGCGGCCGATATGGTCGGCTACTCAAGGGCGATGGAGGCCGATGAGGCCGGCACCATTGAGCGGTTGAAATCCGTTCGTGCCGAGCTGTTCGACCCCGCCATCTCCCAGCACCATGGCCGCCTCATCAAGCTGATGGGCGATGGCGCGCTTGTCGCCTTCGACAGCGTGGTCGACGCAGTCGCCTGCGCAGCGGAAATCCAAAGCGCGGCGGCCGCGCGCAATGAAGGTCTGCCCGAGCTTGAGCGCATCGTGTTCCGCATCGGGGTCAATCTGGGCGACGTTGCGCTGGTTGACGGCGATGTCTATGGCGATGGCGTCAATGTCGCCGCGCGATTGCAGCAACTCGCTGATGCTGGCGGCGTGATCGTGTCGGGCACAGCCTTTGACCATCTGCAAGGCAAGCTTGATTGGTCCCTCGATTTCGCTGGCGAGCAACAAGTAAAGAATATCAGCCGTCCGGTTCGGATGTACCGGCTAAGGCTCAATGGCAAGCGGCCGCGCTGGACCTTGCATAAGGCGATGCCGCGCTGGGTTGGGACGGCGGCGGCCATCGTGCTATTTGCTCTGCTGGGCGGCGGCGGGACATGGTGGTTCTTTCATTCAGCTGCTCTGGGTGCCAAGCCGTCGGTCGCAGTGCTGCCCTTCAACAACTTTGGCGGCGACGAGGCCACCGGGCGCCTTGCCGATGGCCTCACCGAGGACATCATCACCGATCTCGCGCAGTTTCCCGAACTCGACGTCGTGGCACGCAATTCGACGCAAGCGTACAAAGGCAAGTCGGTGGATGTCCGCCAGGTCGCGAGTGCGCTCGACGTCGGCTATGTGCTGGAAGGCTCGATCCAGCGCCAGGGCGGTCGGCTGCGGATCACCGCGCAGTTGATCGATGCAAGAACCGGCAACCATCTGTGGTCGGAGCGATGGGACCGGCCTGCTGAAGACGTATTCGCCGTTCAAACCGAGATCGCCGAGCAGGTCACCAACCGGCTCGGCAACGGCGTGGGGCTGATTCAGGGAGCGGGGCGAGCTGCAGCGAAGCGTAAACGGCCGGACAACTTGACTGTCTATGATTACTATCTGCTCGGAACCGAAAGGATTGAAAAGATTACCGTAGCGGATGAGCAGGAGGCCATCAGGCTGCTCAACCTCGCTGTCGAGCTGGATCCGGAGTTCGCCCGCGCCTGGGTGGAACTTTATCATGCTCATAACATATTGGCTGGCTTCGGTGTCAATCGCGAGAGCGAGATCAAGGCGGCTGCCGATGTAGCCGAACGCGCGGTGCGGCTCGATCCGAGCGACGCCGAGGCGCACGCGGTTTTTGGCATGAGCCTCAAAGACAAGGGCGACAACGCCCGCGCCAAGGTCGAGCTGGACACGGCCCTCCGCCTCGCTCCGGGTTCGGCCGAAATCCTGACATTCTATTCCGGCTTTGCGGCAGGCTTCGACGAACCCGAACGCGGCGCCCAGTTGGTCGACCAAGTTATACGGCTCGACCCGAATTACCCGATGTGGGCCACTGCTTTCTACTCCGCTGCCTATTTTATGGCTGGCCGCTATGAGGACGCCTTGAAGATGCTGGAGCGCAAGACGACCGATAACTACAGCAAATGGGAATGGGTGATGCGTAGCAGCTCCTTTGCGGCTCTGGATCGAATCGATGAGGCGAATGCTTCGGTCAGGGAAACCCTCAAACGGTATCCGGACCTGACCGTCGAGGGCATGGTCAATGAATTCAGATTGAGCAAGACAGAGCGCGGTCGTTTCATCGAGACAATGCCGCTCGCCGGCTTCCCGCTTTGCGCCAAGCCCGAGGCGCTGGCAGAGCTCGCCAAACAAGTGCGACTACTGGAATGCGAAGCGGGGGAGGCGCAACCTCTCGGGCAGCCATAGAACACCCCTGTGCAAAGAAAGGCGGGGGCCGCTGCTCGCCAGCGCGTGAACGGCGCGCGTTGCCAGGAACGACCGCTGTGCATCGAAAGCGACAGTTCACTGGCCAAGCGATGAATGGCGGCAAGTGGCGCTACTTGCTCATTCAAGTCGACGAGGTGAAGGGCAACATTCGACTCCGTTGCGGACGCTCGTTCGCAGAATGCGTAGGATTTGGTAGTTTGACGCGACCTTCGACCCAGAGCATCGGACCCAAAAGCGCGAACTGGTTTTGGGAAGATCCGATGCTCAAACAAAAAGGATGAAGCCGCGGTACGCTCGGCTAGAAAGCCCGCCGCGCTAGCGCCGTACCGACACTTTTCGAAGGGGGAATGCTCATTCCATATTGACTATGGATTGGAATTATTATTTCATATTCCCGGCGCCACGCTGCCGCTCGCGCGTGTCCCCCAGCTACGTTGCCCAAGACAACACGACCGACGGGAGGTTCCAATGAGCGAAGCCGTGGACGCGAAATACGCTCCGCTCGATGTCATCACCATCGGTCGCGCTTCCGTCGACCTTTACGGCCAGCAGATCGGCTCGCGGCTGGAGGATATCACCTCCTTCGCCAAGTCGGTCGGCGGCTGCCCGGCCAACATCTCTGTGGGCACGGCCAGGCTCGGCCTGCGCTCGGCGCTGCTCACCCGCGTCGGTGACGAGCAGATGGGCCGTTTCATCCGCGAACAGCTCAGGCGCGAAGGCGTTAATGTCGACGGGCTGAAGACCGACAAGGAGCGGTTGACGGCGCTGGTGCTGCTCTCGGTCGAGAGCGAGGGCGTTTCGCCGATGATCTTTTATCGCAGCGACTGCGCCGACATGGCGCTCGCGCCGGAAGACATAGACGAGGCCTTCATCGCCTCGGCCCGTTCGGTCGTCGTCACCGGCACGCATTTCTCGCGCCCCAACAGCGACGCCGCCCAGCGCAAGGCGATCCGCATCATCAAGGCCAGGGGCGGCAAGGTGGTGTTCGACATCGACTACCGCCCCAACCTCTGGGGCCTTGCCGGGCATGCCGAGGGCTTCGAGCGCTATGTCAAATCCGACCGCGTCTCGGCCCAGCTGAAGACGGTGCTGCCCGATTGCGATCTCATCGTCGGCACCGAGGAAGAGATCATGATCGCCTCGGGCGCCGACGATTGCCTGAGCGCGCTGAAGACTATCCGCGCGCTGTCGGCCGCCACTATCGTCTTGAAGCGCGGCGCCATGGGCTGCATCGTCTATGACGGGCCGATCAGCGACGATCTCGAAGACGGTATCGTCGGCAAGGGTTTCCCCATCGAGATCTACAATGTGCTTGGCGCCGGCGATGCCTTCATGTCCGGCTTCCTGCGCGGCTGGCTGGGTGGCGAAGACCATGCGACGGCGGCGACCTGGGCCAATGCCTGCGGCGCCTTCGCCGTGTCGCGACTGCTCTGCGCGCCGGAATATCCGACCTTCGAGGAGCTGCAGTTCTTCCTCAAGAACGGCAGCAAGCATCTGGCCCTGCGCAAGGACGAGGCGATCAACCACATCCATTGGGCAACGACCCGCCGGCGTGACATCCCCTCGATGATGGCGCTCGCCTGCGACCATCGTGTGCAGCTTGAAGATGTGGCGGCCAAGACCGGCGCCGATCCGGCGCGCATCCGCGATTTCAAGGTGCTGGCGGTCAAGGCGGCGGCCAAGGTCGCGGCCGGCCGCGACGGCTATGGCATGCTGATCGATGAAAAACATGGCCGCGAGGCAATGTTCGAATTCGCCCGCCACCCCTTCGCCTGGCTCGGCCGCCCCGTGGAACTGCCGGGCTCGCGCCCGCTGCGCTTCGAATTCTCGCAGGACATCGGCTCGCAACTGGTGGAATGGCCGGTCGACCACTGCATCAAATGCCTGTGCTTCTATCACCCCGACGATCCGGCGGAACTCAAGGAAGAGCAGCAGCAGAAACTGCGCGCGCTGTTCGAGGCGGCGCGAAAGGTCGGCCGCGAATTGCTGGTCGAGATCATCGCCGGCAAGCATGGCAAGCTCGACGACACGACGATCCCGCGTGCGTTGGAAGAACTCTATGCGCTGGGCATCAAACCGGACTGGTGGAAGCTCGAACCGCAGGCGTCGGCCGGCGCCTGGGCCAAGATCGAAGCGGTGATCCTGAAGCATGATCCCTGGTGCCGCGGCGTCGTGCTGTTGGGTCTCGAAGCGCCGCAGGACGAGCTGGAAGCTGCCTTCGCCGCCACCGCCAAGGCGCCGATCGTCAAGGGATTTGCCGTTGGCCGCACCATCTTCGTCCACGCGGCCGAACAGTGGCTGGCCGGCAAGATGTCGGATGACGAGGCCGTCGCGGATATGGCGTCGCGCTTCGAACAGTTGACCGAAGCGTGGCTTGCCGCGCGCGGCCGTAAAGCAGCATAAAGGCGCGGCACAGGACTGCGGAGGAAAAACCCATGAGCAAGACAATCCGCCTGACGATGGCGCAGGCGCTGACCCGCTTTCTGAGCAAGCAGATGACCGAGATCGACGGCACAAAAGTGCCGATCTTCGGTGGCATCTGGGCGATCTTCGGCCATGGCAATGTCGCCGGTATCGGCGAGGCGCTCTACCAGCTGCGCGATGAACTGCCGACCTTCCGCGCTCACAACGAACAGGCGATGGCGCATGCCGCAATCGCCTATGGCAAGGCCAATTTCCGCCGCCGCTTCATGGCCGCGACCTCGTCGATCGGCCCCGGCGCGCTCAACATGGTGACGGCGGCAGCGCTTGCGCATGTAAACCGGTTGCCCGTCCTGTTTTTGCCAGGCGATGTGTTCGCCAACCGCATTCCCGATCCGGTGCTGCAGCAGGCCGAGGATTTCTCCGACGGCACGGCGACGGTCAATGACTGCTTCCGCCCGGTGTCGCGCTATTTCGACCGCATCACCCGGCCGGAGCAGATCATCCCGGCGCTGGCCCGCACCATGCAGGTGCTGACCGATCCGGCCGATTGTGGCCCGGTGACGCTGTCGCTCTGCCAGGACGTGCAGGCCGAAGCCTATGACTATCCCGAGAGTTTTTTTGCGGAGCGCGTCTGGCACCAGCGCCGGCCGCGTCCGGACCGCCATGAATTGGCGGCTGCCGTCTCTGCGCTGAAAGGTGCGAAAAAGCCGCTAATCATCGCCGGCGGCGGCGTGCTGTATTCGCAGGCTTCGGGCGAGCTGGCGAAATTCGCCGAGGGCGCCGGCATTCCGGTCTGCGAGACGCAAGGCGGCAAATCCTCGCTGCCCGACACGCATCCGCTCAACATGGCGGCGGTCGGCGTCACCGGCACGTCCGCGGCCAACCGGCTGGCGGAAGAGGCCGATGTCGTGATGGCCATCGGCACGCGCCTGCAGGATTTCACCACCGGCTCGTGGGCGCTGTTCAGGAATTCCGGCAAGACCATCATCGGCTTGAACGTCCAGCCTTTCGACGCCGGCAAGCATCGGGCGCTGCCGCTGGTCGCCGATGCAGCCGAGGGGCTCGCTGAACTCGGTGCGGCGCTTAAGGACTGGAAGGCGCCGTCCGCCTGGACCGACAATTCGGCCACAGGCAAAAAGGCCTGGCAGGCCGATGCCGGCAAGGTGACGGCCTCGACCAACGCGGCTTTCCCATCGGATGCGCAGGTGATCGGCGCCGTACAGCGCACGCTGGGATCAGGCGTGACCTTGCTGCATGCCGCCGGCGGACTGCCGGGCGAGTTGCACAAGCTTTGGCAGGCCGGCGCTCCGGGCTCCTACCACGCCGAATACGGCTTCTCGACCATGGGCTACGAGATTGCCGGCGGCCTTGGCGCCAAGATGGCCAAGCCCGACGAGGAGGTCGTCGTCATGATTGGCGACGGCTCCTATCTCATGCTCAATTCCGAGATCGCCACCTCGGTGATGCTCGGTCTGAAGCTCACCATCGTGCTGCTCGACAACAGGGGCTATGGCTGCATCAACCGGCTGCAAATGGCCACCGGCGGCGCCAACTTCAACAATCTCTTGAAAGACTCGCGCCACGAAATCCTGCCCGACATCGACTTCGCCGCGCATGCCGCAAGCATGGGCGCGATATCAGAAAAAGTGCCGTCGATCGCCGGGCTGGAGAACGCGCTGCAGAAATCGAAAAAGAACGACCGCACCACCGTTCTGGTCATCGACACCGATCCGCTTGTTTCTACCGATGCCGGCGGCGGGGGGGGGGCCCGGCGCCGCACCCCCACCCCGCTGCTTCGCAGCGACCCTCCCCACAAGGGGGAGGGTGAACAAGAACCGGAGCTAAAACTTGAAAGCCAAACTGGGCATGTCCCCCATTGCGTGGTGGAACGACGATCTTGCCGAACTCAGCGACGACGTCTCGCTGGAGGAATGCCTGCGCCAGTCGCGCTCGGCCGGCTTCACCGGCATGGAGATGGGCCGCCGCTTTCCCAACGACCCCAATGTCATGCTGCCGATCCTGAAGAGGGCCGACGTGACGCTGTGCGGCGGCTGGTTTTCCGGCACGCTGGTCGATGAGGACATGGGCAAGAACAAGGATCGCATCCAGCCGATGATCGACCTGTTCAAGGCGGTCGACGCGCCTTGCATCGTCTATGGCGAGGTCGGCCGCTCGATCCAGGGCGACCGCTCCAAGCCGCTCGCCACCAAGCCGAAGCTCACCGGTGACGAGATGAAGGCCTATGGTAGGCGGCTGACCGAATTCGGCGAATGGTGCGCCGAACAAGGCATGCCGCTGTCCTATCACCACCACATGGCGGCAGTGGTCGAGACCGAGCCGGAGCTCGATGCCTTCATGCGCCATTCCGGCGACGGCATTCCGCTGCTGCTCGATGCCGGGCATCTCGCCTTTGCCAGCGGCGATGTGCTGCGCGCCATCGACAACCACCACAAGCGCATCAGCCATGTCCATGTGAAGGATGTGCGCATGAGCGTCATCGACGGGCTTGACCGCACGAAGCAGTCCTTCCTCGATGCCGTTGCGCTCGGCGCCTTCACCGTACCGGGCAATGGCTCGCTGGATTTCAGCGCCATCGTGCAGCGCTTCGCCGACCATGGCTACGAAGGCTGGTTCGTCGTCGAGGCCGAGCAGGACCCGAAGAAGAACCCGCCGCTCAAGATGGCGCAGGTCGGCCACAAGGAACTGATGCGGGTGATGACGGCTGCGGGCTACACGGTGGAAACGCAGGGCTTTCCCAATGCCTGAGGCGATCCGATGAAGGATTACGAGCACCCGTTCTTCCGCCCGCTGTGGCGGCGCGTCGCCGTCGTCGCCGTCTGCGTGATCTGGGCCGGAATAGAATTTGCCTCCGGCACACCGTTCTGGGGCGTCATCGCGCTCGGCTTTGCCGCCTACGCCGTCTGGCAGTTTTTTTACCTCTACAAGCCGGTGGACGAGAAGGCGGCAACGCCCGATGAACCGAAGGCTGGCGCCGAACCGAAGGAATGACCGCAATGTCGAAACTGCTCGTCAAAGCCGACAAGGGCCATGGCCGTGTCGCTCATGTCACGCCGCAAAGCGCAGGCTGGACCTATGTCGGCTTCGACCTGCACCGGCTGAAGCCGGGCGAAAACGCTTCGGGAAAGACGGACGACCGCGAGGTCTGCCTGGTGTTCGTCACCGGCAAGGGCAAAGCGGAAGCCGGCGGCCAGGAACTCGGCCTGCTCGGCGAGCGCATGTCGCCCTTCGAGGGCAAGCCCTGGTCGGTCTATATCCCCGAGGGGTCGGACTGGTCGGTGACTGCGCACACCGATCTCGAACTCGCCGTCTGTTCGGCGCCGGGCCTGGGCGGCGGCTTGCCGGTTCGCGTCATCGCGCCCAACGATCTCGGTCAGGAAATTCGTGGCAAAGGCACCAACACACGCTACGTCACCAACATATTGCCCGAAGGCAAGCCGGCGGACTCGCTGCTGGTGGTCGAGGTCATTACGCCCGGCGGCCACACATCGAGCTACCCGCCGCACAAGCACGACCAGGACAATCTGCCGGCCGAATCCTATCTTGAGGAAACCTACTATCACCGCCTCAACCCGCCGCAGGGCTTTGCCTTCCAGCGCGTTTACACCGACGCCGACAAAAGCGGACATCGCGATCTCGACGAGGCGATCGCGATCGAGGATGGCGATGTCGTGCTGGTGCCCAAGGGCTACCACCCCTGCGCCGCCTGCCATGGCTACGATCTCTATTATCTCAATGTCATGGCCGGGCCGAAGCGGACGTGGAAATTCCACAATGCGCCCGAGCACGAATGGCTGATGAAGGCCTGAACAGCGCAAGCTATTGGTCCAGCTGGAAAAAATCGTCGGCTAAGGACTTGTCTGGTCGATTTGCCATCGAAAACCCTTCAAAGCTTCGTCAATCCGTCATGGAAATCACCTATGGCAGCGGGCTAGTGCATGTCGCCCAAAAGTGCGCAGCGGTTTTGGGATGACGACATGCAGCAAATTGAAGACTTAAAGCGCGTCGCACCCATCGCTTCAGGCGCCGCGCGCTTTAAGGAGGATTTCTTATGCGCTACGCCATCTATTTCACCCCGAGGCAGGACGAGCCACTGGCGCGCCTCGCCGCCAACTGGCTGGGACGCAACCCCTTCGGCGCCGCCACAAGGCCGGTCGAAGCGGTGGCGGACCTGTCAGCGGCGGAAGTCGCCTTCCATACCGCATCGGCCCGGCGCTACGGTTTTCATGCGACGCTGAAGGCGCCCTTCCGGCTGGCCGCCAACGAGACTGAAGCCTCATTGCGCGCGGCTTTGGACGCCTTTGCCGAGGCAACCCCGACCGTTACCATCCCGCGCCTTGTCGTCAGCCAGATCGATGGTTTCTTCGCTTTGGTGCCGGAAGGCCCGCTGCCGTCGCTCAACCGTTTCGCCGATGACGTCGTGCTGGGCTTCGACCGTTTTCGCGCGCCGCTCACCGAAGCGGAAATCGAACGCCGCAGCCCGGATTCGCTGAAGCCGGCCGAGTTCCGCAATCTCTGCCAGTGGGGCTACCCCTATGTCTTCGAGACCTTTCGCTTCCACATGACCCTGTCCGGCCGGGCCGGGCCACAGGAAAGCCAACGTCTGCGCGCAGCAATCGACAGCCTGTTCGCCGAGGTGCTGCAGCAGCCGGTGCTGGTGGATGCGCTGACGCTGTTTGTCGAAACCGAACCGGGTGCCCCGTTCATGGTGCTCTCGCACCATGCGCTCGGCCGCCGCGCTGCCCGAAAAACCGCCTGACCACTTCGCCTGAAACCCAAGGACTGCCTGAAATGACCGCCGAGACCGTTTTGACCAATGCCCGCATCGTGCTTGCCGACGAAATCGTCGAAGGGTCGCTGCTGCTGCGCGACGGCCTTATCGCCGGCATCGACGCCGGCACCGGGCGAACCGGAGAGGATATGGGCGGCGACTACATCATCCCCGGCCTGGTCGAGCTGCACACCGACCATCTCGAAGGCCATTACGCGCCGCGGCCGAAAGTGCGCTGGAACCCGATCGCCGCCGTGCTCGCGCATGACGCGCAGGTCGCCACCGCCGGTATCACCACCGTGCTCGATGCCTTGCGCGTCGGCATGGACGAGGACGCCGACCTCACCTCCGACGACATCCGCAAGCTCGCCGACGCCATCGAGGACAGTGTCCAGCAGGATCGCCTGCGGGCCGATCACTTCCTGCATCTGCGCTGCGAGGTCTCGGCGCCGGATTGCCTCGCCGCCTTCGCCAATTTCGACGGCGACGAACGGGTCAGGCTGGCCTCGCTGATGGACCATGCGCCGGGACAGCGCCAGTTCGTCAACCTCGAGACCTACGCCTATTACTACCAGCGCAAGCTGAAGCTGACCGACCGCGACTTCAAGCTGTTCTGCGAAAAGCGAATGAGCGAGTCGGCGCGGAATTCGGGACCCAACCGGGTGGCGATCTCTGCCGCCTGCCAGGAGCGCGGCATCGTGCTGGCAAGCCATGACGACGCCACATCAGGCCATGTCGACGAGGCGATTGAGCAAGGCGTGCGGGTCGCCGAATTCCCGACAACGCTGGAAGCCGCCAAAGCCTCCAAGGATGCCGGGCTCGGCGTGCTCATGGGCGCTCCCAATGTCATTCGCGGCGCCTCGCACTCGGGCAACGTCTCGGCCCGCACGTTGGCCAGCGATGGTCTGCTCGATATCTTGTCGTCCGACTACATTCCGTTCAGCCTCATCCAGTCGGCCTTCTTCCTCGGCGACGTCGTCGAAGGCATTTCCCTGCCGCAGGCCGTCGCAATGGTGTCGAAGAACCCTGCCGAGGCCATCGGCCTCAGCGACCGCGGCGTCATCGAACCGGGCCGCCGTGCCGATCTGGTGCGTGTGCGCGTCGACGATCATGTGCCGGTCGTGCGCACCGTCTGGCGCCAGGGACGCCGGGTCGCCTGATGGTCTCGGCGTCGATCGAACGCGAACTCACCGCCGAGGCTTTTCCGGTCCGCAACGGCGTCTTCGTCGCCGTCGTCGGCCCGAGCGGCGCCGGCAAGGATACGGTCATCGGCTACGCCAGGGCGCTGTTTGCCGATGAGACACGGTTGGAGTTCGTGCGCCGCGTCATCACCAGGCCGAGCGACGCGGCAAGCGAGGACCATGACACGCTGGCCGACGCCGCCTTTGTCGAGGCCGAGGCCGACGGCGCTTTCGCCATTTCCTGGGAGGCACACGGCCTGCGCTATGGCATTCCGGCCGATGTCGACTGGTCGATCGCCAACGGTCACGTTGCGGTCGCCAATGTCTCTCGCGCGGTCATCCCGGTGCTGCGTGAACGGTATGCCAACCTGGCTGTCGTGGAAATCACCGCTTCGCCGGAAATCCTCGCCGAACGTCTGGCCCAGCGCGGCCGCGAGTCGCGCGGCGAGGTGCTGGCTCGCCTCGCCCGCAGCGCCAACGTCGCTCTGTCCGGACCCGGCGTCACCTCGATCGACAATGGTGGCCTACGCGAAACCGCCGGCGAGCGCTTCGCCGAGGTACTGCGCAAGGCGATGGCGTTCTCGGACATGTCCGGCGTGATTTAGCGCTACTCCGCCGCCACACTCTTGCGGCTGGCGTCGAGCATCAGCCGTCTTGCCCGGAACACGCCCCATTGCTGGTCAACCAGCACGCCGATGAGGATCACGCCGCCCATCACCGCGAAGTTGAGCGAGGACGGGATGCCGAGCAAATTGACCAGGTTCTGCAATTCCTGCAGCAGCACGGTGCCGAGGATGACGCCGATCAGCGAACCTTCGCCGCCGCGCAGCGAGAAGCCGCCGAGCACCGCCGCCGCGATGGCGTAGAGTTCGTAGAACTGGCCATGGCTGGCCGGCGAGATAGAGCGCGTGTACATGGCGAAATAGATCGCCGACAGCGCCGTCAGCACGCCGCAGATGACATAGGCTGCCATCACGATGCGGCCGGTGCGGATGCCGGAATATTTCGCCGCCTCTTCGTTCTTGCCGATGGCATAGAGGTAGCGTCCGAACACCGAGCGGTGCAGCACCACCCACATGACGATGGAAATGACGATCAGCGCGATGAAGCTGTTCGGCACGCCCCATGACCGGCCCGCGGTGAGGAATTCCAGCTCCGGAAAATTCTGCCCGAAGCCGAAGCCCGCCGTGCCATCGGCGGTGTAGAAGCGCGCCACGCCGCGATAGATCAGCAGGCCGCAGAGCGTCACCACGAAGGGCTGCAATTTGAGCCGGGTGATCAGCCAGCCATGCACCAGACCGATGATGCCGCCGAGCACCAGGATCAGCGGCAGCGCGATCGGCCATCCCAGACCGCGCACGGCGATGAAGTCGATGAACAGCGTACCGAGCAGCGCAACCACCGAGCCGACCGACAATTCGATGCCGCCGGTGATGATGACGAAGGCCTGGCCGATCGACAGGATGCCGAACAGCCCGATCAGGTTCGAGGTATTGGCAAGATTGATCGGCAGCAGGAAGCGAGGGTTGATGATCGCCACCACCGCTCCGACCACCAGGATCAGGATCAGCAGGCCGAGATCTTTCTTGCTCATCGTCTTCTCCCCAATGCCGGACCGGCAACGTCGAAATCCGGCTAGTTTGCCGGCTTGCCGACGGCCAGCAACAGCACGTTTTCCTGGCTGAATTGTTCCTTGTCGAGAATGCCCGAGATCTGGCCTTCATGCATGACGGCGATGCGGTCGGACACGCCGATCACCTCTTCCATGTCGCTGGAAATCATCAGCACGGCGACGCCGGCATCGGCCAGCGCCCGCATCAGTCCGTAAATCTCGGCCTTGGCGCCGATGTCGATGCCGCGCGTCGGCTCGTCGAGGATCATCACCTTCGGGTTCATCGCCAGCCATTTGCCCAGCACCACTTTTTGCTGGTTGCCGCCCGACAGCGAGCCGGTGCGCGTCTGCACCGACGGCGCCTTGATGCCGAGATTGCTCTTCTGCTTCTCGGCTGTGACGGTCTCCGCGCTTGCCGACACCAGTTGGCGCTTCGCATGCGCCGGCAAATTGGGCAGCGAAATGTTCTGCGCGATCGACAAATCGAGCAGGATGCCGGTCAGCTTACGGTCTTCAGGGACGAGAAAAATGCCGTGCGCGACGGCATCGGCCGCCGAGCCCAGCACAAGCGGCTTGCCGTCGAGTTCGAGCGCGCCGCCAAGCGTGCCGTCGATACCGAAGAACACCCGCGCCAGTTCGGTGCGGCCGGAGCCGACAAGGCCGGCAAGGCCAAGGATCTCGCCGCGCCTGATGTCGAGATCGACCGGCCGGGCAGGGTAGGCAGGGGTTCGGACGGCTTTTGCCGAGAGTGCCGTGGCGCCCGGCGCCCGCGCGGCCTCGGAGGCTTTCTCGCGCTCCTTCAGCATGCGGCCGATCATCAGCTTGACCATCTGGTCGTGGTTGATTGCGCTCCTAGGCAAGGTACCGGCCAGCATGCCGTCGCGCAGCACGACGACGCGGTCGGCAACGCGCTCGACCTCATGCAGGCGGTGCGAAATGAAGATGACGCTGATGCCGTCGGCCTTCAGCGCCTTGATGACATCGAGCAGCTTGTCGGTTTCGGCGATCGGCAGGCTCGATGTCGGCTCGTCGAGGATGACCAGCCGCGCCTTGATAGACAGCGCCTTGGCGATCTCGACCATCTGCTGTTGCGCCAGCGACAGTGCCGAGACCGGCGTGTCGGCGGAGAAATTGGCGCCGACGCGCTTCAACAGCGGCGCCACCATTTCGCGCAGCTTGGCGCGGTCGACCAATCTCAGCGGCCCGCCACGCAACGGCTCGCGGCCGAAGAAGATGTTGGCGGCGACGTCGAGGTTTTCGAAAAGGTTGAGTTCCTGGTGGACGAAGGCAATGCCCGACCCCAGGCTGCCTTCGACGGTAAGCCCGTCATGCGCAACGCCGTCGACGGTGATAGTACCGCTGTCCGGCCTGGTGACGCCGCCGAGGATCTTCATCAAGGTCGATTTGCCGGCGCCGTTTTCGCCGACGAGGCCGATCACCTCGCCCGGCCTGACCTCCATGGAAAACCCGTCCAGCGCGACAACGCCGGGATAGGTCTTGCGCACGTTCTCGAGGCTGAGGAACGGAGTGGTTGCGACGATGGATGGGTCGGAATAATTCATCACGCCTGACAGCAGCCGGTGGGCTACAGACTGACGGGCCTTTGTCGGCCCGTCAACACGATCGCCGGCTCAAGGCGAACCCTGAGCCGGCGCAACTGCTCGTGGCCTCAGTTTCCGGACATCGCCTTCAGATTGGCCGCATAGGCGTCGACATCGTCCTTGCCGATGATCTTGGTCGGGATGATGATCAGGCCGCCTTCCGGAATGCCCGACTTGTCGCCCTTGAGATAGGCGGCCATCAGCTTCATGCCCTGGTAGGCCCATTCGAAGGGCTGCTGCACGACGGTGGCGGCAACGGTGCCTTCCTTGACGCCGCCCAGCGTGATCGGATCGTCATCGAAGCCGACGACGGTGATCGAGCCGAGCTTGCCGGCGTCGCGCAGCGCTTCATAGATGCGCGGCGTGTTGTAGGAGTAGAAGCCGACCATGCAGGTGATGTCGGGGCTGGCGACCAGCGCGTCCTCGACATTCTTCTTGGCGCGCGCCTGGTCGATATCGTCGCCGCGCACGTCGACCAGTTCGATCTTGCTGCCGGCGAGGCCGTCCTTCATGCCCTGGATGCGTTCCTTGGCATTGTCGGCGCCGAGCAGGCCGACGAAGCCGAGGCATTTGCCGCCGTCCGGCATCGCCTTCTTGGCGATCTCGGCCGCCTGCTTGCCGGCATCGACGTTGGACGAGCCGATATAGGCGACGCGCTTGGTCTGCGGGGCATCCGAGTCGGTGGTGAACAGCGCCGTCTCAGAGGCGATCTTGTTCAGACCGTCGGTCGAGGTCTTGGGGTCGACGGCCGAGACCATGATGCCCTTGACGCCGGCGGTCACCAGATCGTCCATCAGCCGCTGCTGGATGGCGACCGAGGACTGCTCGGGATATTTGAGTTCGAGATTGTAGTCGGGCAGTTCGCCTTGCGCCTTCTTGACGCCAGCTTCGGCGGCCTTCCAGAAGTCGGAAGCGCCGTTGACGACGAAGGCCAGCGTCGGCTTGTCGTCGGCCCGCGCAATGGCTGTCGCCGTGAGGCCAAGCAGCAGGGCTGCGGTGGCAACGGATGCATGTCGTATCAAGGATTTCATGTTCAACCTCCCGTTTTGGTCCAGTCGTCGGACTGAACCGATCTTGCATTCACTGATTTGCCGCTTGCGATTTGGACGCCCTCCTCCTCAGGGTTCCCGGCACTGAAAGAATGGCGTCGTTCCAGTCGCGATCACGGACTTTAGAGACTCATCCCATGCTCGTAAATAGTCTGATTTGTCTGACATATCACATATCCGAAACATAGCATGCGGAGGCAATCTCCGCTCGCCATCAGGCTGTTCACTGCACTTTCCGCCGCGCTAGCCATAAACGAGCTGGGCGCGACGGATTGACGTTACAGCGCATTTTTGTATTAGTAAACAGTATTAGTAAAAGGTCTCATGCAAAGGCTCGACGGCGACCTTGGGGCTTGTTTGCCGAACGTGTGTCGCGCTGGCTGCGTTCAACTGGATGCCTTGCAATCTTCGGGGTTCACCAGCACAGAGTGGCATGGCGGAGGAACGTCAAAGCTGCTAATAAGTATAAACGCCTCCGACCATTTCCATTAGTCGACGGCGCCACGCCATCTTGTCGGCCTGACAGGCTGCCGCTAGACAGGCTGGGGATTGGGGACACGATGCCATGAGCGAGACGAGGGATCCGGACGACACGGCGAAGCGGCGCAAGGCGCCGGCGAGAACCGCCAAGGGCGGCCGTGTCACCATGACCGATATCGCCAGGGCAGCCGGCTGCTCGCAGGCAACCGTCTCCTTCGTGCTCAACAATTCGCCCGGCATCAGGCTGTCGCAGCAGACCCGCGAGCGGGTGATCGATGCCGCGCGTTCGCTCGGCTACACCGCGCCCGCCTTCTCGGCGCTTCGCAAGCCGGTTCCCGCCTTCGAGGGACTTGATGGCGTCATCGGCTTCGCCGTCGACCAGCTGGCGACCAGTCCGGAAGCCGTGGTCGCCATCGAGGGCGCGCGCCAGGCATCATGGAACGCCGGCAACGTATTGCTTGTGGCGCAGACCATGGGCGACGCCGTGATGGAGCCGCGCGCCATTGCGGCCCTCACCAAGCGCGGCATCTCGGCGCTGATCTACATGACCATCTTCACCCGCGAGATCACGGCGCCGGACTTCCTCTACGGCCTCGACATCCCGGTCATCCTGCTCAACTGCTACACGTCGGACTATGCCTTCCCGGCCGTGGTGCCTTCCGAGATCGCCGGCGGCCAGAGCTCGACCCGGCATCTCATCGGCCACGGCCACCGCCGCATCGCCACCATCACCGGCGAGCCGTGGATGCAGGCCGCGCAAGACCGGCTGAAAGGCTATCGCAGGGCGCTCGCCACCGCCGACATACCGTTCGATCCGGAGCTGGTGGTCGAAGGCGACTGGTCGGCAAGTGCGGGCTATGCCGCGACCGTCAAGCTGCTGGCGTTGAAAGACCGCCCGACCGCCATCTTCTGCCAGAACGACCGCACGGCCATCGGCTGCTACGAAGCGCTGAAGGAGGCGGGCCTGCACATCCCGCAGGACATTTCGGTGGTCGGCTATGACGACGAGGAGATCGCCCGGCATCTGTTCCCGCCGCTGACGACATCGATCCTGCCGCACATGGCCATGGGCCAATGGGCGATCGAGCAGCTCGAGGTGCCGCCGCCTCCCGGCCGCGGCCGCTATCCCATCACCAAGCTGGAATGCCCGCTGGTCGAGCGGGACTCGGTGGCGAGCGTGAAGGGAGCAGCAGCATAGCGCCCGCAGGCCATTCTCAATCAGCGCATCTTCTTTCTCGATGCCGGCGCGCATGAAAAATTTCTTGATCTGCTTGATGCCTTGAGTAAGCCGTTCGAGGACCTTCGCGTGCGTATGGCCCGTATGCCCGTCTAGGAGCGCTGATGCGCGCTGCTAGGGGCAACCGTGGGGAGCGTGCCTGCACAATTCCGATGACCCGGGCCTGACACAGGCCTATGCTGGATGGGCGTATGTTCCTTCCTCGACAGCGGAAAACACGCTCATGTGGCCGAACCGTCGTCTATGCGACCTGCTGAAGATCGATCATCCCATCATCCAGGCTCCGATGGCCGGATCGGCGACGCCGGAACTCGCCGCTGCGGTGAGCAATGCCGGCGGATTGGGGTCTCTCGGCTGTGCATCGATGTTGCCAGACGGCCTGCGCCACGCAGTTCACCAACTGCGCGCCTCGACCGAGCGTCCGTTCAACCTCAATTTCTTCGTCTGCCCGCAACCGAGCACCAGCAATATTGTCCTGGCGCGGGCTGTCGAAAGGCTGCGGCCCTACTACGAGGAACTGGCGCTGGGCGAACCGCCGGCGAGGCTTCCACCGATGGGGCCGGGTTTCGACGACGCCAGACTTGATCTGGTGCTCGAGATCCGGCCGCCGGTCGTGAGCTTCCACTTCGGCATGCCGGATGCGGCTGCTGTCGACAGGCTGAAGCAGGCAGGAATCGTGATCCTCAGCACTGCGACCAATGTCGCCGAGGCATTGAAGCTTGCCGACAGCGGAGCCGACGCGGTCATAGCCCAGGGGTGGGAGGCGGGAGGCCACCGGGGTTCGCATGCTCCCAACAGCCCCGGCGATGGTGTGGGCACGATGGCGCTGGTTCCCCAGGTCGTCGATGCTGTCAAGCTCCCGGTCATTGCCGCCGGAGGCATAGCCGACGGCCGAGGCATAGCGGCCGCGCTCGCGCTTGGCGCCAGCGGCGTGCAGATCGGCACCGGCTTCCTGTCCTGCGACGAAGCCGGCACGGACGGACCGCGCCGCGCTCTGATCCGCTCCGCGACGGACATGGACACGATGGTCACCGATGCCTTCTCGGGTCGCGTTGCGCGGGCGAAGCGCACTCGCTACGCACTGGAGATGGAGCAGAGCCGAACGCGCCTCCCGGACTTCCCGCAAATGTTCGTGCTCAGCGCCCCGCTAGGCAACGCCGACGCGAAGGGAGATTTCGCCTTTCATCTCTACGGACAGGCGGCCGCCTTGAACAAGGAGCTTCCGGCCGAACAATTGATGCGCACACTTGTCGCCGAAACGAAGGGGATATTCGGCGCTCTCTCGGCATCGTCTGGCGAAGGCTGATATCCTTTCGATGCCGATCTGGTGGTCGAAGGCGACTGGTCGGCAAGTGCGGGCTATGCCGCGACCGTCAAGCTTCTGGCGCTGAAAGACCGCCCGACCGCCATCTTCTGCCAGAACGACCGCACGGCCATCGGCTGCTACGAAGCGCTGAAGGAAGCGGGCCTGCACATCCCGCAGGACATCTCGGTCGTCGGTTATGACGACGAGGAGATCGCCCGCCATCTGTTCCCGCCGCTGACGACATCGATCCTGCCGCACATGGCCATGGGCCAATGGGCGATCGAGCAGCTCGAGGTGCCGCCGCCTCCCGGCCGCGGCCGCTATCCCATCACCAAGCTGGAATGCCCGCTGGTCGAGCGGGACTCCGTGGCGGCGGTCGCGGGGCAAACCTGACAGACCCATCCCGAAGCAAGCCGGGATGGGTCTGTTTCAGTATTTGCGCCTCAGGGCAGGACTATCCGAACCCCGGGATCAAGCCGCGGCTAGAGGGGGTCACCGTTTACGGAAACGGCGACCCGCTCTAACTCTTTGTTTTGACGCAATTCCGGACGGAAAACCGTTTCACACTTTTCCTGGAATTGCTCTAGAACCGCAATATGACAAAGGAGCGCCTGCGATAGCAGCGCCGGTGCCACCGGCCATACCGCCAGAATGTGCGGCAGTGCCGCCTCCAGACGCGCCGCCTGTGATGGCGACGATGGTGCCATCGCCGATGGTAGATCTGCTCGACATCGCCCGGGCCTTCGTCGTCATCGAAAGCACTGGCATCCTGCTTGTCGAGCTCATCGAGAATGCCGTTGCCGACATTGGGAACCCCGGCCACGGCCTCGAGAGGCCTAACTGTAGTAGCAAGCGCCGCGGCCCCCGCAACGCCGAACAATGCTGTCAAGAATGATCGCCGATCCATCAAACCTCCATCAGCAAGACCTAACGACAAGGAGATAGCGCGGCTGACACAAAAGGCGAGAGGGGACTTTGGTCGACACAAGGATGGTCACGCCCAGCGCATTCAAGGAAGACGAGATGCGCCGCAAGGTCCTGGGCCTGAAGGCGAAATACGAAGACCCCTTGGGCAAGGAACTGTTCGGGTTCTAGGCGTGCCGCGATCGTGTCGATCCCGGCGTGTGGCCCCCCACAAGCGAACGTCGGCGCCGCTACGCGTTCTGCCAAGGGTGCCGAAACAACCCTTTAATTGCATGAAAGCCCGATGCGTTTGGAGCGACCATCGCCATTGCCTGGCTTGAGAGTCCAAGATGGTCTTTCAACACCGTGTTGACGATCGAGCGGACATCGGTGGTGACCGCCAGGTCGGTCCCCGCGTGGAGCTGATCTGCCGCCAATCCGGGCCAGTGACCCGCGATCCGCCCACCGGCTATCGCACCACCCATCAAGAACGCTAGGCTGGCACCACCATGGTCGGTGCCGCCTTGTTCGTTGAAGGGGATGGAGCGCCCGAATTCCGTAATGCCGAGCACAACGGTTTGACGCCAGATCGCGGCTGCCGCTTCCGAGAACGCAACGACACCATGTGCCAATGTCCCAAGGGTCGCCGAAAGACGCTCTTCCTGAGCAACGTGGGTATCGATGCCGTCCAACTGCAGCAGGGCCACGCGCGGACCGTCGGGCCTGGACAGCGCCTGCGCCGCGGAGGTCGCCGCTGCGGCAAAGCCGGCAGCACTCAGCGCATGTCGCCGTGCGAGCAACGTCTGCACCGCGTCTCCGGCTGAACCACACGCCTCACCGAGGCAAAGGCGGGCGATGTCAAGTCCCGGATTGGCCAACACGAGATCGAAAAGCACATCATTCGAGAGGTCGGTCGGCGCTGCGCGCCAGATTGGTTGGCTTCCCTGCGACAGGACCGAAGCGGCTCTTCCTGGCCAGCCAAAATCGCCGCCGTCGACATCGCCGTCGAACAAGACCCTCTGCGCGGCGCCATGCGATTTACCGATACCCGGGATGCCCGTCGCGGGCAGGATCAGCAATTCGCCGGCTGAATAGAACCGAGCAAGTGGTTCCAGCGCCGGATGAAGCGCAAACAGCGGATCAAGCTTCACACCGAACGCGTCGTCGGGCCCGCCAAGTTCTCTCGCCCTGCCTCGCAGCCGCCGGAAATCAGGATCGCCATGGGGCGGCAGCGCGGCCAGCGCATCAAGTCCGCCCCGAAGGTGAACGACCAGCAGCCGCGGGTGGCTGTCGGCGGCAAAAAGCGCCGAAGCACGCCCTGCGCTGGTCGCAAACAGCGAGGTAAGACCCAAACACTGGAGGGCCGTGCGGCGCGTCAATTGCATTTCGGATAATCCGGAAGAGTGACGTCCGGCGTTCCGCGTGTCGAATATCCAAGCGGATCGGCATTTGGGATCACGCTCTTTTTGATCGGGACCTTCTGCAAATTCGCAGTGGGCCGAGCCAGCAGTCCTGCCAGAACTGGAGCGGCAAGGGACGTTCCCGAACAGATATTCTGTCTTAGCTCGTGATTTTTGCTCCGCCAAAGCACCTGGACGCCAACGCCTGGCTCGGACATGGCCGCGCCAAAAGCGCCGCCATCCCAAAGCAGATCACACCAATTGGCTGACACGGCGCTGCACGGGCCAATGACGATGGTGCCGGTCGGGATATAAGTGCTGTCGGATGCCGAGACACTTTTAATGAAGCCTTGCGTCGGGTTTGGAGAAAAATATTCCGACGCATTGGCCGGGAAAAAGGACTGTACCCACGACGCCTCGTCGTCTTCCCGCGCATTGCCCGCCGCAATCACAATACGGACCTGCTTGTTTGCGATCTCAAACAGCAGCTTGTCCATCAGACCAAGCTGGCCTAATTGGCCACCATTCCTCGCGGTCTCCATGAACTGCGAGCCCCAGCTGATGTTCAGGATTTGGCCGGCGGACGCATTATCACGAACGTATTTCAGGGCGACAAGCGGCGGCCCGACGATCTTCGACTTCTCGCCCTCAAATGCCTTGACAATCTTAAGCGGCACCCCGGGGCTGACCCCAACAATGCCAAGGTATTCTCCACTTGTCGTACCTGGCACGCGCATTCCACCAACGATGCCTGCGACCATCGTGCCGTGACCTTGAGCGTCTGCCACGCCCATGGTCGTGCTGCATGGAGTGACCGTGCAGTTGATCCGTTCCGAAATATTAAGAAGCCCTTTTGTGACGATGTCTTCGTCGACGCCGCTATCGATGATCCAGACCGCGGACCCGTTGGTCACAAGACTGGGCGACCCGACGACACTGCAAACGCTCGGCGGCACGAGCTTGTCACCCGTCACAGGCGCTAGCGGCCTGCGTGCTTCGCAACCGCCATCCGCGAACAGGCTTACTTCAAGGGAGTCCGGTTCCTGATACCCTTCCGACAGAAGCTTGTCCGCTTCCTCGTCGGTAAAGCTTCCAGTGACCAGGCTAAATCCTAGGTCCGGCATGTCGACAGCCTGAAGGGCTTCCCCCGACGGATTGATCTTGTTCAGGTTGGCGATAGTCGTTTGAAATATGTCCTTGTCCGCAAGCGGCGCGATGAAGGTGCGTTGCGTAACTTGCGGCTCGCCAGAGTCTTCGTCCGCGTACACAATAGTGGGCGCGGAAAGAATGGCGGCGAGCTGATATGTAATGAGAAAATTCACAAGCCAAGCAAGCTTCATGGATCCCCACCGTCCGCTGGTCGACTGACTGACAGCATGCTCCCAATACCTCTGTCTGTCCACGGCAACCTCCTTGCAGCCAAAGAAAAAGCAGCCTAGGCTGCTCTCGCACGCCTCAAAGCGCGGGGAGCGACGCTTGTGCCCAAGGTGAAACTCAAGCAAGGCCGACAGGCTCAGGAGATTGGCGCCTCGCTCGTGGGGGCGTGGCTGAAGGCTTTGCCGCCCGCGTTCACGGCGACTGTATCAGTGGTAGATTCGACAAGTCAGTTGACTGTAACCGTCGACATGCAGAACGCATTCGCGTCCGGTGACGTCATAGCTCTGCGCACTGAAGACAAGACTGGCGGCCTTCGAAGCGTGAAGGTAGGGACGATCACCCCGGGCACTTCGGGAAAGACCTTTCGCGTTGTTGATCTTGCTGGTGCTAATATCAGCTACAAAGGCAAAGATTTAAAGAATGCCGCAGTGTCGAAAGTAAAAGACCTGAATGACACATCTCTTCTTGGCGAACTTAAGATTGTGCTGGAGCAGATCGTCGACGCGAAAGTGAAACTGGTGTGCGACGCCCCAACGGAGCTGACCGTGGTCCTGCCAGCCCTGCCGGAAGGCGTTGTCACACGAGAGGACCTGATAGATTACCTTGGGACGTACCACAACAACGCACAGGGTCGGCACTATCATGACGAGCTTGCGTCCGCGGTCCTTTTTGGCTGCCGATAGCAAACTTCAATTTCAGTTCGGCAGCCCTGCGGCGAGCAGCCCCTTGAGCAGTGTGGCCCGATCCTCCTCCAGCCGATAGGGCTCCTTGGCCACAAATCGACTGCAAGAAAAGCTGGGCGTACCCGCCAACACGCGAGCCGCATACAACTTGGCGTCGCTGTCCCGGCCAAGCGCCGAGCTCGAAGCGGCCATGTAGGCGGTAACCCATGCCGGCATTGTCGACGAACGGCTCAAAGCGACCAGTGCCGGCTCGGGCCGGCCCGCAATGAAGTGGACGATGCCGCGAAACGGCCAATACCAGGATGGTTCGTAGAGTGGATCGAGCACCTGCGCCCGCTCGAACCATTGCATGGCGCGATCCGGCTCGCCGCCAAATGTGTAGAGGGTGCCGAGATAGGAAACCTGTTCGGGATCGTTCGGATTGAGGTAGAGCGCCCGTGCGTAGAGTTGCGCGGCGACGTCGAAGTCCCGCAGGTGCAGCAGCACCCAGCCGAGAATGTTGAGGCAGACCGGATCGTTGGCGGAGAGCGCCACCGCCTTCTTGGCAATTGCATGCGCCTCGTCGAGCAGGACATCGGAAGGTCCCATGTCGCGAAACCATTCCAGCTGCTTGTAGTGAGCCAGCTTGGCGTAGGCGCGCCCATAGGTCGGATCGAGGTCGATGGCGCGCTGATACCATTGTCTGGCTTCCGCTTCGGACGCGAGGTCGCCCAGCGGCAGGGCATTGCCTCGGAGCACGCACTCATAGGCCGCCAGGTTGGCCGGCGGCTTGCGTCGCGCCTTCTCCGCACCCGCTGCCTTGAGGCGCCCGATAACCGTGCCCACGATCTTGCGGACCAGTTCGTCCTGCACTTCGAATATGTCCTGATCGTCGCTGTCATAATGCTCGGCCCAAACGTCACCACCGGACGTGGCGTCAACCAGTTCGCACGAAAGGCGGATACGCTTCCCCATCCTCCGGATTCGCCCCGAAAGCTCGAAATCGAGCCCGATATCCGAGACCAGCTTCGGCAGTTCGACATCCTTGAGCCGCAACGAGGTATGATATGACGCGACGGAGAGCTGGGTGAATCGCGTCAACTCGGTGATGACGTCTTCTGTAAACCCTTCGCTGAAATAGGGTTCCACGCCGTCGGTGCTGACAAATGGGCGGACCAGGATCGATGGCGTGTTCGAGCCCGAAGTCTCGGCGCCGATCCTCGGAGCCGGGCCGTCGGGTCTGTGAATAAGCGAGTAGACTGCCACGGGTCGGGGAATGTTCTTGAGCTGAAACTCACCGCAATATTCGAAGGGCAATTGCAGCCCTCCGCGGACCTCCTCATGCACTTTTGCCGAAAGGCAAATGCCTCCGGGGGCCGCGATCTGTTCAAGGCGTGCAGCCACGTTTACACCGTCGCCGAACACGTCTCCGTCGCCGTCGACGATAATATCGCCGAAATTTATGCCCATTCGAAGCAACAGACCGGGCGACGATCGCTCGGGGCTTGCGAGATAGGCCTGAATAGCCACGCTACACCGGACCGCTTCGACGGCGCTCGGGAACTCCGCGACGACACCGTCGCCGGTGTTCTTTACAACGCGGCCGTCATGCCGATGAACGTAGCCTGGGACCTCGTCGTGCATCAGCGCTCGGACGCGGGTAAACGTGCCTTCCTCGTCTTCCGCCATTTGCTGCGAATAGCCGACCACGTCGGCGACCACGATCGCAGTCAGGCGCCGCTTCAGGGTGCCGTTGTTTGCGGTCAATCCATGCTTTGGGGTCAATCCATACCTCGGGTCGGACGTCCGAACGTACTTTAGCACATTTGCATGATGCTATCGCGCATGGCAGCGTGTAAACTGCCACACGAGAGCTTCGGACGTACGACAGGGTGAAGTCCGTTCAGAAGCGCTCGCAATGCCAAAGATTCTCACTTCGAGGTCTGCGTGGGGTCGAGTCTTCTTTATGGCCCGGTGGTGATCTCGGACCCATTGCTCGGCTGTCCTCTCACCGTGGCGGCCGGCCGCGTTCGCGCCGCCAGGGATGGCGATGAGAGCACTTACTTCGTGTCTGGTTGGGGCACGACAGCCGAGCAGGCGCTGCAAGGCTGCCTTTATGAGGCGGACGAGACCTACTTCGCCCAGATCATTCCCGAGGGGCGAATTCTCCGGTCGTGTGCCGATGCGATTCATGGGCGGGTCGTCGAGCCGCCCGGCATCCTTCTTTTCAGCGACGAGCAATATGACCGGCGAGAGGCCGGGAACCGACAGCCCCGCAACATGGTTCCGGCCCGCTGGGATAGATCCGCGCCTGAAGACTGGATCCTGAGTGACGACAAGCTGGGTACGGAGCAAGCCTGGGTGCCCGCGGGGCTGTGTTTTCTCGGATATGATCCCGGTGGCGAGCAATCATTTCTGCCGGCTGCCGACTCGAACGGACTTGCACTGGGCATCAACCCTGAGGACGCTGCGATGAGCGCCCTTCTCGAGCTGATAGAGCGAGATGCGACCTCTATCTGGTGGTACAATCGGCTTGTTCTGCCTCGAATCGATCCGAAGTCGATGGCAAGCGACACCGTATCTTCTTACGAGGATTGGCTTCGGCACCGAGGTCGCGAATTGCGGCTTCTGCGACTGACGCTGGATTTGGCGGTGCCGATCGTTGCGGCAATCTCCAGCGACAGTTCCGGCCGGTGTCCGGCGATGGGGTTTGCGGCAGGCGCATCCTGGTCAGCGGCTGCCACAAGGGCGCTTGGCGAGCTTGCTCAATGCGAAGCGAACCTTGCTCTGCTCTCCCAACAGGCGCAGCAACAGGGAACGACCCGCTTTACGCCCGGGGCACGGCAACTATATCGCTGGCATCAAGAGACGGATCTTGGGCTGTGTCCGTATTTGCAGGGTGGGAATAGCGGCCCTGCCTGCGCGGATGAATCGACACTTGACTACGCCTCATGCGTCAAACTCTGCCACGAACGAAACCTGGGGGTATTCGCCGTCATCCTGATGCAGGATGAGCAGCGGTCCCTTGTCCGCATTTTCGCTCCGGGCTTGCGTTCGACCAAACCAAGGTTTGGTCCGGGCAGGCTCTATTCTGTTCCAGACACTCTTGGCCTCAGGGCTGCGGGCTCCATATGCCGAGACCCTTTCCCGTTTTAGCGCCGAAACCAAAGCGGCTGCAAAGTTCCAATTTGGGACCGAACACCGGGGAGCATGCTCTACCCCTCAGCTTCCATCAAGCGGCCGTTCCGCACAGGCGGCGGTTAGCGCAGGGCCGCAACTGCGCGCCGCGCTTCCTTCGGCTGGGCGACAGAGCCATGCAGAATGCTGCCGATGTTTGCGACCAGAAACGCGGCCAGTTCGCGCGCCGGCGCATCCAGCCTTTGTGAGGGCGCGATCAACGCCAGCTCGGACGGCGGCTGTTCCGCAAAACCGTCGGCGGCGCTCAGCAGGCGATGCTCGGGAAGCACCGCATCTATCGGCAGCAGGCTGATGCCCAGCCCCGACGCCACCGCCGCCTGCACGCCGATCAGCCCCTGGCTGGTATAGGCGATGCGCCACATCCGCCCCGTCGCCTCGACGGCGCGCGTCGCCCTTTGCCGGTAGATGCAGCCTTGCGGAAACATGGCGAGCGGCACCGGGTCGGCGTCGAGCTCACCGGACGGGGGCGCAAGCTGGCAGGCGGCTTCCAGTGTGAGGTGTAAGTGAGCGGACATTGAGCTCGGCGCAGGCTCTGTCCTCACCTGACCCTGAGCGGACTTTGCCGCTGCACGGTAGCAACGTCGCGAAAGGTTCGTTTTCTGCGTACGTTCTGCGATCGGAAGGGGCAACTCGTGCCAGAATCAGTCAGGCGCTCACATTGGACGCGCTTGGGAGCTCCCCACGACCGGTTACTTTAGTCCCGCCATGCGCATGCCATGCGTTATGTGTTCAAGATCGGCGGGGTCTCGCCACCATTCAGACCGTTCGAAGTCCGCTATGGCAAAATCAGGCTTGAGGCGCAGCACATCTGCGGCCGACTGTTTCGCCTGATCGATCTTGCCCAGACGAGCCTGACAAGAAGCAATGTAGCAGGGTAGCCACCAGTGCCAGAGGTGGTCGATATGCTGAAACGCTTCGAGGGCCTCGGCGTGGCGCCTCAACTGCAGAAAGGCCACTCCGCGGCACCCCCAGTACCAAGCTGGCGGAAAGGGATCGCAGCGAAGATCTGCCTCCAGGCTGCGCAGCGCTTCCTCTCCGCGTCCCGTAAAGGCCAGCCATAGCCCTCTGAACGTCGAGGCATACACGTCGTTCGGATTGAGCGCGACCGCTCGGTCGAGGTGTATCCCTCCCAGCTCATACTGCCTCATCTTAGAATAGATGAGGCCGAGTTGCCGGTGACCGTTCGAATCCAACGGATCGAGCCGTACCGCCGTTTGTGCGGCACGAAGGCCTTCCTCCAGATCCTCGCGCCGCCCGTGGTCCGAATGGAGGACATAGGCGACACCCGCCAGCCACGCATGGGCTTGGGCGTGTGCCGGGTCGAGCTCGATTGCGCGGCGCAGGAACTGAGCCGCGGCTTCCGAATCGAATCGTATCGAACGCTCCCGCCCTTGCAGAAAGTGATCGTGGGCCGCCCAAAGCTGCGGTGGCTTGCGGCCTGACTGCTCGGCACGGGTGGAGGCGACTCTCCCGACCAGGGTGCCGACGATCATGGATACGACTTCGTCCTGCACCGCAAAGATATCTTCGACATTGCGGTCATAGCGCTCGGCCCAGCGATGCTTTCCGCTGGACACGTCGATCAACTGGGCTGTGACCCGCACGCGATTGCCCACCCTGCGCGCACTGCCCTCGACGATGAAATCCGCGCCGAGCCTATGGCCAACTTCCTTGGCGTCGAGCGCCTTGCCTCGGAGCGCAAAGGAAGAATTCCGTGCGATCACCATGATCTCCCTGAATCGGCCCAGCTCGGTGATGATGTCCTCCGTGATCCCGTCTGAGAAATAGTCCTGCGCAGGGTCGCCGCTCATGTTGTCGAAGGGCAACACGGCAATTGACGGTTTGTCCGATGTGACCGCTGGCTTGCTAGGCGCGACAACAGCGGGACGGACCAAGTAGGCGCGCACAGGCGCTTCGATGTTCTTGAGCTGACGGTCACCCAGGGGCTCGAATGTGCCATCCACCTTTTTGGCCACCTGTTCGTACACGTTTTGCGACATGCAGATGCTGCCGGGCTCGGCCAGGGACTCGAGTCGCGCGGCAATGTTGACGCCCTCTCCATAGACATCCGTGCCCTCGCCGATCACGTCGCCCAGATTGATGCCGATCCGGAGCATGATCCGGCGCTCATCGGCCACGTCGTCGTTGGCATCGGCCATCCTGGCCTGCAGTTCGAGTGCACTGCCGACGGCATCAACTGCGCTGCCGAACTCGACCAGGGCACCGTCGCCCATGAATTTGACGATGCGTCCGCCATGAGATCGCACGATGGGCTCGAGCACGTTCCTGCGGCGGTCCTTCAGCGCCGCGAGCGTGCCGGCCTCGTCCGCCTCCATCAGGCGCGCATAGCCTACGACGTCGGCGACCATGATCGCCGCGAGCCGGCGACGGATGCGTTCTTCGGCCATTGCGACCTTGTGGGCGACCGGCCTCCAGTGAGACAGGATGACCTCACTAAGCGCGCGCTCTTGGCGGTCGACGGCATTCATTATGTGCCTGTGAAGAACGAAATGCGAGCCCTATGGCGCGACTGAAGGTCCGACAAGGGTCGCATCGAGCCGTTCTGGTATCGTTAGGCAAGAGTCCCGCGTGCGGCTTGGCGCCAAGTCCAATCGTAGCGAAGCCACGATCCGCGATTTTGAGATCGGTCACAGAATTCCGAATCCGGGCACACTCACCCGCCTACGACAAGCACTGGAGGGAGCCGGCGTTATCTTTACACCTGGTGGCCCGTCGCTAACCAATCTCGCTGAAGGTGAGCCCGGTGTAATCGGCTCCAATGAGATGTAGCGTCCCTGCGGCTTTTGCCAGGGTGTATCATTTTAGCACAATCCCTAATTAGTAGACTCGCACGATGCAGCGGCAGTTAATCGCGCCCGTCAGGCCCAAGGGAGGGAAAAGGCCTAAGGGAGGAAAAACGATGTCCGTGCAAAAAGAAGACTTTCGAACGAACAGAGCCGACTATGCGATCGCCGCACATGGACGAAAGACCGCTGATGATGAGGACCGCGAAGACCTCGTGGCAAAAAAGAGGTCGCTGTGGCTAAGGGATCGGCGATCCGCCAGATTGTCCGCACACCCGGCGGAAAGCTCGCCAGGACCGAAAGCCAGGCCGCGCGGTTAGTTAGCGAGTCCCGAAGCTGGGCGATTTTTCTATTTAAACCGTTGATTTTACTGGCGCACCCGACAGGATTCGAACCTGTGACCTCTGCCTTCGGAGGGCAGCGCTCTATCCAGCTGAGCTACGGGTGCTTTCAGGAGTCCCGAAAACGAACTGGCCGATAGGCCGGCCAGCTGGCTTCTTAGCGGAAGCCGCGCCTGGCTTCAACGGGCAATTGGAACGCCAGATACTCAAGAGGCCTGTTCAGTATCAGCGCGGTGTGAAACGCGCCGATTGGGATCGTAGGTAACGATGGTGTCGCCGATTTTGATCTCGTTGCGGAACCGATGGATTTGTCCCGCAGCCATCGCCACGCTTTGCGGTTTTGTTTCAGGCCAGGTTTTCCGCACTTTGTCGGCGATTGCTTCGCGCGTGCGCAAGTCGGCCAGCGATCCGATCTCGTGCCACCCGATAGCGACGACAGATGATTCCTTGAACGAGTCGTAAAGTCGACCGTGTCTTTCCGCCCGAACCATCCATGCACGCTTCATTTATGATCCCCCCTTGATCCCCGATATCTGTAGCTTAGGGTCGCGCCGAAAGAACAGTCAGAAATCGAGGAATGAATGATCACGGGTGAGCTTCGCACAAAAATCGATGCCGTCTGGAACGCCTTCTGGGCGGGCGGCATCGCCAACCCGCTCGAAGTGATCGAACAGATCACTTACCTGCTGTTCATGCGCGGGCTGGATGAGGCGCAGCAGCTTGCGGAGAACAAGGCCAATCGGACCGGTAAGCCGATAGAGCGCCGCATCTTTCCGGAAGGCAAGGATGGTGTCGGCAAGGATGGAGGCATCGCCTACGACCAAATGCGCTGGTCCAGGCTGAAGAACAAGTCGCCGGGCGAAATGTTCACGACCGTCGCCGATCATGTTTTTCCTTTCCTGCGTACCATGGCTGAAGACGGCACCGCGCACGCCACGCATATGAAGGGCGCACGCTTCACGATTCCAACGCCGGCGCTGCTCGCCAAGGTGGTCGATTTGATCGCCGACCTGCCGATGGAGGACCGCGACACCAAGGGTGACCTTTACGAATACATGCTGGGCAAGATCGCCAGCGCCGGCCAGAACGGCCAGTTTCGCACGCCGCGCCATATCATTGCATTGATGGTCGAGATGACCGCGCCAGGGCCGAAGGACGTCATCTGTGATCCTGCCTGCGGCACTTGCGGCTTTCTGGTTGCCGCAGGCGAGTATCTGCGCGACAACCATCCCAAGCTGTTCCACGACGTTGAGACGCGCGACCATTTCCACGAGGAGATGTTCCACGGCTTCGATTTCGACGGTACAATGCTGCGCATTGGGTCGATGAATATGACGCTGCATGGCGTCGACAATCCTGACATCCGCTATAAGGATTCATTGGCGCAAGAGCACGCCGGCGATGCCGACCGCTACAGTCTGGTGCTGGCCAACCCGCCCTTTGCCGGCTCGCTCGACTATGAGACGACCGCTAAGGATTTGCTCGCCATCGTCAAGACCAAGAAAACCGAGCTTTTGTTCATGGCGTTGTTTTTGAAGCTACTGAAGCCTGGCGGGCGGGCGGCGGTGATCGTGCCGGATGGCGTGCTGTTCGGCTCCTCCACCGCACACAAGGAAATCCGCCGCATGCTAGTCGAGGATCATCGGCTAGATGGCATCGTCAAGCTGCCCTCAGGCGTCTTCCGGCCCTATGCCGGCGTCTCAACCGCCATTGTGCTGTTCACCAAAACCAATTCCGGGGGCACCGATCAAGTCTGGTTCTATGATTGCCAAGCCGACGGCTTTTCGTTGGACGACAGGCGCAACGAGCTACTTCCGGCGGAGAAACTCGGCCCAAAGGCACATCTTGATGAAGACGAACGCGCGAAGAACAACCTGCCCGATATCGCTGCGCGCTGGGCAGAGCGCCATGGCGCCGAGCGGGAGCGTCCGCGCACCGGGCAGAGTTTTTGTGTGCCCAAGGCCCAGATCGCCGCAGCAGGCTACGATCTTTCGATCAATCGCTACAAGGAAGTGCTGCATGAAGCGACGGATCATCGCCCGCCGAAGGAGATCATAGCGGAGCTGAAAGCGCTGGAGCAGGAGATTGCTGGCGGCCTCGGTGACCTGGAGGCAATGTTGTGAATATCCGCCTAGCACCAATAGGTGACTTCGTTGAATCTGTTCGGACTTGGAATCCAGCGACAGCACCCGGCTCGGATTTTCTCTACGTCGATCTGAGCAGTGTCGACCAAATTGAAAAACAGATAAAATACGCCACCCTAGTTCGCGGGTCTGAAGCCCCAAGCCGTGCGCGGCAGTTAATTAAGAAGGGCGATATTCTTGTTTCGACTGTTCGGCCTAATCTCAATGGTGTCGCAGCGGTTACCGATGTGTTCGATGGCGCGACGGCCTCAACCGGCTTCTGTGTTCTACGACCGCGTCGTGAGAAACTATCTAGCAATTATCTGATGCATTGGGTCCGCGCACCGCAATTCATTGAACAGATGGTTCGAGAAGCGACGGGGGCTAGCTATCCGGCTGTCAGTGACCGCATCATAAAGGCTTCACATATTCCGCTCCCCCCGCCTTCGGAGCAGCGGCGGATTGCGGCGATCCTGGACAAAGCGGACGCGCTACACCGCAAGCGCAAACATGTCCTTGATATGATTGATAGCCTCAGCCAGTCGATCTTTCACGAGATGTTTGGTGAGTGGATAAAGGTCGGCAAGCACTTCATTGCCTTCGGCGAAGCGGTTGAGGAATTTCGCTATGGGACGTCAAACAAGTCGAGCACCACCGGCCATCCGGTCTTGCGAATTCCGAACGTGATCGGGGGACAAATTGACCTATCTGATCTTAAGACTGTCCCATTGGAGCAGCGCGAGTTTCAGCGCCTAAGCATGCAAGATGGTGATCTTTTGTTGGTGCGGACGAACGGCAACCCCGAGTATGTAGGTCGTTGCGCCGTCGCTGATATGGAGCTTGAAAGGAAGTCGAAATTCTCGATTCACCAATATGTGTATGCATCCTATCTTATCCGCGCTCGGATCAGGCAGGACATTTTCAACCCCTATTTTGTGCAGGCATTCCTCTCATCGCCTAGTGGCAGAAAGGCGCTGTTGGAAAGGTCAAAAACATCCGCCGGCCAGTTCAACATAAATACTGAAGGTTTGGGCTCCATAATGCTACCTGCCCCAAATCCCGATTTGCAAAATAAGTTTGCGAGCCGTGTATTGCTAATTCGTCGGTATGTGGCATCGTCTTTAGCGTTGACGGTTAAGACAAAAGCGCTTTTCTCTTCTCTTCAACACCGCGCTTTCTCTGGAGAACTGAGTTGAACGGTGAGCTTCTGCCGGCCTGGCAACGTAGCTGGCATGAGATATGGATACCTTTATCTAAATCAGCAATTGCGCCCGATGATATCTTCGTCGAACTCGTAAGGAGCATCGCGGTAGTTCCGCAGCAACCAATGGCGCCGCCGTTACCTTCTGAGGACGCGTATGATGCCGACGGAATTCTGACTGAACCGGCAGCTTTGCAAGCAGTCGTTGCCTACACGGCCGCCATGTTGCAGTTTGAGTCATATCGCGACGACTATGAAACCGCCCTTTCAGGAGCTTCGGGAGTCGCGGCAAAACCGTTCTTCAAAAAGCTACATCGAGAAGTAAATAGCGAAACCGTGGCGATCGAGTTTTTGGAAATGGCGTGGTCAAGCCTCGTTGGCTATGAAAACGACCGATTGAGCTCGCGATATAGAGAGCTAGTGAGCAATTTTCTCACCAAATTTAATATTAGATATGAGCTAAGCAAACCATTCAGGTTGCACGCAACGGTCCCAGGCGTCTTCACCAAACTATTTTCTGAGGTTAAGCGGATATCAAAAGCAGACCCGCATCTAAACAATCTTTTGCTGGAGTTTGAGGAGGCGTTTAGTGATTTGAGACTCGATCGGAGTCAGTCACGGATAAAAACTTGCCTCCAAAAGCAGTTCAATTTGCTCGAGGCCTTGGGGCAAAGGTGCCCCAGCGTTACAGAAACAACACTCGGCGCGATATGCAATCAACTGGACTGGCCACACGCGACAATCAGGGATGTCGGGAAAAGGCTGTATGGGTTTCGCTCGGACTATCCAGGTGTGGGACATGGGGGCAATGCACAGGGGGTGTTAAGACAACTTGAAATGAAAGATTTTGTCGGCCTTTCTATGATGCTGGCTTCTTTCATGCCCTATGTCACCCACAACCTCGATTGTAATCACTGCTACAGCGCCGCTTAGCGGGTTTCTCATGTCCAACTTCGCTTTTCTCGCCGCCGAGTTCCCAACTGTCCACGAGGCGGCGGTGGAGGCTGAGCGACAGGCGGCGGTGTCGCCGACGGCAGCGGCGTTCTTCGCCGGCAAGACGGTCGAGCTTGCGGTAAAATGGGCATTCCGCTCCGATCCCGGCCTGAAGCTGCCCTATCAGGACAACATTGCCGCGTTGCTGCACGAGCCAAGCTTTCGCCGTGCGGCGGGCGAAGCGGTGTTCGCCAAGGCGAAGTTAATCAACACGCTGCGCAATCGCGCCGTCCACGAGGAAAGGACGATCCGTCCCGGCGATGCCGCCGGCGCGGTCAAGGAACTTTTCCACGTCTGCTTCTGGCTGGCGCGCACCTATGCACGAAAGTCCAAGCCAGCGGACGGGCTCGTGTTTGACGCCTCGGTTCTTTCGCGCCGTGACGAGACACTGAAGAAGGCGTTCGCTCATCTGAAAATGCAGCAGGAGGAACTCGACGCCAAGAACGGCGAGCTGGCAAGGCTCCTTTCCGACAAGGGCAATCTCGACGGCGAATTGAAGCGGCTGCGCGCCGAAGTCGCGGTGGCGCGGCAGGCCAGCGAGGCGACGCCCGACCGCCACGACTACAACGAGGCCGAGACTCGCGACCGCTATATCGACCTGCTGTTGCGCGAGGCCGGCTGGGCGCTCGACAAGCCGGAGGACATTGAGTTCCGTGTTGAGGGCATGCCGAACAACGAGGGCGTTGGCTTTGTCGACTATGTGCTGTGGGGCGCCGACGCTAGGCCACTCGGACTGGTCGAAGCCAAGCGCGCTCGCAAGGATGCACAGCAGGGTCGGCAGCAGGCGAAACTCTATGCAGACTGCTTGGAGGCGCGAAACCGGCAACGGCCAGTCATCTTCTATTCAAACGGCTACGAACACTGGATCTGGGACGATCAAAATTATCCGCCGCGCCAGATCGGCGGCTTCTACAAGCGTGATGAACTGGAACTCCTGATCCAGCGCCGCACCAGCCGGAAGTTGATAAGCTCAGAAGCGATCAATCGCCGCATAATCGAGCGTCCATATCAACACCGAGCCGTCAGAGCTATTGCACGTAGCTTTGAAAAGGAAGGCGAGCGTAAAGCGCTGCTAGTCATGGCGACCGGCTCCGGCAAGACGCGCACGGTCATCGCCCTGGTCGACCTGCTAATGCGAGCCGGCTGGGCAAAGCGTGTTCTGTTCCTGGCCGACCGCGTCGCTCTGGTCAACCAGGCGGCTGGTGCCTTCAAGGCGCATCTGCCGGACTCTGCCCCGGTCAATCTCGTCACCGAACGGACGAGCGAGGGCCGCGTCTTCCTCTCCACTTATCCGACGATGATGAACCTGATCGACGGCAAGGCCGACGAGAAGCGCAAGTTCGGACCCGGTCACTTTGACCTTATCGTCATCGACGAGGCGCATCGTTCGGTCTACCAGCGCTATCGGGCGATCTTCGAATATTTCGATAGCTTCCTCGTCGGGCTTACAGCGACGCCCAAGGACGAGATCGACCACAACACCTATTCGCTGTTCGACCTCGAGGACGGTGTGCCGACCGATGCCTACTCGCTAGACGAGGCGGTGGCCGATGGCCATCTCGTGCCGCCCAAGGCGATCTCCGTGCCGCTGAAAATCGTGCGCTCTGGCCTGCGCTACGACGATCTGAGCGATGAGGAGAAAGATCGCTGGGACATGCTGGAGTGGGGCGAGGAGGAGATCCCCGACAGCGTCGATGCCGCTGAAGTCAACAAGCGGCTGTTCAACACCGACACGGTTGATCTCGTCATCGCGCACCTGATGACCAATGGCGTGAAGGTCGAAGGCGGTGATCGGCTCGGCAAGACCATCATCTTCGCCAAGAACCAGGCGCACGCGGCGTTCATCGAGGCCCGGTTCAACGCGGCCTATCCAAACCTCGCCGGCCATTTTGCCCGCGTGATCACCTATGAGAGCGGACCCTACGCTCAAACGCTGATCGACGACTTTTCGAAGAAGACAAAGGCGCCTCATATCGCCATCTCGGTCGACATGCTCGATACCGGCATCGACGTCCCGGAGGTGGTCAATCTCGTCTTCTTCAAGCAGGTGCGCTCGAAGACGAAATTCTGGCAGATGATGGGGCGCGGAACCCGCCTGTGTCCAGACCTGTTCGGACCAGGCCAGGACAAAGAATTCTTTCGTGTCTTCGACTACTGCCAGAACCTCGAATTCTTCGGCGTCAATCCAGAACTGAAGGAAGCAAGCGCTGCGAAATCGCTGACGGAACGGCTGTTTGCGGCGCGGCTCGATCTGGTGCGTGCGCTGGATGAGAAGAAGCAAAAGTCCGATGGCCTGGCGGAGGATCCCACCCCTTTCAAAATCCCGGACGGCGCCGCCCTGCCACCAACCGAGAATGACATCCGGACTGAAGCGGTGAACGTTCTACGAGACACCGTAGCAGGGTTGAACCTCGACAATTTCATTGTGCGTCAGCGTCGTCGTGCAGTGGAGAAATACCAAAAGCCGGAAGCTTGGATTTCGATCGATGACGAGAAGCGCAAGGAGCTTGTCGATGAGGTTGCGCCATTGCCATCGGCGAAGCAGTTCGGCACCGAGGAAGCGAAGCGGTTCGATCTGTTGATGTTCTCGCTGCAGCTTGCGCTGCTGAAAGGGTCCAAGCGTTTCGCGACGCTCAAGAAGCAACTGCTGGAGATCGCATCGGCATTGGAAGGACAGACAGGCATTCCAGCGATCGCCCAGCAGGCCGTCTTGATCGAGGAAATCCAGACGGACCTTTGGTGGGAAGGCGTCACGGTTTCATTGCTGGAACTGGTAAGGCTGAGGTTGCGCGAGCTTGTCCAGCACATCGAAAAAGGGCGGAAAGCTGTGGTCTATTCCGACTTCGCCGATGAGATCGGCGAAGGGGTCGAGGTTGACCTCCCGCAAGTTGGCGAGGCGGACTTTGCCCGCTTCAAGCAGAAGGCGCGCCATTTCCTCAGAAAGCATGAGGATCATCTCGTCCTCCACAAGCTGCGGCAAGGCAAGCCACTGACCGCCATCGACTTGGCCGAGCTGGAGAAGATGTTGCTTGATGCTGGCATTGGCGACGCCGGCGACATCGAACGTGCTCGCGAGACCAGCCAAGGTTTTGGTCGTTTCGTGCGTTCATTGGTCGGGCTAGACCGTGCGGCCGTTCGGGACGCCTTTGGCGAGTTCCTGTCGGCGGGAACCGCTTCCGCCGCGCAGATCGAATTTGTCGACATGATCATCGAGCATCTGACCGACCAGGG
The DNA here is from genome assembly GCF_056403715.1 of Mesorhizobium sp. P2_F5. Taxonomy (NCBI): domain Bacteria; kingdom Pseudomonadati; phylum Pseudomonadota; class Alphaproteobacteria; order Hyphomicrobiales; family Phyllobacteriaceae; genus Mesorhizobium; species Mesorhizobium sp. P2_F5. Next base: position 390,895 of record NZ_JBFUEY010000001.1, on the reverse strand, counting down.
CACGATGGACCCGAGCCTGCTCTACGAGCCGCCCTTCACAGACCTTGCGCCCATAGGTCCGGAGCAGGTGTTCGACGAAGAACGTGTGACCCGGCTTGTCAGCCGCATCCGCGAGATCAGCGATAGCGCGGTCGCCTAACCTCACCCCGCCACTTCGGCCTTCGCCACCCTCCTGCGCACCCTGCGGGTGGTGCGCTTCGCCTTCTTCGCACCCGTCAGCTCGTGCATGGCATCCAGCTGCATCTGCTGCATTTCGGCCAGCCGCGTCCATTGGCGCGAGATCAGATAGTCGAGCTTTTCGTGCAGGTGGCGCACTTCCAGTTCGGCTTTCAGGTTCACCCGGTAGTCGTTGAAGGAGCGCAGGCGGTCCTTGGCCTCCGTCCGTCTCTGGCTCATCATGATGATCGGCGCCTGGATGGCGGCGATGCAGGAGAGCAGCAGGTTGAGCAGGATGAAGGGGTAGGGGTCGAAGGCGCTGCTCATGCCCGCGATCAGGTTGATGCCGATCCAGACGGCAAGCACGCTGCCGAACGAGATCAGGAACCACCAGCTGCCGCCGAAGGCCGCCATATTGTCGGAGACGCGGTCGGCGAACGACCTGTGCTCCTCGAACTCCTCTTCCGAGTTTTCCGAGATCGTGTCCTGCCTGGCGATCGATTCGACCACCTGGCGGTCGAGCTCGGAGAATTCGCCATGCTCCTGCTGCAGCAACTCCTCCATGTAGCGCATGCGGTAGCGGCCGAGCTCCTCGCGGCTGATGCGGGCGCCGCGCGGCAGGTCGGGATGGTCGGAGCGGATGCGGTCGGCCAGGCTGGGCCTCAGATCGTCGATCCGCACCAGGTCGCGCTTGCGGAATTTGCGGCCCGATATCGCCGACGGCTTGCGCTTCGGCTTCAGGCGCCCGTGAACAGTGGGTTCGGAGTCCGGCACATCAGGCGCTTCGAGCGCCTCGTCGGCAACCAGCTCGGCTTCATGGTCGCCAATGGTCGGCGCTTCGAAATACTCGCCGCCGCTGTCGTTTTCGTCGGCGGCCTGCTCGGATGGTTTTGGGACGGTGCTCATGATGCCGGCTCCTGCTGTCGCGCCCACGATACGCCAAGCCGGCGCGGCATAGCCACTGTTGCGGCGCATTTCGCGCATGTCCGGATTTCAATTCTTCTTGCGACAAACCGCTTGCAGTTCGCAAGCGGTTATGCCTCATTCAGTGTGGACAAGAACGGAGAGGTCAGATGGCCAGGATCGTCTATTCCATGCTGACGTCGCTGGACGGCTTTATCGAGGGACCGTCGGGCGACATCGGCTTGCCGGTGCCCGAGGAAGAATTGCACCGGCATTTCAACGACGAGATGCGGCGGACCGCGATCGCGCTCCGCGGACGCCGGATGTATGAGGCGATGCGCTTCTGGGACAGTCCGGAGCGGGAGACCGGCGAGGAGGTCGAGGTAGATTTCGCCCGGGCCTGGCAGCAGACACCGAAGATCGTGTTTTCGACGACGCTTCGCGACGTCGGACCCAATGCCCGGTTGGTAAGCGGCGATGTCGAGACCGTTGCAAACCAGATCAAATCGCAGACGGAGGGCGAAATCTCCGTCGGCGGCGCCGATCTTGCCGCTCACTTCGCGCGCGCGGGCTTGATCGACGAATACCGGCTCTACATGCAACCGGTCGTTCTCGGCGGCGGCAAGCCGTACTTCCAGTCCGGCCTGTCGCTGACCTTGCAGCCGCTCGGCACGCAAAGCCTTGCCCAGGGCGTGACGTTGTTGCGCTACGCACCCGCCAACTGAGATTCGGCCTGGAACAGGTCGACGACACTGTGCCGCCTGAAAGAAGAACCCCGCCGGATCGCTCCGGCGGGGTTCTGAATTTTGACTCGTATCCAGATCCTATGGCTTGAAGTTGGTCGCCGGATCCCTTTGCGGCTGCGTGTCCTGCTGCGGCGTGCGCTTCGGTATCAACTGCTGAAGGATACCCGGATTGAGCAACAGGGTCGGATCAAGCGACGGCTGTTGCCGGATGGCCCTGCAGTTCGGATACCGTCCAATCGTGCCTTCCGGGCAGCGCCGCTTGATGATCGGCACGCACTGGCCACCGACCATCTGCGAGCCCGGTGCGCATTCCACCTGCGGCCTCGGCTTGCGGCATGCGCCGTTGATCACCTGGGTGCCGCGCAGGCACACGCAATCGCCGTTACCGTTGTGGACCTGGCCGCGTATGTCGCACTGTTCCTGCACAGGCCTCTTCTTGCGGCAGGCATTGCCTTGCACCTCGGTACCCCGCGGGCAGACGCAATTGCCATTGGCGTCGTGAACCTGACCGCGGATGGTGCATTGCTCGGGCTTCGGCCGGATCGGCCGGCAGGCTCCATTGCGCACCTCGGTGCCACGCGGGCAGACACAATCGCCGTCGGCGTCATGAACCTGACCACGGATCGAGCACTGTTCAGGCTTTGGCTGGATCGGCCGGCAGGCTCTATCGCGCACCTCGGTCCCACGCGGGCAGACGCAGTCGCCATCGGCGTCATGAACCTGGCCGCGTATGGTGCACTGCTCGGGCTTCTGCTTGTCGCGCACGCAGGCATTTGCCTGTCGGTCGAGATGCGTGCCGTCGGGGCAGTAGCAGCCATTGCCGTCCGACGTCGGAACCGAACCGGGGATGGTGCAGCCCGGCTTGTCGGTCTTGACGCAGGCGCCGTTCTCGAGCTCGGTTCCACGCGGACAGACACAGCGCCCATCCTCGGTGCGGATCTGGCCCTTGAGCAGCACGCACGGCCTTGGCTTTGGCTCGATGATAACGCCACCGTCGGGCGAGCACTGGCCGTTGCGGAACGTCGTGCCTTCCGGACACACGCACCGGCCTGCGTCGTTCATCACAAAGCCCGGCGAGCACTCTTTCTTCACCTGACGCTTGATGGTGAAGGGATGGCACGCATAGGCCTTGCCGCGATCGCCCTGGATGTTGGTCTGATCGCCGGACAGCACGTCGCCGCCTTGCACCCTGGTATCAGGAGACAAGACACCGACGCAGTTCCGGCCGCTGACGTCGCCCTGCAGCTTGGCCAGGCGGCCGTCGTCGGGAAGGACCACGGTGACATTGTGCACGTGGCTTTCCCCGGCGCCGAGCGTCAGGTTGGCAATACAGGACAGAGGCAGTGTCGTCGGTTCCGGCGAGCAGCCGAAGGGCGGCGAGATTGAAGTGATCTCGACACCTTCCAGCCGGCCGAGCCCGTCCACGCCGATCGCATCGCCGATGCGGACCGGACCCGAGAATGGGGTCTGGCCGTCATTGGTGATGGTGATCTCGAACGAGCAGGGCTGTCCCGGCTGGCACTCGGCATCGCCGGTCTTCTTGACGCTGATCGTGGACGTGCCACCGCCCTTGGCGCAGGCCTGGCCGATCGGGTAGACGATGTCGTCTCCCGGAGCCGGGCCATACGAGCCGCGTGCACAGTTCTCGAACGCGCCATTGGCCGAGACCGTCACGTCGAAGTGCCTGGAGGTTCCAGGCGTCATCACGGCGCCGGGAATCTGGCACGACAGCGCGTTGGCTGGAACCGCTCCGCAGGCCCATTCCGCGCCGTCGGGGGTGACGGTCTGGATCTGGACCGGCGCGCCGCCCGAGATCAGCGTGGCGGCATCGTTGACCCGCACCGGACCGGTGGGGGCAGCGGTGCCAAGGCTGATGACGGTGATGCGGCAGGAAACGACCGCCGCGCCGGCCAGCGAGCCGTTGCAGACCTTGGTTATGCGCAAGGTTGGCTTGCCGCCATTGGGATGCCGGAAGCGTTCCTTGGCGCAGGCCTTGTTGTTGGTGAGGTCGACCTCACCGGGGACAGGCTTCAGCGCCGCGCAGTTTTCCACCGAGTCCGACTGGTAGCCGGCCGGCATCACCGCCTTGACGACGATCGGCGTCGAGGCGCCCGGCATCAGCACGATGCCGGCATTGTCGCAGCGGAACTGGCCGGGGCCATTCGGTCCGCATGTCCAGGGTGGAGACGGGCCGAAGGTCGAAGAGGCCGGCGCGCCGCCCGGGTAATTGTCGATGACCGTCAGCGGCCCATTATAGGGGACGCTGCCATTGTTGATGATGTCGATCACGAAGTAGCAGATGCCGTCGGGCGTGCAGACCGGAATGCGGGCACGCTTCTTCAGGATCAGGTCGACCTTCTTGTCGACCGGCGGCCGGCAATCGCGGTCGCGATCGCCACGCCGGCAGATCGGGATCGAGGCGCAGCCGCGATCGTTCTGCTGGCTGCCGAACAGCGGCTTGCCGCTGGCGCCATAATTGTAGGTGGCGCAGTTGCGCAGCACGCTGCCTTGCCAACCGCCCGCCGGCTTGAAACCGAGCTTGAGGTTGACGGAGGCACCCGGATTGAGCGTGGTCACCGGATAGGTGCACGTCATCGGCGTCACGCCGGGCACGCAGACCCAGGGCGGATTGGGCCCTGAATCCAGCGTCGAGCCGGCCGGCAGCGTCACCTCGTCGAGCACGATCTTGCCGTGATACGGCCCGTCGCCGACATTGGTGACCTTGATGGTGAAGTCGCAGCCGCCGCCCATCGTGCAACGCGTCACGTCGGCGCGTTTCTCGACCTTGAGGTCTGGTTCCTTGTCTTTGGGCGGACACCTCAGGTCACGCGGAATGACGATGTCGATGGTCTGCGTGCAGCATAGCCCCCAACCCTCCTTCGGGCCGGCATAGGTCTCGATGCCGGTGACAATGAGGTGGATGACGTCGCCGGGCGATGCGCCGACGATCTTCCAGTTGAGCACGCCGCCGCCCGCCGGCACCAATTGGGTGTCGGGGATGATGGTGATGCCGGGGGTGGTCGTCGACACCTGCACCCACTTGCCGCCCATCTCCGGGCCGACAGGCATGTGGTAGATGAAGGCGCCGCCGCCTTGCACGCAATCGACCGTGCCGCGCTCCACCTTGAAGCATTCCCGGTCGGGAGGCGGAGGCCGCTTGTCACAGTTGGTGAGGTCGATCTTGATCGAGGTCTTGGCGCCGGTCTTGTAGTCGCCATCATCGGGCTTGCCCGGATCCTGCGACGGGATGATGGTCCCGGTGCCGGCTCCGTTGCTCACCTTGATCAGGCCCTGATTGTCGATGACGGTCGGCGAGGGAAACGCCGCATGGTCGATCTTGGCCGTGATCTGGAAGTTGATGACGCGTTCATTGGCGGCCCCCGCGCCGTCGAGATCGGCGGCGGAGAGCCGGAAATCAGACACGGTTGCCGTATCGTTCGGACCAGCCGAGGTGCTGATCGAAACGCCGGGCAATGGTCCGCCCGACGCGTCCGTGCCGTCGCCCGACACATGCGCGCTGACGATCGAAAGGCCGTGCGGAAGCTGGTCCTTGAACTCGATCTTGAGCGTTTTCAGCAAGCCGGCCAGGTCGGCAAAGGCTTGCGCGTCGCCGCGCAGGCCGAAACTCAGAGAGTAGACGACGTAGTCGCAGCTCCGCTGGGTGCCTTTCTTGGTGAAGAACGGCACGACCCGTTCCGGCCTCGGATTGATGATTTTCGAATTATCGAGGTCGAGCCGCAGTTCCGGCGTGATCGGGACGGCGTCTTCGGCGTGGCTTGCCACAGGGGTGTACATGGCGACCGCGATACCGGCCGCCATCAGCCAGCGCGCGCCGCGCCTGGCGTATGACAGGGGTCTCATGATGGTCTCCATGACGGTTTTCTGGTTGCGCGTCGCGGTGGGGGAAAGTGCAGAAATGTTCATCTCTCCCTCCTCAACGTTCGCAGCTGACGGCTGGGGTTCTGAGCGGCAAAGTCATCTTGCAGCAAGGGTAGTAGCCACCCTTGTCCTTGTCGGACTGCCTGTAGAAGCAAAGTCCAACATCGACTCTGTCGCCCGGAGAATGGCCGGTGATGTCGACCGTGTAAGGCTTGCCGGGCGCATGCGACTGGGGTGATGTCACCCCGACGCCTGGCGTCCTGGACTGGGCCTTGATCGAATCGCCGCCGAAGCCGGCATGGTCATGGAGATAGAGGTCGGCCTGGAGGCCGCGAGGCGTGCAGTAGAACTGAACATCCTCGACATCGATGCACGGAGGCAGGTCGCCGGGCGGTGGGAAATCCGGCGGATAGAAGGGCGGCAGATACCCGCCGGGGATCTCTTCATAGTAGCCGGCACGGCCTTCGCAGGGGTGCCAGACCTCGACATCGCCGACATGGCCTTCCACCTCTGGGTCTTCGAAATAGCCGTCGAAATCGACGAACCACGACCCGAAGGGCGGCACGTTGGCCGGCTTGACCAGCGGCGTCGGCGTGATCTGTACGCCGTGCACGGCAAGCGGCCCGCCGGCGGCGAGCTGGTCGGCAAGTGTCGGGTTGTCGCGCAGCTTGTCGCCGGTGTTGACCAGCGTGTCGGTGCACACACCGGTGTCGAGATTGCCGTCGGCGTCATAGCCATATTGCAGGTCCAGCCCGCCGGCCGACTGCCGGTTGCCTTGCGGGAAGCCGACCGCATATTCCTGCGGCTCTTCCACCCACTCTGATTCCGTCGCCGGATCGTCGGGGTTTTCGCGCCAGTAGCGGATGACTTCGCCTTTGCCGGAATCGGCGAACTGGCTGTAATCGTAGCGGTTTTCCACCGGGCCGCGCTGCGCCAGGTACATGAAGCCCTGGTTGTCGAAAGCGATGTCGGTGACGGCGTAATCCTTGTCGGCCTTGACCGTTAGCTCCCAGCGCGGATCGCCGGCGAAGCTGCCGTCGCGGGCAATGCCCACCGACCAGATCTCGGCCTTTTCGCCGACCGAATAGTAAACCCGGCCGCCATGATAGGCGACGGACCAGACGCGGCGCTCGTCCTGCGTGTAGCCCCAGCTGTCGGGGTCTTCCGAGTCGAAGGCAGCGCCCTGTATGTCCATCACCGCGCCGTCGTCGGCGACGGGCGCCAGCCCATGCGCCGGCCGCCCGGCAACGCCGTGATCGAACGTATCGATCAGCGTGCCGATGGCGTCGATGCGGTGGATGAGGCCGGTATCGAGGTCGCTGGCGAAGAACTCGCGGTGATTGCTGTCGAACGTGACGTCACTGATGCCGGGACCGCTGTTGGTGTCGATGTCGGCAAATTTGGAGACGGCGCCGGTAATGCCGTCGATCTTCCAGATCGTGCCGGGACCGCCACCGTTTTCGGTGCCGAACTGGCCGTCCATGAACACGGCGCCGGCTGTGCCGCGGCGCTGCCGCTCGGGCCGGCCGTCGGAATCTTCGTCAGGGGTGACGATGCGAATGCCGTGCAGCGAGGTGGCGCCGGCATAGAGGTTGGGGATGCCCGAGGGAACGCCGTCGCGCACGCCATCATCATAGGTGACGGCGAACACCTGGCCGATCTGTTCGGCCGTCACCTCGAAAGGCGGCGGCGTGTAGACGAGCTGGCCGGAGGCTGGTCCGCCCAGCGCCGAAACGTCGAAAACGCGCAAGGTAGCGCGCGTCGTGTCGATGAAGGTTTCGTCGACCGGGTCGACACCGGGCGGCAGCCCTTCGTCGAAATTGGGAATGACAGTGCCGGAAAATCCGGTCACGGCCATCGAGCCGGGATAGATGATCTGGGTTTCCTGCGCCCGGGCAGCTGTGCCCAACCAGAGCGTGGCGCTCAGCGCCAGGGCAAGCAAACCGCCGCTCAGTTGGAGCGAACGGCGAAAACCGCTTGGAGATGGCATGGATGTGCCGCGATCGCAGGACATAAAACTCCCCCCGAAGTTTTCGGGAGGAACATCCGGTCCCGCCGCGCGAGTCAGGGCAAGGCGCGGCGTTCCGGCACGTTCGTCCCTGATCGAATTGTCTGCTTTCCTCATCCTCACGATACGCCTGCTCCTACGCAGGGTCAACGGAATCAGCCGAAAGCCCAGCGCATCGACCCCGTCCCGAAGGCGGTGGTCGCGCTGAGCTTGCGTTGGTCCCGGAGACCGTGGAGCCTCTAGGGTCCTGGTCATTGGGGGCGTCCTTTCCGGCCCCGCACCATGCGGCGCCTGGTCGTCAGTCGCAGGCTGGAACGGAAAGGTTCATGCAAAACGGCGGCTGGGTCTGTTTGCCATTTCACAGAAGTGGCGAACGGCTCTTTGTGTCAGGCAACTCAGAATGGAAACCAGCCTGGCGCGAAAGAACTGGCCGGCTTACTTACCGTCAGTGCCGCCTTCTGCTAGCGTCTTCCCAACCCTGGGGGGGTACCATGACACGCAGGCATTTCGTTCTGTTGCTGGCCGCGCTTTTTCTATGTGCGTTGCCGGTTCATCAGTCCGTAGCCAAGACCTTGGTCTACTGCACCGAGGTCAGTCCGGACACGTTCGATCCCGCACTTGCCTCCGGCGCGCGCGACGCCTCGGCCACCGCGCTCTACAACCGCATCGTCGAGTTCGAGCCCGGCACCACCAAGGTGCGCCCCGGCCTTGCCGAACGCTGGGAGATTTCCGACGACGGTCTCACCTACACATTCCACCTGCGGCATGGCGTGAAATTTCACAGCATCGAGGGCTTTACGCCGAGCCGCGGCTTCAACGCCGACGATGTGCTGTTTACCTTCGACCGGCAGGGCAATGCGCAGAATCCGTTCAACACTTATGCCAAACGCCAGTACATCTACTTCGACGGCATTGGCATGCCGGGTCTCGTCGCCGGCTGGCGCAAGCTTGACGACTACACGGTCGTGATGACGCTGAAGGCGCCGCATTCGCCGATGCTTGCCGATCTGGCGTTGGATTTTGCTTCGATCGTGTCCAAGGAATATGCCGACAAGCTCGTCACCGAGAAGCGGCTGCTCGATCTGGCGCTGAAGCCGGTCGGGACGGGTCCGTTCCAGCTTGTCGACTATCAGCAGGATGCGGTCATCCGCTACAAGGCCAATCCGGACTACTGGCGCGGCAAACCGAAGATCGACGATCTCGTCTTTGCCATTACCGCCGATGCCAGCATTCGCATGGAAAGACTGCGCGCCGGCGAATGCGATCTCATGCCCTATCCAAATCCGGCCGACCTGGAGGCGATCGAGGCGACGCCCGGCATCAAAATCATGCGGCAGGAGGGCCTCAACACTGGATACCTCGCCTTCAACACCTTGCAGAAGCCCTTCGACGATCCGAGGGTGAGAAAGGCGATCGCCATGGCCATCGACACCCAGGCGCTGGTCGATGTCGTGTTCCGAGGCACCGGTAAAGTCGCACGCAATCCGCTGCCGCCGACCTCCTGGGCCTATGACAAGACGAGCCCCGATCATGTCTTCGACCCCGCCGCCGCCAGGCAGGCGCTCGCCGATGCCGGCATCAAGGACCTGCACATGAAGATCTGGGCCATGCCGGTGCAGCGTCCGTACAACCCGAATGCGCAGCGCATGGCTGAGATGATCCAGTCGGACCTGGCAAAGATCGGTGTCAGCGTCGACATCGTCACCTATGAGTGGACGGAATACCTCGCCCGCTCAAAGGCACGCGACCGCGACGGCGCCATGTTGTTCGGCTTCACCGGCGACAATGGCGACCCCGACAATTTCCTGTCGGTGCCGCTTGGCTGCGCCGGCGTCGGCACCACCAATCGCGCCAACTGGTGTTTCCCCGCCTTCGACAATTTGCTCAAGCAGGCGGCCGGGATCGTCGACCCCGCTGCCCGCGCGAAACTCTATGCGCAAGCGCAAGCGATCTTCAGGGAGCAGATGCCGTGGATCGTCATCGCCCACTCCGTGGTCTCGATACCGATGCGAGAACGGGTGACCGGCTATGTCATGGACCCGTTTGATCACCATGATTTCTCGGGCGTCGATATCAAGGAATAGCGGCTCGTGGCGGCCGATCTCGATGTCTATGTGGAAAGCCTGCGCAATTTCCGCCTTGTGCGGGGCTACAGCATCGCGCAGCTGCTGCCCTACCTGGAACAGGCCGGATTGACGGTGCGCCTGCTCGATCGGCCCGCCCGCCATGATCGGGCGACGGCGGCCCTATTGCACATCGACCTGACCGTGGTCCCGCCACCCTACCGTGACATCGGCCAACGCTACGAGCGCACGATCAATGGCCGCGCGCTGTCCATCCACAGGTACCTCTATTCGACGCTGAAGCTGGAGGCCGGCGACAGCCACAAGGGGCCGGTTATCGTCAAGACTGTCCTCAACTCCAGGGGCCGGCCAGAGCAGCGCTGGTGGCAGCACCGCAACGGCTTGACCCGGAGCGCTCACGCCATCCGCAAGCTCTTCGACCCCGGCTACAAGGAACGCCTGTGCCCACCTTATCAGGTCTACCAGACGATCGCGGAGGTTCCGCCGGATGTATGGCGCAACGATCGCCTGATGGTCGAGAAATTCGCCTTCGATACACTCGACCTGCCCATCGTCAAGCATCGCTACATGTTCCTGCTTGGCGCCGAGATCAACATGCGGCAGGTCTTTGATGATGTGTTGTGCGCCGGCTCAAAAATACTAAGCAATGAGGTGGGCGGCGCCGTCCCGCCGGAGGTGCTGGCGGTGCGGCAAAGGCTCAATCTGGATTTCGGCGCCATCGACTATTTCATCGTCGACGGCAAAGGCATTGTCGTCGACGCCAACAAGACCGTCGGCTCAAATCCGGAATGGCTGAAGAAAAACCGCTTTCGCCAGGAGTTCAACGATCGCATGGCCGAGGCGCTGATCGCCTTTGTTCGCGGCTGAGCCGTTCACCAGATCCACTCGCCTCTGCCAAGCACCGAGACCGCCTCGACGATGCGACTGAACGAGGCTCGGGCACGGCCGACCGTGTGCCTGGCCCGGAGATAGCCGTGCACCAGTCCTGGCTCTTCGAACCAGGTGGCATGGCCGCCGGCGGCAAGGATGCGGTCGCGATAGGCCTCGCCGTCGGATGACAGCGGGTCGCACTCAGCGGTGATCAGCACTGTCGGCGGCAGGTTGGTGAAATCGGCGTCGGCCAGCGGCGACAAGGTGATGTCGCCGGTCCGATCCACACCACCGGTGCGGATGTGCTTATAGAACTCGATATCGCGCACCGTCAGCATCGGTGCCTCGGCATGCGTCACATAGGAGCCCTTCGACCGGTCGCCGAAAAGGCCGGCATAGATCAACACCTGACCGACCGGCCTTTTGGCGTGACCGCGCGTCGCGTGGGCGACGGCGGCGCAGAGATTGCCACCGGCGCTGTCGCCGCAGAGCAGGACAGGTTGATCGTAGGTTTTGGCCGCCCATTCGAAGGCATGCAGCGCATCGTCGAAGGCGGCGGGGTGCGGATGCTCCGGCGCCAGGCGGTAGCCCACGGAGACCACCTCGAAGCCAGTGCGAGCGCAAAGCTCGGCGCAGACATCGTCGTGGCTGTCGAGCCCGCCGAGGATGAAGCCGCCACCATGGACGTAGAGCACCATCGCCGCCTTGTTAGGGGTAGCGCTGCTGCGATAGATGCGGATCGGGATGTCATGCGCCGCAATGATTGTCGTTTCCGCCGTCACACCATCGGGATAGCCGGCAAAGAACTCACGACACATCCGGTCATAGATCGCGCGCTGCTGGGCAATGGTGTAGTCGATCGTGTCGGGCGGATAATAGGAATTCGTCCGTTCGATGAAGGCCCAGGTCTCGGCGTCGATGAGGGTTTTGGGGGGGGGGTGGGCCGCGCGGCGCATCACCCCACCCCGGACCTTCGGTCCGACCCTCCCCATCGAGGGGAGGGTAAAGAGGCTACTTCCCCTTCCACACCGGATCGCGCTTCTCGGCGAATGCGCGGAACCCTTCCATGTTGTCCTCCGAGCCATAAAGCGCATCGACGGTCGCCAATTGCCTCCGCGTCACGCGGTTCATCGCGTCCTGGAAGGTCAGCGCCTCGGCCACCCGCGCCGTCTCCTTGATCGCCGCGAACACCAGAGGCGGGCCGCTGGCGAGCAGGCGGGCGATCTCCCAGACGCGGTCCTCGAGCTTTTCCTTGGGCAGCACTTCGTTGACTAGGCCCCAGCGATGCGCCTCGGCGACATCCATCCAGCGGCCGGTGAGGAGAAGGTCCATGGCGACGTGATAGGGAATGCGCTTGGGCAATTTGATCGTCGCGGCGTCGGCCAGCGTGCCGGCACGGATCTCGGGCAGCGCGAAGGAGGAATGGTCGGAAGCGACGATGAGGTCGCAGGACAGCGCCAGTTCGAAGCCGCCGCCGACCGCCATGCCGTTGACGCAGGCGATGACCGGCTTGTTCATGTCGCGCAGCTCCTGCAGGCCGGCAAAACCGCCAACGCCATAGTCGCCGTCGACGGCATCGCCACCGGCGGCGGCTTTCAAATCCCAGCCGGCGCAGAAGAACTTGTCGCCGGCGGTCTTGACGATGGCGACGCGAAGCTCCGGATCGTCGCGGAACGCCTTGAACGTTTCGCCCATCAGCCGCGAGGTCTTGAGGTCGATGGCGTTGGCCTTCGGCCGGTCGAGCGTGACCTCGAGGATGGTGCCTTCGCGGCGGGTCGAAATAACGTCAGACATTCTTCTTGTCTCCCAGCACCAGCAGCGCGTCGGCGATCCAGGCGCCCTTGCCCTCGGCGCAGACGATCAGCGGGTTGATGTCGAGTTCCTCGATCTCGCCGGCATTCTTCTGCACGAAGTCGGCAATGCCCGCGATGGCCTCGATGGCAGCCGCGACATCGGCTTTCGGCCGGCCACGATAGCCCTCGAGCAACGGGAACAGTTTCAGGCGGCGCAGAGCGGCCTCAATGTCGTCACGCGTTGCCGGCAGCATCAGGGTGACGCTGTCGCGCAGCAGCTCGACCAGCACGCCGCCGGTGCCCAGCGTCATCACGGCGCCGAACATCGGGTCGCGGGTGAAACCGACGATCAGCTCGGCGACGCCGTCGCGCACCATGCGCTCGACATAGAGCCCGGTGCCGAGTGGCAGCAGATCATGCGCCGCCGTGCTGACGGATTCGGCGTCCTTGAGGCTCAGCCTGACGGCGCCGACTTCCGACTTGTGGGTGACGCCGAGCRCTTTCAGCGCCACCGGGAAGCCGAGCGCCATCGACGAGATGACGGCCTCGACCGCATTGGCGGCCCGTTCGCCCTTTGGCACCGGCAAGCCGGCCTTGATCAGCCGCTCCTTGGCTTCGGCCTCGTCAGGCGTCACATGGCCGCCTTCGGAAGCGCCCGCGGCCGACGTGTCGATGGGCTGCGCCTGCGGCTCGGCCCAGGCCCAGCCGATGAAGGCTGCGGCACCCGCGGCGTCCATGGCCTCGGAGATGCCGAACAACGGCACCATGCCGCGCGCCATCAGCTCGGCGGTGTATTCCTCCGGCAGGTTCTCCGGCAGCGACGAGACGATCGCGCCATGCGCAGTGTTGGTCTTCAGCGCCGATTCGAAGGCGCGCAGCGTCGCCCACCAGTCGGTGACCGAGCAGCGATCCGGGCGCGGAAAGTCGAGCACCAGCATGCTGAGGTCGAAGCCACCCGACACCATGGCGGTGAAGGTGGCGGTCATCGCCGGCTCGTTGTTCCAGATGAAGGTGTGGTAGTCCAACGGATTGGCGACAGCGACCAGCGGCCCGAGCGTCGATTTGACATGGGCGCGGTGCTTGCTCGTGAGCTCCGGGAAATTGACCCAGCGGCCCTCGGCGCTGTCGGCCATCACCGAGGCTTCGCCGCCCGAGCAGCTCATCGACGACAGCCTGTAGCCGGGCAGCGGCCCGGTGACATGCAGCAGCTTCAGCGCCTCGATGAAGGCGGGGATGGAGTCAACGCGCGCAATGCCGAGCCGCCTAAGAAAGGCGCCTGAGGCGGCATCCGAGCCGGCGAGCGATGCGGTGTGCGAGACCGTTGCCTGCCTCGCCTGTTCGGAGCGGCCGACCTTCATGGCAATGATCGGCTTCTTCAGCTCGCGCGCTCGTGCGGCCAGCTTCTCGAAGCCGGCTACCGAATCGAAGGCCTCGATGTGCAGGCCGAGCGAGGTGACGCGGTCGTCCTCGATCAGGCCGAGCGCCATTTCGGACAGGCCGGTCTGCGCCTGGTTTCCCGCGGTCATCAGAAAGGCGATCGGCAGGCCGCGCTTCTGCATCGTCATGTTGATGGCGATGTTGGAGGACTGGGTGATGATGGCGACGCCCTTGGCGCCTTCGGGCAGCCTGATGCCGCCATGCTGGTCGGGCCACAGCAGCGCGCCGTCGGCGTAGTTGATCAAGCCATAGCAATTCGGCCCGATGATCGGCATCTGGCCGGCAGCAGCCACCAGTTCGGCCTGCAGCCGCTCGCCGTCGTCGTCATAGGCCTCGGTTTCGAGAAAGCCCGCGGCAAAGCAGACGCCGCCGCCGGCGCCACGCTCGGCCAGCGCCTTGACCACCTCGATGGTCAGATGCCGGTTGACACCGACAAAGGCAGCGTCGGGCGCACCGGGAAGGTCTGCAACAGAACGATAGGCCTTACGGCCGGCGACCTCGTCCTTGGTCGGGTGCACCGGCCAGATTTCGCCGGCAAAACCCATCTTGATCGATTGCGCGACGACGGCAGCAGCCTGCGCCCCACCGAACACGGCTATGGATTTTGGGCGCAGGAGACGTTCAAGCTTGTGCATATTTCCCGTCTTTTCTTTAAGTCTTTGTTTTGATGCATGTCGTTCTCCCAAAACCGCTTCGCACTTTTGGGCGACATGCACTATGCCCCGAACGGGCGCAGCAGCGCCCGCGAAATGATGTGGCGCTGAATCTCCGAAGTGCCTTCCCAGATGCGCTCGACGCGGGCGTCGCGCCAGATGCGCTCCAGCGGGAGGTCATCCATCAGCCCCATGCCGCCATGGATCTGGATCGCCTCGTCGGCGACGAAAGCGAGCATTTCGGTAGCCTTCAGCTTGGCCATGGCCATGTCCTGATCGGTGACGGTGCCCTGATCGTACTTCCAGCCAGCTTCGAACACCATCAGGTCGGCGGCCTTCAATTCGGTGGCCATGTCGGCGAGCTTGAACGACACGCCCTGGAACTTGCCGATCTGCTGGCCGAACTGCTGGCGCTGCGCGGAATATTCGATGGCATGGCCGAGCGCCCGCTCGGCGCGGCCGAGACAAGTGGCGCCGACCTGCAGGCGGGTGGCTCCGAGCCAGGAATTGGCGACCTCGAAGCCCTTGTGCATTTCGCCCAACACCTGGCTCGCCGGCAGCCGGCAGTCGTCGAATTCGAGGATGGCGTTGGTGTAGCCGCGATGCGAGACGTTGCGGTAGCCGTCGCGCACCGCAAAACCCTTTGTGCCCTTGTCGACGAAGAAGGCGGTGATCTTCTTGCGCTTGCCACGCGGCGTTTCTTCCTCGCCCGAGGCCATGAAGACGATGGCAAAGTCGGCAAGATCGGCGTGGCTGATGAAATGTTTGGTGCCGTTGAGCACCCAGTCATCGCCATCCTGCACAGCAGACGCCTTCATGCCGCGCAAATCGGAACCGGCGCCCGGCTCGGTCATCGCCAGGCAGTCCCACTTCTCACCGCGGATACACGGGAACAGATACTTTTCGCGCTGCTCAGGTGTGCCGGCGAGAAGGATGTTGGAGGGGCGCGCCACGCAGGTCCAGTGCAGCGCGTAATTGGCGCGGCCGAGTTCCTTTTCGTAGAGCAGCCAGGTCACCGTATCGAGGCCGGCGCCACCGACATCGGCCGGCATGTTGGCGGCGTAGAGCCCGGCCTCGATCGCCTTGACCTTGATCTCTTCGATCAGCTCGCGGCGCAGCACGCCGGTGCGCTCGACCTCACGTTCATGCGGGTAAAGCTCATTTTCGACGAAGGCGCGCGTCGTCTCGACGATGAGCTTCTGTTCCTCCGACAGCCCGAAATCCATGGTCTTCAGCCCTTCTTCATTTTCTTTGGCTTCTCGGCTTTCTTCACCGGCTTCGACGCCTTGGCCTTTTCGGCGGCCTTGGAAGCGGCCGGCTTCTTCGCCGCCAGCTTGGCCAGCTGCTTGGTATAGTCCTTGTGCAAGGCGCCGGCGCCCCACCCCTTGCCTTTGTTCTGCTTCGACAAAGCATCCATGATCGCGACCAGATTGTCGTCGCGGATCTTTTCCAGTTCGCGGATCGACAGGCCGTGCGCCTGGTCGTCCGACTGGGTGGCGATCAGATCGACCAGCTCGTCGTTGAACTCCGGCACGTCCATCAGCTTGGTCCACGGCCATTTGAGGCACGGCCCGAACTGCGCCATGAAGTGGCGCATGCCAGCTTCGCCGCCGGCAACGCGGTAGACCTGGAACATGCCCATCTGCGCCCAGCGCAGGCCGAAGCCATAGCGCATGATGTCGTCGAGTTCCTCGACCGTGCAGATGCCGTCCTTGATCAGCCACAGTGCCTCGCGCCAGGCCGCTTCCAGCAGGCGGTCACCGACAAAGGCCTCGATCTCCTTGCGGATCACCACCGGCTTCATGCCGATCGAGGCATAGATTTCCTTCGCGACTTCGATCGCCTCGGGGAACGTCTGCTCGCCGCCAACGATCTCGACCAGCGGCAAGAGATAGACCGGGTTGAAGGGATGTCCGACAACCAGCCGCTCCGGATGCTTCTTCATCGCCACCTGCATGTCGGTCGGCTTGATGCCGGAAGTCGACGAACCGACAATGGCGTTGGCCGGCGCATAGAGATCGATCTCGGCCAGCACGCGATGTTTCAGGTCGAGCCGTTCCGGCACGCTTTCCTGGATGAAATCGACATCTGCCACCGCCTCGGCGATGGTCTTGGCGAAGGTCAGCGTGCCTTCCCTAGGCAAGCCGCCGGGAACCATCTGCTTGTACGCGCGGCGCGCGCCCTTCATCACTTCCGAGACCTTGCGCGACGCCTCCGGATCGGGATCGAAGATCGACACGTCGATGCCGTTGAGCAGCAGCCGCGCCACCCAGCCGGCGCCGATGACACCGCCGCCAATGGCAGCCGCCTTGTTGATGACGCTCATGGTCAGGCTCCGGTTCTTGTCTTGGCTGTTTGAGGGTCGATGAGAGGCACACGCTCGCCGGCGCGGATGACGGAAGCGTCGTAGGCCTTGCGGGCAAAGACTTCGAGCACGAAGGGCCGGAAGAATTCGACCGGCAGCGTGTCGTAGTCGGGGTCGAAGCTCGACTGGTCCCAGCGTTCGCAGAACTGGTCGCAATCGTCGAAATAGGCATAGCCGGCGAAGCGGTCGCGCGCATGGCGGTTGCCGCCGAGATGATGAGCAAAGTAGAGGCGCTGGAAGTCGCCGTGTTTCTCCACCACCCAGGTGCATTGCTCGCGCACGAAGGGTTTCAGGATCGAAGCCGCGTATTCGTCGTGATTGTAGGGCGCATAGATGTCGCCGATGTCGTGCAGCATTGCGCAGGCGATCCAGTCGGTGTCGGCGCCGTCGCGCCAGGCGCGCGTCGCCGCCTGCAGCGAATGGCCAAGCCGGGTGATCTTGTAGCCGGACAGGCCCTCGTCGAGCTGGACCAGCGCGTCGAGCAGCCGTTCGCCGGTCTTCGCCGCATAGTCGATCTCGTGCTCGGTAAGGAAGGCGTAATCCTCGCGGTCGCCATCCTTCATGGCGGTGAACTTCACGGTCTTCATCGGCGGCTCCTCCTTAACCGATTTCTGGCTACCCTTGCTCAGACTGGCGCGCGCTTCGTCAGATTGAGCTTCTTGCGCACTTCTTCCGGCCCAAGGATACTGGCGCCGAGATTTGTGACGATGCTGGCGGCACGCTCGACCAGCTGCGCGTTGGTCGCCAGCACACCCTTGTCGAGCCAGAGATTGTCTTCGAGCCCGACGCGGACATTGCCGCCGGCCAGAACCGCTGCTGCGGCATAGGCCATCTGGTTGCGGCCGATGGCGAAGGCCGACCAGTTCCAGGTCGACGGCACATTGTTGACCATCGCCATGAAGGTGTTGAGGTCGTCCGGCGCGCCCCACGGCACGCCCATGCAGAGCTGCACCAGCGCATCGGGGTTCAGCACCTTTTCCTCGACCAATTGTTTGGCGAACCAGAGATGGCCGGTGTCGAAGGCTTCGATCTCCGGCTTGACGCCGAGCGCCGTCATCATGCCGCCCATGGCGCGCAGCATGCCGGGCGTGTTGGTCATGACATAGTCGGCTTCGGCGAAGTTCATCGTGCCGCAATCCAGCGTGCAGATTTCCGGCAGGCACTGGCGCACATGTTCCATGCGGTTGGTGGCGCCGCCCATGTCGGTGCCTTTTTCGTTGAGCGGCAACGGCGCTTCGGGTGAACCGAACACCATGTCGCCGCCCATCCCGGCGGTGAGGTTGAGCACCACATCCACATTGGCGTCGCGGATGCGCTCGGTCACCTCGCGGTAGAGATGCACATCGCGGCGCGGCTTGCCGGTTTCGGGGTCGCGGACATGGCAGTGGACGATCGCAGCGCCGGCCTTGGCCGCATCGATCGCCGAATCGGCGATCTGCTTGGGCGAGCGCGGCACGTGCGGCGAGCGGTCCTGCGAACCACCGGAGCCGGTTACTGCACAGGTAATGAAAACCTCACGGTTCATCGCAAGCGGCATGGAATTCTCCTCCCAGTCAAAACAGAGCACAACATTGCTCGACTTGCGGCAGACTGCTTTGCGCTTTACGAAGGTGGCATGATAAAAAACGAAAAAACGACAATCTTTCGCTCCGAGCAGTCGCCGCTCAAGGTTACGCTGCTGGTGTTTTCCGGAGCATCGATCATGTGCGTGGCATGCGCCGTTGATCCGCTGCGTGCCGCCAACCGCATCGTCGGCGAGACGCTGTTCGATTTCAAACTGGTCTCGGTCACCGGCGAGGCGCCGGTCACCACGTGCGGCCTGCCCGTGGCGGTCAGCGGCCGGTTCGATGCGACGGAACCGACCGATGTCCTTGTCGTGGTCGCGGGCTTCGGTACGCAGAACTATGCCACGTCAGCCTTGCTCGCCGGCCTGCGCCGCGCGGCGCGGGCGGCCCGCGCCTGCGGCGGCGTCGAGGCGGGCACATGGCTGGTGGCGCGTGCCGGCTTGCTGGAAGGACGTAGCGCCACCACCCACTGGGAGGACATGGAGGATTTTTCGTCCGCCTTCCCGGGCGTCGACGTGCGCCCCGACCGATACATTATAGACGGGCCGGTCTTTACCACAGGCGGGGCGTCGCCGACCTTGGATCTGATGCTGCACCTGATTCGCACCCGGCTTGGTATGGCCGTGGCGCTGGATGTGGCAAGTTCGTTCATCTACGACCAGGCCCGCGCCGCGACCGACGCGCAGCCGCTGGTCTCGCTCGGCCGACTCGACGGCTACGATCCGCGTCTGGCGCAGGCGATCAGGCTGATGGAATCGCATGTCGACCAGCCGCTGACCATCGATGCGGTGGCAAAACGCGCCGGGGTGACGGCGCGGACATTGGAGAGCATTTTCCGCAAGTCGATCGGCGAGACGCCCGGCGCCTATTATCTCAGGCTGCGGCTGGGCGCGGCGCGGCGGCTGGTGGTCGACACGAGGATCGCCATGGCGGATATTGCCGGGCGGACGGGGTTCTCGTCCGCCGCGGCATTTTCCAGAGCGTTTTCAAGAGCTTTTGGCGAAGCCCCGGTCAGGCTGCGCCGACGATAATCATATCCAGGGGACTACGCGGCGTTCTGTCGATCGCCGCCGGCGTCCATCTGCGAACGCATCTGCCTCGCCAGCCGGACTTCGAAGCGGCTGCTGACAGCGCGATCCCATTCGTTTTTCACATTGTCGGTCGGCCTCGGCAACGCCATCAGCCGGTCGATGATCGATCCGGTCTCACCGGATGAGAGTAGGGCGTCGATTTCGCGTTCGTGTTGCATCATCGGTTCGCCTCCTTCCTTTTCACCCGCCACGACGGCACTCTTATACGAGATACGTGACGGCAGTTTGAAGGCAAGAGCGAGGTCATTGAGGGGCGACAAAGGGCAAAACCATGTCGCCGGAAGAGGGCTGCCGCACAAAGCATTCCAAGGCGGCAGGGGTGTTCATCCTGCCGCCCCTTACGCAGTGCGAATCGGTTTTCCGCCTTCAGACGTAGCGGTTGACGATGTTCTCCAGCAGCTCCTGGCGGCCGGAGCGCGGCTGCGGCTCGATCTTCTTCTTTACAACGCGCTCGGCGATATCCTCCAGCGAGCGCTTGCCCGACAGCATCGCCTTGGCCTCGGCCGAATTCCAGCCGGCATAGCGTTCGGCAAGCGGGCCTGACAGCGCCTTGTCCTCGACCATGCGGGCCGCGGCTTTGAGGCCGCGTGCGCAGGAATCCATGCCGCCAATATGGCCGATCAGCAGATCCTGCGGATCGAGCGACTGGCGGCGCAGCTTGGCGTCGAAATTGGTGCCGCCGGTCTTGAAGCCTCCGGCCTGCAGGACCTGGTAGTAGGCCAGCGCCATCTCCGGCACATTGTTGGGGAACTGGTCGGTGTCCCAGCCGGACTGGTAGTCGTTGCGGTTCATGTCGATCGAGCCGAAGACGCCGAGCGCATTGGCCAACGCCAGCTCGTGCTCGAAGGAATGGCCGGCGAGGATGGCGTGGCCCTGCTCGATGTTGAGTTTTACTTCTTTCTCCAGCCCGAAGCGCTTGAGGAAGCCGTAGACCGTGGCGACGTCGTAATCATACTGGTGCTTGGTCGGCTCCTGCGGCTTCGGCTCGATCAGGATCGTGCCCTTGAAACCGATTTTGTGCTTGTAGTCGACGACGAGGCTGAGGAAACGGCCGGCCTGCTCCTGCTCGCGCGCAAGGTCGGTGTTGAGCAGCGTCTCATAGCCCTCGCGCCCCCCCCACAGCACATAGTTCTCGCCCTTCAGCCGCTTGGTGACGTCGATGCAGCTTTTCACCGTCGCCGCCGCATAGGCAAAGACATCCGGATCGGGATTGGTGGCGGCACCCGACATGAAGCGGCGGTTGGAGAACAGGTTCGCCGTGCCCCAGAGCAGCTTGACGCCGGTCTTCTTCATCTTGGCGGCGAAATAGTCGGCGATCTCGTCGAGCCGCGCCGCACTTTCGGAAAAATCCTTGCCCTCGGGCCGCACATCGGCGTCGTGGAAGCAGAAATAGGGCGCGCCGAGCAGCGAGAACATCTCGAAGGCGACGTCTGCCTTGAGCTTGGCCAGTTCCATCGTGTCGACGCCGCCCGCCTTGGGGAACCAGGGACGGTCGAAAGTCTGGCCGCCGAAGGGGTCGCCGCCCGGCCAGGCGAAGGAATGCCAGTAGGCGACAGCAAAGCGCAGATGTTCTTCCAGCCGCTTGCCGGCGACGACCTCGTCGGGGTTGTAGAACCGGTAGGCCAGCGGATTGGTCGAATCCGGTCCTTCATACTTGATCTTCTGGATGTCGCCGAAAAATCCGCTGCTCATGATTTCTGTCCTCTCACAAAGTTCTGCCGCCATTACCTCAGGCGTAATTGGTTTCACGCCGGCGCTGATCGAAAAGGGTCATGTCAAAGCCACTCAACCAAGGAGACAGACCATGACCGACCTCAACACGATCGCCCAAAACTACATCACCGCCTGGAACGAGGCCGATGCGGGTCGCCGCACCGAATTGCTCAGGGCGACGTTCACCGAAGACGTCAGCTACCGCGATCCGCTGATGCAGGGCGACGGCCATGCCGGTGTTGCCGCGCTCATCGATGGCGTGCAGCAGCGCTTTGCCGGCTTCCGGTTCTCGCTGAAGGGCAAGCCGGACGGGTTCGCCGACACGATCCGCTTCTCGTGGAACCTCGGGCCGGAAGGCATTCCATCGGTTATCGAAGGCACCGATATCGGCATCATCGAGAACGGCCGCCTGAAGAGCGTCACCGGATTTCTGGACAAGGTGCCGGCGCAGTGAGGTTAACTGATGAGGAGGGGTGCGAGCCGCCCCCCTCTGGCCTGCCGGCCATCTCCCCCTCAAGGGGGGAGATTGGCTGTCACGCGGACCTTCGCCAACGACCAACGTGGAAAGAGATGAGGCATTGCTAAGCCTGCCGATCTCCCCCCTTGAGGGGGAGATGCCCGGCAGGGCAGAGGGGGGTGCCTCGCGCCTACTCACGCCGTGGCGTCCTTGATCGCCGGATAGAGCGCCCGGTAGCGCTGATAGGCATCGGCATAGGCGCCGCCCAAGGCGGACTCCGGTTCGATCGTCGCATCCGTCCTCGGCGCCGTGCAGACGCTGAGCGGATCAGCCCCCGTCGCCGCGATCAGCCCAAGCCTTGCCGCCCCAAAGGCGGCGCCGAAATCGCCGTCTGCCGGAATATCCACCGGCATCTGCAGCGCGGTGGCGATCGCCTTCAGCCAGTAGCGCGAGCGCGAGCCGCCGCCGATCGCGGTCACCCGCGTCAGCGTAGTGCCGGCCGTCTTCAAAGCTTCGAGACTGTCGCGGAAGGCGAAGGCAACGCCCTCAAGCACCGCTTGTGTCAACACCGCGCGGCTGGATTCATGCGCCAGCCCGGTGAAGGCGCCGCGAATAGCGGAATCATTGTGCGGCGTCCGCTCGCCCGAGAGGTAGGGCAGGAACGACACCCCGCTCGGCGCCTTCAGCGTCTCGCCGAGTTCGGCGGTCAACTCGCCGGCTTTCTTGCCTGATATCTCCGACAGCCAATTGAGCGAATCCGTCGCCGACAGGATGACGCCCATCTGGTGCCAGGTGTTGGGCAGCGCGTGGCAGAAGGTGTGCACCGCGCTGGCCGGATTAGGCAGATAGGACGCGTTGGCGGCAAACAGCACGCCGGATGTGCCCAGCGACACAAAGGCATGGCCGGCGCCGACGGTGCCCATGCCGCAGGCGGACGCCGCATTGTCGCCGGCGCCGCCGGCAACCGGGACGCCTGATGTCATGCCCCAGCTTGCGGCCAGTTCGGCGCGCAAGGCTCCGGCCCTTTCCGTGCCTTCGACCAGCGACGGCATCTGCGTCTCGTCGAGCGATGTCGCTGCCAGCAATTCCGCTGACCAACGCCGCTTGCCGACATCGAGCCAGGAGGTGCCGGCCGAGTCGGACATTTCCGACATATGCTCGCCGGTTAGCCAGAATCGCAGGAAGTCCTTGGGCAAAAGCACCTTCACCACCTTGGCGAAGACGGCGGGCTCGTTGTTCTTCACCCAGGCGAGTTTCGGCGCGGTGAAGCCGGGGAAGACGATGTTGCCGGTCAGCTTGCGGAAGCGCGGATCGGCGTCGAGTGCTGCCGCCTCGGCGTGGCTGCGCGTGTCGTTCCACAGGATACAGGGGCGCAGCACCTGGTCGGCGGCGTCGAGCAAGGTGGCGCCATGCATATGGCCGGAGAGGCCGATGCCTTTGACCGCGGCAAGCTCTTTGGGATGCGAGGCTTTCAACTCGGCAATGGCGGTCTCGCAGGCGCGGACCCAGTCGGCGGGGTTCTGCTCGGACCAGCCGGGGTGCGGCCGCGATACGTCAAGCGAAGCATGGCCGGAGCCGATGACGGTTTGCCCGGCATCGATCAGCAGCGCCTTGACGCCCGACGTGCCGAGATCGAGGCCGAGATACATGCAGTCCTCCCATCGCCATTAATTTTTTCGGGTCCCGAAAAAATCTGGCTCGGCCAGTTTTTAAAACAAGATCCGCTGCGGGTCAATTCTCTGACAAATCTGCGGCGCGCCGCGAAAAGAGCGCCGACAGCGGACTGTCCGGCCGGGCCAGTTGACGCTCGGCCGTCAAGGCCCGTGCAAGTGCCGTGCCGCCGGCGCGCAACGCCGCTTCGATCAGCGTCAGGTCGATGACGTCGCGCTGGGCATGGCTGCCGCCGAAGCGATAAGCTATGGCACGGATGGGACGGATCAGGCGCACCGTCTCGTTGTAATTGCCCTCGCCAAAGGCCTTGATCGCCAGCGTCAACGGATGGCCGACATCCCTGGTGAAGGCAGCGTTGTCGTCACTGCCGCGCATCGCCGCTTGCTGCGCCTCGAGCAAGGTCTTGGCGGGCGCTTCGAGCCCTGCTCCGACGAAGGCCATCATCGCATGGGCGTCGTTGAAGGCGTAATTGCCGGCACCGACCTTGGGCCAGTTGGCGGCGAGCGCTATCCAGCGGTCGCCGACATCGACGCCACCGAGATGAAGCCGCCACAGGATTGCCGAGGCATCGACCATATTGAGCGCCATCGCCGACGGGGTGCCGTAGATCGGCCCGTCATAGAGGTCAAGCACTTCGCCGGTCTCGCCGAGATCGTAGTGGAACAGCGCCAAATGCCACCAATTGTGCACCTGCAGGAAGCTCTCTTTTGCCCACGCTTCGGGATTGGCGCGCATCCAGACGATGCCATCCCTTTGCCGGCTTTGCATCTCCATGACGTGAGCGACGGCATGTTGGCCCCAGCCGTCGCGCGGCTCGATGGCGACCGCGGTGCGACCAAACTTCTCGGCCTGTGCATAGTCGCCCATCTCTTCCAGCCCGAACGCCTGCATACCGAGCATGGCGTGGTATCCAGGCATGTCCTTTTGCCATGACGGCAGGGCGCGGCCGATGCGGTCGCGCAGCATGCGGGCGTTGCCGGTGAAGAAGTCGATCTGGTGCCCGGTCTGCAGTGCCACCGCGTCGAGCGGGAAGTCGATGGCGATATCTTCGAGCAAGCGCGAGGCTTCGTGCCAGCGGCCGGCGGCAAGATGGCCAAGGGCAGCCACATGCGCCTGCTCGCGCGCTGTCGCGGCAAGCGGCAGCGCAGCTTCGTGGCATGCCTTGGCCATCGCCGTTGCCTCGCGCTCGGTGGCGAGGCCGAACAGGTAGCCCTTGAACACATGCGCCATGACGAAGCCCGGGTCGGCCGCAATGGCGCGATCGACGGAAGCGACGGGGTCGCCGATGAAGCATTGCAATTCGCGGACGGCCTGGCTGTAGGGCGTGAAGCCGGCCTCCGTCGCGCCTGATAAGGTCAGGCCGAATGCGTCCCTGACTGCCATGTCGGCCCTCCGGTGATCATAAAATTCCAGCTGCGCGCCGATCCTAGAGCATCGGCGGCGGGCGCGCCAAGCGAAGTCTGGACCAATCAATACCGGAGTCCAGTTCAACTAGTTTCGCAGTTCATCAACCATGAGGCACAGAATAGGCTTTGTAAAATCTGGCGGATTGTGTCTTCATTGCGGCGCCCGGCGGGGAGCTTGAAATCGCGAATCGAGAGGGACGCGATGCGGCACCGGAAGAACAAGCCTGCGGACAGTTGTTTGCGGGATACGGAGGAAACAGTTGCTTTATCGCGACGAAAGCCGTGTCAGCCAAACGCGACAGCGCCTGTTTGCGCTCTTGCGCGAACAATGAAAACTCAGTCGCGTTGGTCGCGCCACACAGGCTTGCCGCGATCATCATCACGATCAGGTCGCCAAGCCGGTGCGTGGCGTTGGCTGCGCGGATCAGGCACCGCGCCGAAATAGCTCTCAAGGCTGGAAATGGCAGTCGCTCCTTCGCTAAGACTGCCTTCCCAAAGAATCCCTTCTCAAACCAACTTCAAGCCTAAAATCGCCATATGCGATTCCCCTGCCGTGAACGGGGAGAAAGAAGCTGGCCGCTACCTCGCCGCTTATCCTGCAACGTTGGTGATTGGCGAAATCTGTGGTGACAGCGTCCTTCTCCCCGTTCACGGGGAGAAGATGGCGGCAGCCAGATGAGGGGCGGCGCCGACTTTCGCAGTGGGCGAATCCAGTCTCGACCGTCGGCCTTGGTAATCCTACCTAATTCCCCGAGCGCATTGCCACCGTGGCGATCCCCGCGCCGACCAGCAGCGTGCCGCCGGTGCGGTTGAAGATGCGGATTGCCTTGGGGTTGCGCACGACGTTGCGGGCGCGTGCCGCAATCAGCGCGTAGCCGAAGGCATTGGCGAAGGCGAGCGCCAGGAAGGTCGTCTCGAAAATCAGCATCTGCGGCCAGAAATCAGCTTCCCGGTTGAGAAACTGCGGCAGGAAGGCGACGAAGAAGGTGATGCTTTTCGGGTTGAGCGCGGTGACCAGCCAGGCATGCGCCATCATCTTGGCGGCCGAGACGGCGTCGGTGCGCGGCTCGGCTTTCAGAGCGCCGCCGGCACGAAACAGTTTAATGCCGAGATAGATCAGATAGCAGGCGCCGATAAGCTTCAGGATGGTGAACACGGTTGCCGAAGCCGCCAGCAGCGCGCCGATGCCAAGCATCGACAATGTCATGGCGGTGAAGTCGCCCAGCGCCACGCCGACGGCCATCGGCAAGGCGGTGCGCCAGCCCTGGCCCAGCGCATAGGACACGACCAGAAGAATGGTCGGGCCGGGAATGATCAGCAGGACGGTGGAGGCGGCGGCGAAGGCGGCCCAGTTTTCGAACGACATCTTTGTCTCCTTGAGCGCAAAGAAAAGGATAAATCCTCGGGTCCGGGGGAATGTAAAGAGCCATCTGAAAAAATGCGCGGCGTGCCATTTCGCGCGGCCGTTGCGGCTAACGGCGGCACAGGGTTAAGACCGATCGTGAGACCTTCACCCTTTTTCAACCATGTTTGGCGAAACTGCCTGCTATCCGGCCGGACCGTGTTTCCCGCCGACAGTGTAGGGTTTGGGTGCATGCGTGAGTTGCCGCAGAATGTGACGCCGCCTGTAAATGGCGACGCAATCGAAACCGAAAATCTCTATTCCCGCCGCTTCGTCCTGTCAGGCGCCGGCGCCATGGCGCTGCTCGGCATGGCCGGCTGCAGCACCTCGACGCTCGAACTGCCCCAATTGCAGCTGGACGATACGGTCACCGGCTCGGTGCGACCGATCCGCCCGGCGATCAGCGTCGACAAGAACATCACCGGCCCCGACGTCATGTACGCCGCGCTCACCGATGGCGGTTTCCAAGTGCCGGCCGTGCCCTATCAGAAGGTCAAGCCGGAGTTCCGCCGCCAGATCGTCGTCAACGAGACCGGCGAGGCGCCCGGCACCATTGTCGTCCATCTGCAGGAGCGTAAGCTCTATCTCGTGCAGGAGGGCGGCGACGCCATCCGCTACGGCGTCGGCATCGGCAAGGACGGCTTCCGCTGGTCGGGCCGCGCCAACATCCAGTACGGCAAGGAATGGCCGGTCTGGACGCCGCCGCCGGAAATGATCCAGCGCAAGCCGGAACTGGTGAAGTGGCAAGACGGCCAGCCCGGTGGCCTCACCAATCCGCTCGGTGCCCGCGCCCTCTACATCTACCAGGACGGCAAGGACACCGGCTACCGCATCCACGGTTCGCCGGAATGGGCAAGCATCGGCCAGGCGATGTCGTCGGGCTGCGTGCGCCTGATCAACCAGGACATCATCGACCTCTACAGCCGCGTTTCCAAGAAGAACCCGGTCGTCGTTGTCTGATCCCTCTGCGGCGTGTTAGCCCCGCTGGAAACTCCCGTTGCGCGATGCGGCAAGCTAGGCCAAGGTGCCTTGAAAACCATCACGCCGGGAGACATCAAGCATGGCTGGAACGTTTGTTATCGCGCAGGGTGGCGGCCCGACCGCCGTCATCAACCAGACGGTCGTCGGCGCCACGCTGGAAATCCGCAAGCGCCATCCCGGCGCCAAGGTGCTGGGCTCGATCCACGGCGTGCGCGGCATTCGTGACGGCAACTATGTCGACCTCTCCGCTATCCCCGAGGATCGTCTGCGACTGATCGCCGGTACGCCGAGTGCCGCCCTCGGCTCGACGCGCGACAAGCCGGATGCGGCCTATTGCGAGGTCATCCTCAACGGCCTGAAGAAGGCCGGCGCTGACGCCTTCATCTATATCGGCGGCAACGACACGTCGGGTACGCAGCAGATCCTGACCGACGCCGCCGGCGGCAGCATTGCCTTCGTCCATGCGCCAAAGACCATCGACAATGATCTCGAGGAAAACGACCACACGCCGGGCTTCATCTCGGCGGCCGAATTCGTTGCTGGCGCCTTCCTGTCCGTCGATCTCGATTTCCGCGCGCTGCCCGGCATCTATGTCGGCATCGTCATGGGCCGCCATGCCGGCTTCCTCACCGCCGCTGCTGCCGCCTGGCAGCTCGATCCCGACAGCGGCCCGCATCTGGTCTACGTGCCGGAGCGACCGTTCTCGGCCGCCGGCTTCATCGACGACGTGCGCGCCTCGCTCGACCGCCACAAGCGCTGCATCGTCGCCGTCTCCGAGGGCGTCAGCACCGCCGACGGCAAGGCGCTGGTCGAAAGCCTGGTGCCGCCGGACAAGCTCGAGCGCGATGCCCATGGCAACGTCAAACTGTCGGGCAGCGACCTGCCGGCGGCGCTCGAACGGGCGCTAGCCGAAGGCCTGCCGG
Organism: Mesorhizobium sp. P2_F5; assembly: GCF_056403715.1. Lineage (NCBI taxonomy): Bacteria > Pseudomonadati > Pseudomonadota > Alphaproteobacteria > Hyphomicrobiales > Phyllobacteriaceae > Mesorhizobium > Mesorhizobium sp. P2_F5. Next base: position 362,792 of record NZ_JBFUEY010000001.1, on the reverse strand, counting down.
GCAAGCGCGCCCGTGTCGACGCATTGGGCTATATGCCGCGCGGCTATATCGGCGCGATCAGCGCCGTCGACGCGCAGGAGGCCTTCGATGCCGGCGCGTTCGCGGTTGCGGTTGCCGGAGAAGGCGGCGGCTCGGTGGCGTTGCAATATGACGGCAGCAAAACGGTACTGAAGAAGGTGCCGCTGAAGAACGTCGCCGGCAAGACGCGCCATATGCCGGACGATTTCATGAAGCCCGACGTCAACCAGCTGTCGGAGGCCGGCATGGCCTATTTGAAGCGGCTGGTGCCGGAAAAATACAAGGTCGGAAAGCCATTCGTCTGACGGGCCCGTCGTGGGCGGCGGTTTCATGGGTGAGCGTGTCGTCGGCGACTGGTTCGGCAAGACCGTCATCGATGCCAATACAACGATGCTGACCGAGCCGTTCGTGCACGATTTCGTGCGCGCCAACATCTGGCACCTCAAAGGCCGCGATGCCGACCTTCTTGTCGACACCGGCATGGGCATTTGCCCACTGGCGCCGCAGATCGACACGCCTAAGGGCAAGCCGCTGATCGTTGTGGCCACCCACATCCATCTCGATCACGTCGGCTCGCTGCACGAGTTTCCGCTGCGGGCCGGGCCGAAGCACAGTGCCGAACATTTCGAGACCATGAACGAGGCGGTGACCTACGCCTACATGTTCAACAATCTCGACGGCGCCGTCTCGAAACTGCCGGCACCGGGCTGGACGGCGGCCGATTACAAGATCCCGCCGGCACCGTTGACGCGCACGCTGGACGAGGGCGACATCGTCGATCTCGGCGACCGGCAGTTCCGCGTGCTGCATCTTCCCGGACATTCGCCGGACTCGATCGCGCTGTTCGATGAGGCCGATGGCCTGTTCTTTGCCGGCGACGCCATCTACGATTCCATGCTGATGGACGACCTGCCGGACTCGTCGCGCTCCGACTATCGCCACACCATGCGCAGGCTGCTCGATCTGCCCGTTCGGCTCGGCCATGGCGGCCATGGGCCGAGCTTCGACGGCAATCGGATGCGCGAGATCGCCACCGCCTATCTCAGGCGGGCCGGTGGGGTTTGATCTTGGCCAGGCGCAGCCCCGGATATTAAATCTTCGTAAGATAGCGCAAAAACCCTAAATCGGGCCGATCTCTGCCCTAGATGCAGGGTTGTCGATCCGGTCCGCTGCCATGCCAGGCGAGACGGGCAACCGCGACCGTCGACACGCCGGATGGCTGATTTCCCCGCGAACGGCCACGGCGCCGGATCACCTCTCGCCCGGACAAACGACCATGTCAGACATCCTTCGCAGACATCGCGTCGCGGCCTTGCTGGGCGCTGCGCTGATCATATCCCCCTTCGTCGTGTCTTTCGCCGAAAGTGCCAGCAACGCCGTTGCGACGACCCAGACCCCTGTTGCCGGCATAACGGCGCCCAACGGCTCGTTCGCTCCGATCGTGGCGACCGACAAGCCGGCGGTAGTGACGGTCACCACGGTGATGAAGGCACAGCCGCAAACCATGGGCGAGGAGTCTCCCTTCGACGGCGGCGGCTCGCCTTTCGACGAACAATTCCGCCAGTTTTTTGGTGATCAGGGCATACCCATGCCGAAAACGCCGCCGCAGCAACAGGCACAGCGCACTGAGGCCCTCGGCTCCGGCTTCATCGTCGGCGCCGACGGCACCATCGTGACCAACAACCATGTCGTCGACGGCGCCACGTCGATCAAGGTAACGCTCGACGACGGCACCGAGCTTCCCGCCACGTTGGTCGGCCGCGACGCCAAGAACGACCTCGCGGTGCTCAAGGTCAAGTCCGGCAAGCCTTTGCCGACCGTCAAATGGGGCGATTCCGACAAACTCATGCCGGGCGACCAGATACTCGCCTTCGGCAACCCGTTCGGCATCGGCACCACGGTCACAGCAGGCATCGTTTCGGCACGCGGCCGCGACCTCGACAGCGGGCCTTTCGATGATTTCATCCAGATCGACGCGCCGATCAACCACGGCAATTCCGGCGGCCCGCTGGTCGATGTCAGCGGCAATGTCGTCGGCATCAACACGGCGATCTTTTCACCGAACGGCGGCAGCGTCGGCGTCGGCTTCGCCATTCCGTCGGACCAGGCGCAGAAGGTCGTCGCCAAGCTGATGAAGGGCGGCAACATCGAATATGGCTATCTCGGCGTGCAGATCCAGCCGGTGACGCCGGATGTGGCCGGCGCCGTCGGCCTCGACCATCCCGGCGGCGCGCTGGTTTCCGACGTCACTCAGGGATCGCCGGCGGCAAAGGCCGGGATCAAAACTGGTGATGTCATCACCAGCTTCGCCGGAGTGCCGATCAAGGACCCCAAGGACCTGTCGCGTGCCGTCGCCGATGTCGCGCCCGGCGCGAAGGAAACGCTCGATGTCTGGCGCGGTGGCAAGACCGTGCAGATCTCCGCCGATGTCGGCCGCAACAGTGACGATGTGAAGACGGCCTCCACCGAGGGCGACAATCAAAGGCCCTCGGCCGGCCAGGCGCTGCGCGTGCCCTCGCTCGGCCTCGGCCTGACCGACCTCACGCCCGATATCCGCGAGGAGCTGAACCTGGCGGCCAACCAGCGTGGCGCCGTGGTCGAGCGGGTCAATCCGGACAAGGCGGCGTCCAATGCCGGCCTGCAGCCGGGCGATGTCATCGTCGCCGTCGACCAGTTGCCAGTGCGCAACGCAAGGCAAGCCAACCAGGCGATCGCCGAGGCCGGCAAGTCGGGCCGGAAGTCGGTGCTGCTTCTGGTCGACCGTGGCGACGCGCAGATCTTCGTCGCCGTACCTTTCGCCGCCGGCTGAGGCACATGATGCGGCAGGCTCGCCGGAACCACCGGCAGGCCTGCCGTACCGCGCCGCCAAAATTCCTGTTGCCCGCCGAGATATCTTCGAGAACACTGCGGCAGCTCGGCTCGCAGCAAACGGACAAGTCCCGATGGCCACTCGCGGTTTTTTCTCTAGTCGAAAGCCTCCAACCGAGACCGATGCGCGCATCCCGCCCGGGCAGTATCTGGAACAGGGTTTTCCGGTGCTGTCGGCGGGGCCGACGCCGCGGGTGCGCACCGAGGACTGGTCGTTCACGCTCAAGCACGGGCCGCGCCCGATCAAGAAGTGGAACTGGGCCGAGTTCAACGCGCTGCCCTTGACCAAGATGACTCGCGACATCCATTGCGTCACCGCCTGGACCAAGTTCGACACCGCCTGGCAAGGCGTGCTGGTCGACGACATTCTCGCCGATGCCGGCATCGAAGCGCCGACCGGCTTCCTGCTGGCACATGGGTTCGACGGCTACACCACAAATGTGCCGGCCAAGGATCTCACCACCGGCAAGGCGATGGTGGCGCTGCTCTACGAAGGTAAGCCGATCACGCCGGACCATGGCGGTCCGGCGCGGCTTTTGGTGCCGCATCTCTATTTCTGGAAGTCGGCCAAATGGCTGAACGGATTGCAATTCACCGAGCGTGACGAGCCGGGCTTCTGGGAATTGCGCGGCTATCACATCTATGGCGATCCGTGGCGCGAACAGCGCTATAGCGGCGATCCATGAGCGAAGCGCCGCAATCTCCCTGGCAGACGGCGAAAATCACCCGGATCGAAAAGCGCACGCCGCGCGTCACCAGTTTCTTTTTTGCGCTGTCGCGGCCTTTTGCCTATCGCGCCGGACAGCATGTCGACGTCAGGCTGACGGCGCCTGACGGCTACCAGGCGCGCCGCTCCTATTCCATCGCCTCGGCGCCGGAAAGCGGCGCCACGATCGAGCTGGCGATCGAAAAACTCGACGACGGCGAGGTCTCGCCCTTTTTCCACGAGGTGGCGGCGGTCGGCGATGAGATCGAGCTGCGCGGACCGCTTGGCGGGCATTTCGTCTGGTCCGACAGCGATGGCGGGCCGCTGCTTCTGGTCGGCGGCGGTTCCGGCGTGGTGCCGCTGATGGCGATGGTGCGTCACCGGACCTTGCGCAAATCGGCGGAGCCGGTCGCGCTGATGTTTTCGGTGCGGGTCTGGGATGAGGTGATCTTCCGTGACGAGTTGATCGGTCTCGACGACCACCGCGACGGTTTCGACCTCGTGTTGACGCTGACGCGTGAGGCGGCACGGCGCCCGTCCGACTATTCGAGGCGTATCGACACGGCAATGGTGATGCAGGCGCTGGCGCGGCTGCCGCAACCGCCGACGCTCGCCTTCGTCTGCGGCTCGAACGCCTTTGTCTCGGCGGCCGCCCAGGCGCTGATCGACGCCGGCATATCAGCGGACATCATCCGCACCGAGCGCTACGGCGTCTGAACAGATATGTCTTTGTTTTTACGCAATTCCCAAGGGAAAGCGCTCCGCGCTTTTCCCGGGAAAACCGCCCACACTTTTCCTGGAATTGCTCTAGCGGGTTGGCGAAAACCGTGCCGACAGCAATTGGAACGGCAATGCGCCATAGGCGGCGATTTCGGCCTCATTGTCCCAGGTGCGGAACTGGCGTGACGGCCGGGCTTCGAGCATCAGCGCCCGGCCGGCCTCCCCCAGGCTAACCCGACCGCGAAAATGCAGCACCTTTTCCCCGCCGGCGCGGCTGATCACCAGCGAGCGCAGGCGGGCGACATGCTGGCCGCCGGCATTGATCTCCATTTCGATTCGGCGGCGCACCGGCGGAACGACGATCCTGACGGTGACGTCCAGCATCATCTCGCCAGCCATGTTCGGAGACGGCAGAGCCTGCGAAAGCGCAAAGGCCGCCGGCGCCGGCTTTGCCCTGCGCAAGACCGGCTTGCCGCGCCAGACGGTTGCTGCCGGCTGCTGCAGGCGGCCTTTCTTGCGTTTCAGGCGCAGTTGCTTGGCAAAGCCGCGCGACAGCCAGACGAGGCCACCGAAATCGGTGCGTGGCTTGGCTTGCAAGACCGAGGACCAGCGCGACAGGCCGGCGCGATCGGCGCTCGCTACCGTTCGTGCGAGTTCGCCCGGTGGCACCGCAATGCCGATCTCCAGGCTGAGGTAGGACAGCGCCACCGCCGCGGCGACGGCCAGGTGGCGCCTGGCGACGATGTCGGCAAATACGTCCCAGTCGACCTCGCCGCCCTGGATGGCGACGGCGCAGTCGACCAGCCAGTCGCTGTGGGTATGGGCATCGAGGCCGCCATGCGCGATGGCGAGCGTCATGCGGTCGGCAGGTGATGGGACGAGCAGGCGGACGCCGTTGAACTCGGCAAACCGCGCCCGCTGCCAGATCGCCAGATCATCTTCCGCGCTTTGCTGCGATCCGTCATAGGCCTGCTGGTGCAGGTCGATATCGCCGAAATTACCCTTGAAGAAATTCATCGATCGCAACGACGCCAGCCTGGTGCGCAGGAACTGCGGGCTGACGCCGGTTGCGATCTGCCAGTCGCGCTGCGTCAGCACGTCGAAGGCGGCGAGCATGTCTTGCGGGCGCACCAATATGTCGATGTCGTGCGCCACCCGGCCGCGCTGCGCCGATGCGTTCACCGCGATGCGGCTGGCGCCCTTGATCAGCATGACCGCGCAGCCGGCACCGACCATGGCCTGAAGGGCAGGCTCGGCCTCACGCATCGCCAGCCGCGATTTGGTCCACAGCATCTTTTGCAGGCCGACAAGGCGTGGATGCGCCGGGTGGCCGGCGAGTTTGCGGCCAAACCTGTCGGAGATCGCCGCCAGCAGCCGATGTTCACGGAAGGAGACATGGTCGATGTCGTTGTCATCGAGCCAACGCGCAGCGTAACGGCCGGCCGCCTCTTCATCAGGCAACAATGCGGCCTTTAGCAGCTGGTCGAGGCCGCCTGTGGGCCATGACCACCCATAGTCCGGAAACCGGCGGCCGATGCGGCGAAGAGCCTTGGCCATCACTCGGTCTTCTTCCCTGCCCGCGTTTGCATGGCCAGCCTTACGACGTCGAGAGAGCGGCGTAAGGCCAGGACCTCGTCGAGCATGGTCAGTACAATGCCCGCCTCGCGCGCCCGGGCGACAGCGACGATCGCGTAGACCCGCTGCTGCATCGCTCTATCCCCGTCGCGGACGCCCCTGAAGGGATCGCCCCCGGTTCACGGTCTGGCAGGCCCTTCCAAAGGTGCGTCTAGATCAGTTGGCCCTTGCTTGGCAAGACTAAGACCCGCGAGCGCCATGCCTGCGCCTCGTGACCAGTTGCGGCGATGTCGGCGCCGCTCAGGCCTCGATCTCGAGCGCCGACAACGGTTTCGAGCAGCAGGCAAGGATGAAGCCGTCATCGATCTCGTGGTCGAGGATGCCGCCATTGTGGCTCATCTCGACAGCGCCGGAGACCTTCTTCACCTTGCAGGTGCCGCACAGGCCGAACTCGCAGGCCGCAGGTATCCGCACACCCGAGCTGCGCGCTGTCTGCAGCACGGTCTGGCCGGCGACGCAGTCCGCGTCGACCTCCGAAAGCGAGAAGCGGATCGGCGTCACGGCTTCGCCAGGGACAGCAGTGCCGTCTTCGGCGGGTGAGGCAAACGGCGCCGGGACTTCCTCCACCGCAGGCGCGGCAAAGCTCTCCTGATGGTATTTCGTCATGTCGAAGCCGGCGGCATCCAGCATGCCGCGCACGGCGCGCATGAACGGATCGGGGCCGCAGCAGAAGATCTCGCGTTCGCGGAAGTCGGGCGCCAGCAGCGGCAGCCGGATCGCGTCGATGCGGCCCATATGACCGTACCAGCCTTCACGGCTCGAGCGTTCCTCGATCATGAAGCCGAGCGATAGGCCGGGCATATGGCCGCCGAGCAGTTCGAGTTCCTTGCGGAAGATGATCTCTTCCGCACGCCGCGCGCAATTGACGAAGCCGACATCTGTCCATGGCGCGCAGTCGTTCAGCCAGCGCAGCATCGACATCATCGGCGTCACGCCGGAGCCGGCCGAAATGAACAGATATTTAGCCGCTGGGTGGCTGTGCAGTGAGAAGTCGCCGGCCGGCCCATAGGCCTTGACGTGCGAGCCGGGCACCAGATGGTCGAACATCCAGCGCGTGCCGATGCTGCCGGCCTGCGCCTTCACCGTCACCGCGATCGAGAATGGCCGCGACGGCGACGACGACAGCGTGTAGGTGCGCATCAGCGGCCCGTCCGGCGTCGGCAGTTCCAGCGTCAAGAACTGGCCCGGCTGGTAGCGGAACCAGGTCTGGTTGTCGGAGCGAAAGGTGAAGGTCTTTACGTCAGGCGCCTCGTCGGCGACGCCGATCACTTCCAGCACCTGCAGCCTGTCGTTCCACGGCGCCATCTGGTCGAGATGGCGATAGAGGCCAAGATCCGTCATCGCATTCATCCTCTGGTCCTTCTTCGCCTGCTTGAGCTCACGCCACGCTGCGCAGCGCCGGCCGGCCGCCTTCGGCGAGGCGCGGACCGATGAAGGCTGCGTACCATTCGACAAACTGGATCACGCCGCCCTCATGCAGCTCCGAATAGGGACCCGGCTCATAGGCGGGAGACAGGATGCCGAAGGCGTTTTCCTCGACGATGCGGCGGTCCTGGTCGTTGGTCTCGGTCCAGACATGAATGAGTTCGTCGATGGTGTAGTCGACGCCCTCGACGGCATCCTTGTGCACCAGCCACTTTGTCGTCACCGCGGTTTCGGTGGCGCTGATCGGCAGAACCCGGAAAGTGACCGCATGGTCGATCAGGATGTGGTTCCAGGTCGTCGGATAGTGATAGTGCATCAAGGTGCCGATGCGGTCGGCGGCAACGGTGTCGGACAGATTCTTCGTCACCGCGCGCTTTCCCGTCATCGTATAGCTGACCGCATCGCGCAGCAGCGGCGCGCGGGTGGCGCGGTACTGCCCGGCCGGATCGATACGGAATTTGCTCGGCAGGCCCGCCGCTTCGCATTTTGCCCAGTGCGCCAGCATCTCCGGATCGCTGTCGGCGCCCTGCACGCCGGTCACCGTCGGCGCTTCCGGGAAGGTCTTGCAGAGCTCGGGATGGTTGCCGGCGCAGTGATAGCACTCGCGGTTGTTTTCCCAGACCAGCTTCCAGTTACCCTTCTCGACGATGGTCGATTCGAAAGCGATCTTGGCTTCATTCAGCCGATGCGGCTTGAGGTAGGGCTCGATCATGGCGCGCATCGGCGCGAAGTCGGCAGGTTCTTTCGCCAGGCAGATGAAGATGTAACCGGCCACACTTTCGCAGGCGACCGGCTTCAGGCCGAACTGGCTCTTGTCGAAACCCTCGGCCATCTGGCGGGCGAACAAGAGCCGGCCATCCAGCTCGTAGGTCCACTGGTGATAGGGGCAGACGAGCTTTGCCGCCGTGCCTTTCTCGGTGTTGCAGACGCGGCTGCCGCGATGGCGGCAGGAATTGTGAAAGGCGTTGATGTTGCCCTTCTGGTCGCGGACCAGAACCACCGGATAGTCGCCGATCTGAACGGTAATATAGCTGCCGGGCTTCGGCAGCTCGCAATCATGGCCGATGAACAGCCAGTCGCGATACCAGATCAGCTCCATATCGAGCTTGAAATAGTCCGGGTCGGTGTAGAAGGGCTGTTCCAGCGAAAAGCCTTGCTTGCGGCCATTCAAGAGCCTCAGCATATCGTTGCGCGCATCCATAGTTCCGTCCTCGTGGTTTAAGGACTGAACTTGGTGGTGATGGAGGAAGGATCGGCCGCAGGCCGGCAAGCCGCCGGACATGCGCTACCCACCTCTTGACCGCCCACCGCGATCAGTCGAGTTCAAGCATCTCGGGCTGGTTTCCGGGCTCTGGAGTTGTCCTTGCGGACCATCGCGACACCTTCCCAGGCTGTTGCCCAGTGGTCTCCCGTTGCGACTTGAACTCCACCACCGTTGCGGGGGCAGCGCCGGATTCTGACCGGCTTCCCAATTCTCCGCTGCGTCGTCACGAAGCGGCACCTGAGATGTGATCATCTAACCACGGCAGCGATCGCGACATCGGCATGAAAGCGACATCGTATCCATGCGGCGCGACACGCGCGGCATGCGCTTCAGCCGACGACTGAACGGCTGAAATCCTGTCTTGGGAAGCGATCCTCGCCGTTTCGAATCGCTTCGAATCCAGCCCCCTGCGCCGGCAAAATAGGTTAACAGTATCGAAAAGTTACTATTAGCGATCTCTAAAATCGAACCGAACGGTTCGTTTCTGTTGACAATGCGTGCAGGACGGTGTGAACGACGGCCCGAAAGCTGACACCGGAGCGAACCGCTCGGTTCGACATAACTATCTGAAAACAATGCAATAAAGCACCATGAGGGAACTCTCTGGCACAATTTCAAGGTGCAGAGTCGTGGTCCACACGGAACAACTTCGTGATTGGAAACCAGCCTATGGCTTTCCCACATCGGGGCTGTCCGAACGACGCGAAATCCTCCCAGGACACGCCGCTAGACGGACAGACAAACTGGAGTACTAAAAATGAAAAAGATCATCCTTACTGCCGCCGCCGTTTTGGCCATCACCGGCAGCGCCTTCGCTGGTAGCGACAATTACAGTTCCAATGGTTCGAACCAGCCTGCGGTTACGTCGACCGACAGCGGCCATACCGCTGCTATCGTGAAGTCGGATTCGGCTGCTCAGGCCCCTGCACAGGGCGCCGACCGTAACCTCTTCGGCAACCGCTAACAGCCGATCGGGATCTGACCTCAGAGTTTTTCCGAAAACGATCCCAGTCGAACATCGAACAAGACGCAGAGCGGCGGGATCACCGGCCGCTTTGCCGCATGATGAAATTCAGGAGACTTGAAATGAAGAAGATTGCTCTTGCTGCCGCTGCGCTTTTGATTGCCGCCGGCAGTGCTTATGCCCGCAACGACAATGTCGGCTCAAGCGCCGTCGACAACCAGGCGACCGTCAACGTCGACAATACCCGCACGTCGTCGGTACCGAACACCGGTTCGCCGGTCTACAAGCTGTTGAAGGGGGGCCTGGCCCGCCGCTCTTTTTTCATGCCGATACGAGGAGCCGGCTCTCAGGCCGCCTTCACTTCCAGGGGCTTGAGCGAGAAGGAGTGTCCGTCGGCGTCGAAGATGTGCAGGTCGCCGGCATCCGCGGTCAGCCGCAGCTTTGCCCCGCGCTTGACCTCGACATTGCCGGGCAGCTTGGTCACCAGAGGCAGGTCGGCGCGGCCGATGTCGACATAGACCAGCTGGACCTCGCCGAGCTGCTCGACATAGTCCACCACCCCCTCGAACAGATATTCCGCGCCGGTGGCGACCGACAGATCCTCCGGCCGCACGCCGAAGCTGACCGCCGCGCCCTTGGCGGACGCCGGCGTCGCGATCGGCACCGTCGCCTTGCGGCCGCCGACATGGCTGACAATGGTCGGATCGCCCGTCTTGTCGATCGTTGCCGGCAGGATGTTCATGGCCGGCGAGCCGATGAACTGGGCAACGAACAGATTGCCGGGCTTCTTGTAGAGGTCCATCGGCGTGCCGACCTGCTCGATATGGCCGTCCTTCAGCACGACGATGCGGTCGGCCAGCGTCATCGCTTCGACCTGGTCGTGGGTGACATAGATCATCGTCGTGTTGGGCATCGATTCCTTGAGCTTGGCGATTTCGATGCGGGTAGCAACGCGCAATGCGGCGTCGAGGTTCGAAAGCGGCTCGTCGAACAGGAACACTTTCGGGTTGCGCACGATGGCGCGGCCGATGGCGACGCGCTGGCGCTGGCCGCCCGACATCGCCTTGGGCAGACGGTCGAGATATTTGGTCAGCTGCAGGATCTCCGCTGCCTGCCGCACCCTTTTGTCGATCTCGGCCTTGCTTTCCTTGCCGATCTTCATCGAGAACGCCATGTTGTCGTAGACGGTCATGTGCGGATAGAGCGCGTAGGACTGGAACACCATGGCGATGCCGCGCTTCGACGGCGGCACGTCGTTGACCACCTCGCCGGCGATCTTCAGCTCGCCGGAGGTGATTTCCTCAAGCCCGGCGATGGACCTCAGCAAGGTCGACTTGCCGCAGCCCGACGGACCGACAAAGACGATGAACTCGCCCGACGTTATGTCGAGGTCGATGCCGTGGAGAATGTGTAGATTGCCGTATGATTTCTTCACTTGTCTCAGCGTGACATCGGCCATGATTTCCTCCCAGTGATTTCCCTAGAGATTTCCTCAAGAAATTCAGTTTCGTCAAAACTCAGTCGATACGCCCGAACCAGGCGCCGTAGCCGCCGAGGCGGATGGAACCGGTGCCGGATTGTCCCGAAAAACCGTGCCCTGGCAGTGGTTGCAGCGCCTGGCCGCCGAGATTGACCTCGGCCGGCCTGCTGGCCAAATTGAAGACGCAGACGATCTGCTCATTGCCCTCACGGCGGGTGAAGGCGACAGTGTCGCCCTCGCTTTCGATGAACTCGATGTCGCCTTTGGCCAGCGCCGGATGCTGGCGGCGGAAGCCGAGAAAGCGCCGGTAGTGCTCGAGCAGCGAGGCGGCGTCGCCCTGCTGAACATTGACCGCTTGCGACAAATGCTTGCCGGGCACCGGCAGCCAGGGCTTGGCCGTTGAAAAGCCGGCATTGCTGGCGGTGGCGTCCCACACCATCGGCGTGCGGCAGCCGTCGCGACCCTTGAATTCGGGCCAGAAGCGGATGCCGTACGGGTCCTGCAGATCCTCGAACTTAAGCTCGGCTTCGCCCAGCCCAAGCTCCTCGCCCTGATAGAGGCAGACCGAGCCACGCAGCGACATCAGCAGCGCCGAGATCACCTTGAGATAGGCGGCCGGATCGGTCTCATCGGCGGCCCAGCGCGAGGCCGGACGCATCACGTCATGATTGGAGAAGGCCCAGCATGACCAGCCGTCGCTGGCGACCTTGCCGAAGGCTTCCAGCACCTGGCGCACCTTGGCGGCGCTGATCTTTTCCGGCGCCAGGAAATCGAAGGAATAGCACATGTGGACGCGTTTGCCGCCGGCCGTGTAGGCGGCGACCACTTCCAGCCCGCGCTGCGAATCACCGACTTCGCCGACGGCGGCGGTCGCCGGATATTCGTCGAGCAGCGCCCGGAACCGTTCGAGGAAGGCAAGGTTCTCCGGCCGGCTCTTGTCGTAGATGTGGTCCTGGTAGTTGTAGGGGTTGACGGCAGGTGCGGTCTGGTCGTTGCGCTCTTCCGGCGGCAGCGGCGGATTGTTCTCCAGCCCCTGGCTGTGGAAGTAGAAATTGATGGTGTCGAGCCGGAAGCCGTCGACGCCGCGCTCCAGCCAGAAGCGGGTGACGTCGAGCAGCGCGTCCTGGACTTCCAGATTGTGGAAGTTGAGGTCCGGCTGCTCTGACAGGAAATTGTGCAGATAATATTGCTGGCGGCTGGTGTCCCACTGCCAGGCCGAGCCGCCGAAGATCGACAGCCAGTTGTTGGGCGGCGTGCCGTCGGGCCGGGCGTCGGCCCAGACATACCAGTCGGCCTTCGGGTTGCTGCGGTTGGCGCGGCTTTCCTTGAACCATGGATGGATGTCGGCGGTGTGCGACAGCACCTCGTCGATCATCACCTTGAGGCCAAGGTGATGGGCTTCGGCAACCAGCGCATCGAAATCGGCAAGCGTGCCGAACATCGGGTCGACGTCGCAATAGTCCGAGACATCGTAGCCGAAATCCTTCATCGGCGACTTGAAGAAGGGCGAAATCCAGATGGCATCGACGCCCAGCGAAGCGATGTAGGGCAGCCTGCGGATGATGCCCTTGAGATCGCCGATGCCGTCGCCATTGGAGTCCTGGTAGGAGCGCGGATAGATCTGGTAGATCACCGCGCCCCGCCACCAGTCGCGATCGATGGCGAGATCGGGTTTCGAGGTCGCCTTCAAAGCGGATTGCATCAGTCTCAACCTCCTTTGACCGAGCCGGCCAGCAGCCCGCGGACGAAATAGCGCTGCAGCGAGAAGAACACGATCAGCGGCACGATGATGGTCACGAAGGCCGATGTCGTCAGGATCTCCCAGTCGCCGCCGCGCGAACCGAGCAGCGCATTAAGCTTGGCGGTCAGCACGATCTGATCGCCCTCGGTACCGAGGAAAACCATCGCCACCAACAAATCGTTCCACACCCACAGGAACTGGAAGATGGCGAAGGAGGCCAGCACCGGGAACGACAGCGGCAGCACGATCTTGACGAAGATCTCGAAATCGCTGGCGCCGTCGATACGTGCCGATTCCATGATCTCTCGCGGCAGACCGGCAATGTAGCTGCGCAAGAGATAGATGGCGAAGGGCAGGCCGAAGCCGGTATGCGCCAGCCAGATGCCGAGATAGGTTTTCGACGGAACGCCGAAGAAAGTTCCGACGCCGTTGTAGAGTTTGAGCAATGGAATCAGCGACATCTGCAGCGGCACGACCAGCAGGCCGATGATGACGGCGATCAGCAGCGCACGGCCGGGAAAGCGCATCCAGGCCAGTGCATAGGCGGCGAAAGCCGCGATCAGGATCGGGATGACGGTCGCCGGAATGGTGACGGTCAGCGAGTTCATGAACGAGCGGCCGATGCCTTCTGAAAACAACACGGTGTTGTAATTGTCGGTGGTGAATTTCGGCGGCGCCGACGAGGCATAATAGACGCGCTGGCCACGGTCGCCCTCAAAGGCTTTCGGCGACGACATGACGAAAGTCCCGTCGGCATTGAGCTGCAAGGTGACGCCGTCGCCGAGATCGGCCGTCGTTCCTGCCGGATACTGCGTCGGCGCGGCCGACTTGACGCCGAAGGCGCTGATGTTGCGGGCGGCAGCGTCGCCGAAGATGTTGCCGGCAAGCACGAACTTGCCGTCCTTTTCGACCTGCGCCGAGGCCGGCGGCAACCGGCCGGCTTCGGTCTGGGTGGAGCTGGAGAACGAGTTCCACCAGCCCGAGGCGATGATCTGGTCCTTGTCGCGCAGCGACGAAACCAGGATGCCGAGCGTCGGCACGGTCCAGATGGCGACGAAGATGAGTACGGCGATGTGGACGCCGAAACGGCTGGCAAAGGATTTTCCGGTTGCGACGGCCATCTCAATGTCCTCCCGTCTCTTTGTTCGCCTGGCGGATGTTCCAGACCATGATCGGGATGACCGCGATCATGATGATGATGGCGATGGTCGCGCCGCGGCCGAAATCACCGCCGCCGCGGAACATCCAGTCAAACATCAGATTGGCCAGCACCTGACTGTTCCATTGGCCATTGGTCATGGTCAGCACGATGTCGAATACTTTCAGCACCAGGATGGTGATCGTCGTCCAGACCACGGCGATCGTGCCCCAGATCTGCGGCACCATGATCTTCCAGAAGATCTGGAACGGATTGGCGCCGTCGATGACGGCGGCTTCGAGTGTCTCTTCGGGGATGCCGCGCAATGCCGAAGACAGGATGACCATGGCAAAGCCGGTCTGGATCCAGATCAGGATGATCATCAGGAAGAAATTGTTCCAGAACGGCAGCGATATCCAGACCTGCGGCTGGCCGCCGAAATACTGGATGATGGCGTTGAGCAGGCCGATCTGCGTCTGGCCCTCGCCGCGATATTCGTAGATGAATTTCCAGATCACGCTGGCGCCGACGAAGGAGATCGCCAGCGGCAGGAAAATCAGGCTCTTGGCGATCGTGCCCCACCAGATCTTGTCGGTGAGCACGGCGATGATCAGCCCGAGGAAGGTGCACGCCGCCGGCACCACCGCCAGCCAGATGATGTTGTTGAGGATCGAGTTGCGGAACTCGCGGTCGCCGAACGCCCATTCATAGTTGGCGAAGCCGACAAAGTGCTGGCCGCCGCGGTCGAGGAAGGACAGCCAGAGCGTCGCCACCACCGGATAGATCAGATAGACGGTGAGGATGATCATCGCCGGGCCGACGAACAGCCACGGACGGACCAGCCCTTGCCGGCGCAGATTGTCGATGGCTGCAGCCCCGGCGACACCGCGCGACGGGAATATCAGGTCGACCAGTTTGTTGGCGCCCCAGAAATAGGCGACGCAGCCGCCGACGCCGATGATGATGACAAAAATGGCCGAGAAGATCTGAGCAGCCATGGGTCCCTCTCCCTGCGCATGATCGGCCGGGCCTTGAACAGCCCTGGCGATGTGGCAATGCGCCGATTTAAGTTATTCGGAACGAACGAACGCAAATCGGTCCGGCACACTGTGCCGGTCGGATCCGGGCCAACAAGGCCCGGATCCCGTCTGTGGAGGACGTCCTAAAAACTGCAGCCTGAGCGGCTGCTGACTCGCCGCTGATTACTTGCCCACTGATTACTTGATCGCGTCCCAGCTCTTCTGGATGTCGGTGGCGACATCCTGCGCCGACTTGCCGCCGACCAGATCGATCATGCCGGTCCAGAAGGCGCCGGCGCCGATCTTGCCCGGCATCAGGTCCGAGCCGTCGAAGCGGAAGGTCGACGCGTTGGCCAGGATGTCGCCCTGCTTGCGCAGCGCGTCACTGGCATAGGCATCCTTGTTGACCGACTTGAACGGCGTCACGAAGCCGCCTTGGGCCATCCAGATTTCATGCGCCAGCGGCATCTTCAGGAATTCGATGAAAGCGCGCGCGCCCTTCGAGTCCTTGGTGATCATGGCCAGCGTACCAGCGCCGAGCACAGGCGTGCCAAGCTCGGGCTTCGAGGCATAGGGCGGGTAGTAGAAGAAGTCGGCGTCCTGACCCACCTTGGTGCCTTCCGGGAAGAAGGTCGGGATGAACGAGGCCTGATGGTGCAAATAGCATTTCGGCGGCACCGAGAAGAGGCCCTTCGGGCTGTCGCGGAAGTCGGTCGCGGCAACCGCCTTGGCGCCGCCGTCGACCATCTTGTCGTCGGTGGCGATCTTGCCGAAGATGTCGATGGCATTGACCACCGCCGGATCGTTGAACGGAATCTCGTTCTTCACCCACTTGTCGTAGACGTCGGGCGCCTGGGTGCGCAGCATGATGTCTTCGACCCAGTCGGTCGCCGGCCAGCCGGTGGCGCCGCCCGAGCCGAGGCCGATGCACCACGGCGTGCCGCCGTCGGCGACGATCTTCTTCTCGAGATCGGCGAGTTCTTCCTGGGTCTTGGGAACCTTGTAGCCGGCTTCCTCGAAATTGTCCGGCGAATACCAGACCAGCGATTTCACGTCGGCCTTGTAGGGGAAGGCGAAGAAGCCCGGCTTGCCGTCCTTGTCCTTGAAAGTGCCGAGGTCGACCCATGACTGGCCGGCGCCGTAATTATCCTTGACCCATTTGGCGGTGTCGTCGCCCAGCGGCGTCAGCAGGCCTTTGGAGGCCAGGTCCTGGATCAGGCCCGGCTGCGGCAGCACGGCGATGTTGGGCGGGCTGCCGGCCTGGGTGTCGATGACGATCTGCTGTTCGTAATTCTCCGACGAGGAGTATTTGATCTCGGCGCCGGTGGCTTCCTGGAAATATTCGAGAACCGTGCGGATGAGGCCTTCGTCCTCGCCGCGCCATGGCCCGAAGATGGTCAGCGTCTCGCCCTTGAGATCGACCTTTTTCAGCTCTTCGTAGTTGGCCCAGTTGAACCGCGGGTCCTCGCCCGGCTTGAACTTCAGTTCGGCTTGCGCCGGCAGGGTCAAGGCCAGCGTGGTAAACGCTGCGCCAAGCAGAAGCATCTTCTTCATCGGTATTCCTCCCAGTGGTCACATACACCCGGACGGAACCTCCATTCCGTCCGCCGACGCCGCAGGACTGTGACTCACTCGGAAAGGAACCGCAACCTTTCGAAAGAGTCTTCCAAAGCGCTTTGGTCCTTTTGATCTCGCCATTGAATCCAACGGAAGTCAAGAGGGTAGTAGGCTAATCGATTTAATTTCATGCTGCAACACTTGATAAAGTGCACTGCAGCATAGTTTTTTGGCGGTGCAGCAGCATATTATGCTTCAAACTGGCCAGACCAGTGCGTATGGTCGATGGGCTCGGCGGCGCCCGTCGTGGCGGCAGCGTGGATTCAAAATTAAAAGCGCTTTGAGGCTTGGAGACCTCCCGGTGAACCTGAAGCAGCTCTCCCATATGCTGGCTCTGTCGCAGACAACGGTCAGCCGTGCGCTCAACGGCTATCCGGAGGTCAACGAGGAAACCCGCCGGCGCGTGGTGGATGCCGCCAAGCGCCACGGCTACCGGCCCAACCCGAGCGCGCGCCGGCTGGCGACCGGCAAGACCGGCATGATCGGCTATGTCCTGCCGACCGGCGCGTCGGTCGACATCGATCCGCATTTCGTCGAATTCCTCTCCGGTCTGGGCGACTATGCCCGCTCGCACGAACTCGACCTCGTTCTGTCGCCGGCAGATGCCGACGACCAGGAGACCACCTATCGCCGCATCGTCGCCAACCGACAGGTCGACGCGGTCTACATCTCCTCGCCACGGCCGGCCGACCGGCGGGTGGCGCTGGTCAACACGCTCGGCATCCCCTTCATCGTCCATGGCCGCAGCGACGGCTTCGATTTCGACTACCCGTTCACTGACATCGACAATGAGGGCGCCTTCCACGAGGCGGCCCGGCTGCTGGTCCAGCTCGGCCACCGGCGCCTCGCGCTGATCAATGGCGACGACCGCGAGACCTTCGCCATCCACCGTGAGCGCGGCATGCGCCGAGCGCTGGCCGCCAGCGGCCTGACGCTCGGCGAGCGCCATGTCTGCTCGGTGACGATGACCGAGGAGAACGGCTATCGCGCCGCCCGGCGCCTGCTCGAACAGAGCGAGCCGCCAACCGCGATCGCCTGCTCCAGCCTGATCATGTCGCTCGGCGTCGTGCGCGCGGTGCGCGATCTCGGCCTGACCATTCCCGGCGACCTGTCGCTGATTGCTCATGACGACGTCTTCCCATGGCTGAAGCCGGAGAATTTTTCCGTTCCGCTGTCGACGACGCGCTCGTCGATCCGCCTTGCCGGCGCACGCGTCGCCGAGCGGCTGGCGGCGCGGATATCAGGGCTGGAGGAGGGCGCCCGCGGCGAGGTCTGGCCGGTCGACCTGGTGGTCAGGGGCTCGGTGGCGGGCGCGCCGGTATAGGGTCAGAACTCAATCACATGTAGCGATCGAGCTGGAGCCAAAGCCTACGTCCGTCTTCCACGACGCGAATGGCCCCTACGCGCCCAACATCAGCCGTGGAGCAGACATACATGCGTCCCGGAAAGCGGACGCGATGCACTCCTGCTTCTGGCGCGATGTGGGTTGGGCGACCAGATCGTGCTCGACGGCACTGACCGCGTACTTCGCGCCTCGACCAACGCCGCCAACTGAGGCGGAGATACTCCCGCTATAGCCAGGAAAAGTGAATGCAGGACCTCTGCTGCGCTATTTTTTTGGACGGTCGTGTGCGAGGCTTAGGCCGTGGGTCCGATATGCCCTAGGAAAGAAGCATGCTTAAGATGCGTTGCGCCCCCTCCGGCAGCGATTGCGGTTGAGCACTCAAGCCGCTGCCCGGCAACGCGGGGAATGCGCACGCATCTGTCCAACACCTGCCAGCGCATTTTCCGCGGCCGACGGACCAACCAGCCCGGACGGCGCTTCGAAGCGGATTGAAATCGGCAAGAACTGTTCCGTCGGGAGAATTCGAAGGTATTTGAGGAGATCGCCACCATCATGAGCGCTCAAGGCTTGCCCAGCGTTCTCGCATTTGAACGCTACGACCCGACTGATGCCTCGCTGGACTGGCTGCGCGAGCGTGGGGTCAACGTCATTTTCGGCAATGCGCTCTGGGAAATGCCGTTCAAGCGCTTCACCGAGGATGAGCTGATTGCCAAGGCACATGGCTGTGTCGCCTTGATGGGGGCAAGCGGCACCCGCATCACCAGGCGCGTGATGCAGGCGCTTCCGGATCTGCGCTACATCTCAAAATATGGCATTGGCGTCGACAGCATCGACATCGACGCCGCCACCGAGCACGGCATTCTGGTTTCGAGTACGCCGAACGATTTTCAGATCTTCACGGTCAGCGAGCACGCGGTCGCCCTGATGCTGGCGGTTGCCAAACAACTTGGCACGTGGACGCCCGAATTCATGCGGCGTGGCGGGTGGCGCGGCCTGACCCATGGCGCGACGCTGCGCGGCGCCACCGTCGGCATCCTCGGCCTCGGTCGCATCGGCCGTGGCGTGGCGCAACGGCTGTCGGGCTGGGAGACCCGCATCCTTGCCTACGATCCCTTCCTGAAGGAAGCGCCTCCAGGCATCGAACTCGTCGACTTCTTCACCCTGATGGAGCAATCCGACTTCCTGACGCTGCACGCAACGCCGAGCCCGGATAACCATCACATCCTGAACGCCGCCGCGTTCGCGAAGATGAAACCGTCAGCCATCGTCGTCAACACCGGGCGCGGGTCGCTGATCGACTACACAGCCCTGCGAGCAGCGCTGGCCAATGGCCAAATCGCGGGTGCGGCGCTCGACGTGTTCGACCAGGAGCCGCCGAAGACCGACGATCCGCTGTTTTCGCTACCCAACGTCTTGTGCACCCCACATGTCGCGGCCTGGACGACAGAAGGAACTCAGGCCATCGGCTGGCATGCGGCCAAGAACCTGTGGGCCATGATGAGCGGCGAAGGACAAGCCGATATCGTCAACCCGCAAGCCAAGCAGCGTAGGACTGCGGCCTCGCTCAGCGACGTGTGATTTCAGGAGGCTGCACCAAGCCGCCCCTTGATGCCCTTGCTCATCCAGCCTGATCATGTCGCTCGGCGTCGTGCGCGCGGTGCGCGATCTCGGCCTGACCATTCCCGGCGACCTGTCGCTGATTGCCCATGACGACGTCTTCCCATGGCTAAAGCCGGAGAATTTCTCCGTTCCGCTGTCGACGACGCGCTCGTCGATCCGCCTTGCCGGCGCCCGCGTCGCCGAGCGGCTGGCGGCGCGCATTTCCGGCCTGGAAGAGGGCGCCCGCGGCGAGGTCTGGTCGGTCGACCTGGTGGTCAGGGGTTCGGTGGCGGGCGCGCCGGTTTAGGGATCAACCCAGTCACTCCTTTAGACCGAGTTCGACACCTTGCGGACGTTTGACTGCGGATAGATTGAAGTGTCGTGGGACAACGGTCTGCCTGGCCCTGTCCTTGCTTTGGCTTCTAGGGGGTGGCAACCAGTCAGCCAGAGCCATCGACCAGCCTACAGGGTGCGCCACTTGCCTACATTCCCGTTCTCCGAAGCGGATACAATCCAGCATCCTGGCCCACCGCCGAAGAGTTCGGAGGTGGTGATCGTTGGCGGCGGTGTTATTGGCGTAACGACGGCGCTTTTCCTGGCGCAGCGCAACATTCCGGTGACGCTGCTGGAGAAGGGACGCGTTGCGGCCGAACAGTCCTCGCGAAACTGGGGCTGGATACGAAAGCAGGGACGAGACGCCGACGAGTTGCCCATTGTCATCGAGGCTATTCGCCTGTGGCGGCAACTGGCTGAGGAGTGCGGCGAAGACATCGGGCTGACCCAGACAGGCGTGACCTACCTGGCGAACTCGGACAAGGACATGGCCGGCTTCGAAGCATTCATGAAGATCGCGGCGATCCATGCGCTCGACACGCGCCTCCTGGACGGCGACGAAACGGCGAAACTCATCAAAGGCACGTCGCGCAAGTTCAACGGCGCGATGACGACACCCTCCGACATGCGTGCGGAGCCTTGGTTGGCGGTGCCGGCGCTTGCCCGGCTTGCCGTGCGAAAAGGCGTCAAAATCGTCGAGAATTGCGCAGCACGGACACTCGAGATCTCGGCCGGCAGGATCAAGGGCGTGTGGACCGAGGCGGGGTATATCGAGGCCTCCAGCGTACTGGTTGCGGGCGGCGCCTGGTCATCCCTGCTTTTGCGAAGACACGGCGTGTCCATCCCCCAGCTCAGCGTCAGGGTGACCGCAGCCGCAACGGAGCCCTTGCCTGAGATCTATCCGGGCGCGGCGGCTGATGACCACATCGCTTTCAGGCGCCGGCAGGATGGCGGCTACACGCTCGCCCCGGGGAGCAGCCATTTGCTTTACCTGGGGCCTGATGCATTCCGCCACGCCACCAAATATCTGCCCGCCCTTAGGGACAGTCCGCTGGGAACACGCTACTTGCCGTTCGCGCCATCAGGCTACCCCGATGGCTGGTCGACCCCGCGCGATTGGGCGCCGGATTCGCAGAGCCCTTTCGAGAGAAAGCGGGTGCTCAACCCGGCCCCGGAACCCGCCAAATTGCGATCGATAGAACGCAATTTCAAACGCCTTTTTCCACAGTTCGAAACCGTTCGCCTGAAGGCCGGCTGGGGCGGCATGATCGACGCCATGCCCGACGTCGTCCCCGTCGTGGATCGGGTAGAGGCAATCGGCGGTCTGTTCGTCGCGACGGGAATGAGCGGCCACGGCTTCGGTGTCGGGCCTGGCATAGGGCGCGTCGTTGCCGACCTGATTCAGGGAAACCAGACCGGGCACGATCTCAGCCGTTTCCGCCTGTCGCGCTTCCATGATGGGAGCCCTGTCCGGTTAGGTCCGGCCCTCTGACGATCAGTGGAACTTACTTTGAGGGAGGTTCCGCCAAGGTGATCAGGTTGCCATCGGGATCGTTAAGCTGTGCAATCTTCCCGAATTCGCCGGCCTTCTCGTCCCGAACCGACAAGCCCGCACGTGCGAGTTCCTGTCGGGCAACGGACATTTGCGGAACGACAATAGTGCAGCGGCCGTGACCGGCGTTGGTTTCGTCGCGAAAAAGTTGAATGTTGGCCCCAGCAACGTCGCGCCATTGGATGAGATTGTCCATCGGACGATCGTCCGGCCCACGCCCGAACAAGATCGAATAAAACTGTTCAGCCCGTTTCATATCCTTGGTTGTCAGTGCCGCATAAACGCCTTGGATCTGCATTTCGTTCTCCTTCATCTAGGAGAAAAACTCAGCCTCTGGCGGTTTGGTTCCGTCCGGGATCTTCGCCGTCAGACTACTCACTTCTTCAGCGCTTCCGCCGCTTTCTACCCATTCATTGCCTCAAGCCGCAGATTTGAGGTGATCGATGAAAGCGCGCAGTTTCGGCAGGACTTGGCGCTTGCCGGGATGATAGAGGAAGACGCCTGGCGTCGCGGCGGCCAAGCCCTCCAGCACCGGCTTGAGTTTTCCCTGGGCGATCGGACCTTCAGCGACGGGTCGAGGCGTCTGCGCCAGCCCGACGCCCTGCATCGCAGCCCCCAGCAACGTCGGATAGTCGTGCGCGATCAGCGGGCCTGTGACCATCGCCTCGACCGCCTCGTTGCCGTCGGCGAAAGACCAGGGCGCAAGGGCGCCGTTCGAGCGGCGCAAGCGCAGGCAGGCGTGGTGGCGCAAGTCGTCGACACGCTCGGGACAGCCGTGGCGGTCGAGATAGTCGGGGCTGCCGACAACTACAAACGAGAACGATGGCGTAAGTCGCACCGCGACCATGTCGGGCGCGATGAACTGTCCCAAGCGAATGCCGGCATCGAAGCCGCCGGTCGCCAGATCGACCATCTCGTCGCTCGCGGCAATCTCCAGTTCGATCTCTGGGTAGGCCCGGCAGAACGACGCGATCATCGGCTCCAGGATCAAGGGCACGACGGAACGGGGCACCGATAGGCGCAGCAGCCCCGTCGGCCGTTGGCCGACGTCGCGCGCGGCCTCGCCGGCCGCGACGATCTCCTCGAAGGCAGGTCCGGCGCGGTCGAGGAAGCGCTGGCCGGCCTCGGTCAGACCGACGCTCCGCGTCGTGCGGGCGAACAGCGCCGCACCCATACGGGCTTCCAGCGTGCGCACCGCCTGGCTCACCGCGGATGGCGTCACTCCGAGATCGGCGGCGGCACGGCGGAAGTTGCGGTGCCTGGCGACTGCCAGGAAGACCTCCACGCCCTCCAGGGCGCCATGCCGGATTGTGTAGTTCTGCTTCATAGGTTGTTCTGATTACAGCGGATGRTCGAATTATGGAAGCGGGCTTAGGTAAGAGCGGCAAGTCAGACATCTTGCCCAGAGATATCTTGCCCAGGAGATATATTGCATGACCGATGAACTTGATGGCGTGCGTGACCATTATCGCGCGACCGGCCTGACCGAGCGGCTGAAGACGGTACTGGCTGCCCTCGGCCCGGAGGATCAGCGTCTTACGCCCCAGCAATTGGGTGCCGTCGACCAGTTTCACACCCGTGGGCTTGCTGCCACCGCCGAGCTTGCCCAATTGGCGGGGATCGCGGCCGGCATGTCGGTTCTGGACGTCGGTTCGGGCGTCGGCGGGCCGGCGCGCTTTCTGGCCGCGACCCATGGCTGCTTGGTTACCGGCGTCGACCTCAGCGAGCCTTTCGTGGATGCCGCGCGCTACCTGACCGAGCGGACGGGACAGAGCGGGCAGCTGTCATTCCAGATTGCCAGCGCGCTGGGGCTACCATTCGATGATGGCCGTTTCGACGTCGCGCTGCTGCAGCATGTGGCGATGAACATTTCCGACCGGGCGCGGCTCTACAGTGAGATCCGGCGCGTGCTGAAGCCTGGCGGCAGGTTTGCCACCTTCGACGTCGTCTCGGTCATTGGCGAGCCGCACTATCCGCTGCCTTGGGCGCGAACGCCGGCGACGAGCTTCCTCCTCACAGCCGAAGCGACGGGCGAGACGATCGAACCGGCCGGCTTCCGCGTGCTGGCATGGCAAGACGACACCGAGACCGCCAAGGCCTGGTTCGCGCAACTGCGCGCATCCGGGCCGCCGCCTTCACCAAATCTCGGCGTGGTGATGGGACCGGACTTCGCTGAGCTCTCGACCAACCTGGGACGAAATCTCATGCAAGGCCGGCTCGGCGTCCTGACCGCGGTGTTCGAGGCCGTGTGAACCAACTGATGATGGGAGGCCAAATGTCGACGGAAGTCCTGTTCCAAATCCATCTCGTTCTAGGCTATGTCGCGTGGCTGCTTTGCTTTGGCGCTTATATTTGGCCGTGGTTAAGCGCGATGGAAGGGGTCGCGGCGCAACGCGCCATCGCTACCCTCCACAGCTTCCGCTTCTTCGGGCTGGTCTTCATCCTTCCGGGCGTCGTCAGCCCCGATCTACCTTCCAGCTTCGCCACCTTTGCCGCCTATGGCGACTTCGCAACAGGCGTGCTGGCCATGCTGGCGCTGCTCACGGTGAGGATACGTTCGCTGTTCTGGCTGTTCGTCGTCGCCTTCAATCTCGTGGGAACTGTCGACATCGTCGTCGACTACTACCATGCCATACAGGTCAACCTTCCCGCGCACGCGGAGTGGCTGGGCGGCACCTACGCGATCCCGGTCATCTATGTACCGCTGCTGATGATCACGCACATCGTGGCAATCTATTTTTTGGTACGTCCTCGGCAAACCGAGACTTGAGCCAGCGCGGCTACTCCTTCGCCGCTTCCGCCGCTTTCGTATCCAGCAGGCCGTAGCCGAAATCATTGTCGCGCCCCTTCGGGCCGAGATCCCTCGCGGTGGCGGCCAGCGCCTTCTCGATGTCGTCGGCCGAGCGTTCGGGCGCGGCATGGATCAAATTGGCGATGGCGCCGCTGACGATCGCGGCGGCAAACGAGGTGCCGGTGACGACGTCCGAGCCGGCGCCGCTCGGCGCCACCATCTCGACGCCGGGCGCCGAGATAAAGACATAGGCGCCGCGATTGGCCTGCTGCATCAGCCCGTCCTTGGCGTCGGTGGCGGTGACCGCGATGACGCCGTCATAGGCGGCGGGGTAACCATAGGGCGCTTTCGGCCCGTTGTTGCCGGCCGCCGCAACCAGAATGATGCCGAGCCCGCGCGCATTGCGGCAGGCTGTGGCGAGCAGTTCGTTCTTGGGGCCGACGAAGCTCATATTGATGATGCTGACATTCTGGTCCGCCGCCCAGTCGAGCGCCGACAGGATGACGTCCATCGTCGACTTGCCGTCCTCGAAGGCGCGGGCGTGATAGATACGGGCGCCGGGCGCCATGCCTTCGAGTGCACCGACACCGGCGATAAGGCCGTCGACCGAAGTGCCGTGGTCGCGCTTTTCGATCGGCACATTGGGCATGGCGTCGAACTGGTCGGCAATGACGCCGGCCAGCGCCGGATTGGTGTCGTCGATGCCGGTGTCGATGACGGCGACGCGCACATTTTCGCCGCTGGCCTTTTTGTTGTCGAGCTGAATGCGCTCGAAGGCATAGTTGACGATGCCGGCGGCCTGCTGCAGCGAATAGACATGGTTGGGCTCGCGCCGCTGGGTGCGGCCGTCGGCGGCCAGCTGCGCCAGCACGGTGCCGACCGGGCGGCCGTCGGGAATGCCGAAGCGGACCAGCGTGGTGCCGAGCAGCCGCGACTGGCGCTGCGAGCGCACTTGCAGGCCAAAGGAGGCGGCGATCTGCTGAACGGCGCCGGCATCGCCATCGACGGTCACCAGCACCTCGTCGGGCACGAAATCGCCGGCGATGGCACGCCGCGGCGCAGTCGCGACAAGATCGGTCGGCGAAACGATCGGGCCGCCGACCGGCGGTCCGGCCTGCGTATCGGCAGGCGGCGCTGACGGCCGTGGCGTCGGCACGGGTGCCGCGGAAGCAGGCGGATTGGGAAACAGGTCGACGATCAGGGCCGGCAAGACAACAGCGCCCTGGCCGCCGCCCGCTCCGCCATTTGCACCATCGTCGTCCTTGGGGCAGTCGGCAGCCGCCGCACCGGCCGCGTCGGTGCAGTCCACCTTTGTGCGGCCGGTATTGGGTTCGTTGGTCTGGGCGGACGCGGGCACGGCGGCGATTGTCATCGCCGCCGTAAGGATTGCCACAAATCGAAGGGCTGCTTCAGCCGCCATCAACCGGTTTCCTTCCCTCGATGACAGTCTCCGCAAAAGGCTGGGCGGCAATAAGGCCGACAAGCTTGGTGTAGTCTGCTCCGGTCTTGGCCGGGATGGCAATGCGGAAGACGCCCGAGGCGGTCGGCCCGCCGGCGATCTTCAATCCGTTCTGGTCAAGGAAGACGGCGATGTCGGACATCTTGGCCTCCGGCTTGAACTTGACCAGCGCGAACGGCAGTTTCGCCAGATCGTCCTCGGCGCCTGCAATCTCGAAATCATTGCCCTTGCCACCGGTGTGCACGTAGGACTGCACCACGACGAGCGCCAGCAGCACCGCGGCTGCCGCCCAGGCGACACCGACCGGCACCGCCATGAAACGGTCGAGCGCCTGCGCCAACCAGGAGCGACCCGCCGGCGCGCGCACCGGCCCGGCTTCGGCGTCGAGCGCCTTGGCAAAGCGGCTGAGCGCATCGGCCGGCGGCCGGATCGCCTCGTTGGCGGCGGTGGTGCCGGAGAATTCGGCCTCGGCCTCGGCAAGCGCTGCCATCGCGGCCGGATCGGACGCCAGCCATTCCTCGACGGCTTCGAGGTCAGAACCCTCCAGCGAGCCGTTCAGGTAGAACGGCAGCAGCGTTTCCATTTCGTCGCGGCGCGACATCTTTTCAGCGGCACTCATGGCCACCCCCTGTCGTAACCGGCGGCCTTGAGGGCTTCGCCGAGTTTCTTGCGGGCGTAAAACATTCGGGTCTTGACGGTGGCGACCGGGATGTTGAGCACCTCGCCGATCTCTGTCACTGACTGTCCGTGGTAATAGGCAAGGTCGATCACCGAGCGGTGTTCTTCCGGCAAGGCATCGACGAAGCGGCGCAAGGCGGCGCCCTTGTCTTCCTTCATGGTCGCGACTTCCGGCGTGTCGGCGCTGTCGGGAACCTGCGCCGCATCGTCGTCGTCGATCCAGTCTTCCTTTTTCTTGCGCAGCATCGACAGCGCCTTGAAACGGGCGATGCCGAGCAGCCATGTCGAGACTTCCGAGCGTCCTTCGAAGCCGGGCGCCTGGCGCCACAGCTCAAGAAAAACTTCGTTTGCGATATCGTCGGCCATCATTTCCGATCCCGTCTGGCGCACCACGAAGCGGTAGACCCGCGCGTGGTGACGCATGAACAGCAGCCGAACAGCGGCACGGTCGCCCTTCGCGACCCGGTCGACAAGCGCGCGATCAGTCTCTGTCGCTGCCGTCATTGCCGGTCGAGCCGCCTGGCTCCTGTCTGCTCTGTCGCCGATCGGTCCAAAAAGGTTCATCCTTCCGCCAAGGAATTTTCCGGAAGCTAACTGAAGAAGGTGAGTGTTGCCAGAGGTGCGCCTTTTTCCCTTCTCCCCCTGTGGGAGAAGGTGGATCGGCGCGTAGCGCCGAGACGGATGAGGGGTGTTCCAGCGAAATGAGGCGTTGGCGTTCCCTGAAACACCCCTCATCCGACCTCGCTTCGCGAGGCCACCTTCTCCCACAAGGGGAGAAGGTAAGGGCTCTGCACTCACATCACCCCAAAAACGGCTTCGCCTTCATCGTCTCCGGCACCGCCACGCCCAGCCGCTTCAGCACCGTCGGCGCCAGCTGCAGCTGGTCGAGCAGCGTGTCCGCATTCGGCCCTTTGCCTTTCCCGAAATAATACAGTGCGAAATCCTGCATTTCGTCGTCGTGGCCGCCATGATGGCCACGGTCGGTCTGGCCGTGATCTGCGGTAACGATCACCTCGTAGCCGGCTTGCCGCCAGAGGGGCAGGAAGGCGGCCAGCATGCCGTCCATCGCATAGCAGGCATGGTCCATCTCGTGGCAATCGTGGCCGAAGCGGTGGCCCATCGAATCCAGCGTACAGGTGTGCAGGATGCCGTATTCGATCCCGTGGCGCCGGGTCAGCATGGTCAGGGTCGCAAACAGGTCGACATCGCTCGGCGTCATCTGGTTGCGCAAATTGTAGCCGGTCATGGTGTGGAAGCGGCCATGCGTGATCGGTCCGTCCGGCTCATCGAACTCCATGTCTTCGACCAGGTCGAACGGATAGGAGCGGAAGAATTCCGACCAGTAGGAGTGGGTCACCGCGCCGGTCTTGCCGCCGGCCTTGCTGACCTCGGAGAAAATGTCCGGCTTGTTGACGAGAAAACGGTTCTCGTTGGACAGGATGCCGTGCTCCTGCGGCGTAACTCCTGTGTGGATCGAGGCGTAGCAGCAGGCCGAGGTCGACGGCAGCACCGAGCGCATCTTCCACACCTGCGCCTCGCCCGACTGCACCCAGCCCTCGAGATTGCCCATCAGCCGGCGCCAGTTTCGGTAGGGCACGCCATCGAGGACGATGAGGAGAAGCTTGGTCTTGAGCGCCATGGCAGGCTCTATGAAGTTGGCAGTTTGAAATCAGGACGCCGTGTGCCGTTTCGGGCATGCGGCGTTTGATAGTGTCAGCTGAATGCTAGGCGTTCAGCCGCGCGAGCCGTGTCCGCTCGCGCCGATCTTTTCCGTTCAGCATTGCAGCCGGATGACGGCAGCGCTGTCTATCTCGGGCGGATCAGTTGCCCGCGCTGGCCATGCGCCGTCCCTTGATCGCCTTCTCCAGCCAGCCGATCTCCATCTCTGGGACGGAGGACAGGAGCAGGTCGGTATAGGCGTCGAAGGGTGGCGTCAGCACCTTGCTCTTGGCGCCGTAGCGCACCACCTCGCCGCGATACATCACCGCGATCGAATCGGCGATCGACTTCACCGTTGCCAGATCGTGGGTGATGAAGAGGTAGGCGACCTTCTCGTGCTGCTGCAGGTTGAGCAGCAGCTTGAGGATGCCGTTGGCGACCAGCGGGTCGAGCGCCGATGTCACCTCGTCGCAGATGATCAGCTTCGGCTTGGCGGCAAGCGAGCGGGCGATACAGACGCGCTGCTTCTGGCCGCCGGACAGTTCGGCCGGATAGCGGTCGAGGAAGCCCTTGCCCATCTCGATCTCGTCGAGCAGTTCGGCAACGCGCTTGTCGCGCTCGCGGCCGCGTATGCCGAAATAGAATTCCAGCGGCCGGCCGATGATGGTGCCGACGGTCTGGCGCGGGTTCATCGCCACGTCGGCCATCTGGTAGATCATCTGCAATTGCCGCAGATCCTCCTTCGGCCGGTCGGCAAGCCGGTTGGCTAGCGGCCTGCCATCGAAGGTGACGGTGCCTTCCTCGGGCGGCAACAGCCCGGTGATGGCGCGCGCCAGCGTCGACTTGCCGGAGCCGGATTCGCCGACGACGGCCAGCGTCTGGCCCGGATAAATGTCGACCGAGACGTTCTTCAGCACCTTGACGTTGCCGCCGCCATAAGCGGCGGTGACGTTCTTGACCGACAGGAACGGCGCGGTACCTGGCTTCTGTTCGGCATGCTCGATCTCATGCACCGAGACCAGCGCATTGGTGTATTCCTGGCGCGGTTCCTTGATGATCTGGCGGGTGCCGCCCCATTCGACCAGCCTGCCATGGCGCAGCACCATGATCTCGTCCGAGACCTGGGCGACGACGGCAAGATCGTGGGTGATGTAGAGCGCCGCGACATGGGTGTCGCGGATGGCGTCCTTGATCGCCGCCAGCACATCGATCTGCGTCGTCACGTCGAGCGCGGTGGTCGGCTCGTCGAAGACGATCAGGTCGGGTTCCGAGCACAGCGCCATCGCCGTCATCACCCGCTGCAGCTGGCCGCCGGAGACCTGGTGCGGGAAACGTTCGCCGATGGTTTCAGGATTCGGCAGGCTGAGCTTCTTGAACAGCGCCACGGCGCGTTTCTCGGCCTCGGCCCGTGTCGCCGTGCCGTGCAACAGCGTGGCTTCCACCACCTGATCCATCAGCTTGTGCGCCGGGTTGAAGGCGGCGGCCGCCGATTGCGCGACATAGCAGACCTCGCGGCCGCGCAATTTGCGGAAACCTTCCTTGCCGCCCTTGAGGATGTCGCGGCCGTTGAGGAGCACCTCGCCGCCGGTGATGCGCACACCGCCGCGGCCATAGCCCATCGACGACAGGCCGATGGTCGACTTGCCGGCACCGGACTCGCCGATCAGGCCGAGCACCTTGCCCTTTTCCAGCGTCAGCGAGACATCGTGCACCAGCACGATGTTCTTCGGCGCCTCGCCGGGCGGAAACACTGTCGCTTCGATGCGCAGATTGCGGATATCGAGCAGCAGGCCGGGTTTTGCCTTTGTGTCAGCCATCACCCGCGTCCTCCCTTCAGGCTTGTCGTGCGGTTGAGGATCCAGTCGGCGACAAGGTTAACCGAGATTGCCAGTGCGGCGATCGCCCCGGCGGGAATAAGTGCCGCCCCGATACCGAAGACGATGCCGTCCTTGTTTTCCTTGACCATGCCGCCCCAGTCGGCATCCGGCGGTTGCACGCCAAGGCCGAGGAAGGACAGCGTCGACAGGAACAGCACCGCATAGATGAAGCGCAGGCCAAGTTCCGAGACCAGCGGCGACAGCGCGTTGGGCAGGATCTCGCGGAAGATGATCCAGCCGCTGCCTTCGCCGCGCAATTTGGCGGCCTCGACATAGTCCATGACGTTGATGTCGACGGCCACCGCTCGCGACAGGCGATAGACGCGGGTCGAGTCGAGAATGCCCATCACCAGGATCAGCGTCACCAGATTGGTCGGCAGCACCGAAAGCACGACGAGGCCCATGATCAGCGTCGGGATCGACATCAGGAGATCGACAAGCCGCGACAGCAGCGTGTCGTACCAGCCGCCGAAAACCGCCGCCGAGAAGCCGAGGATGGCGCCGAGCGAGAACGACAGCGCGGTGGCCAGCACGGCGATGAACAGCGTGATGCGGGCGCCGTAGATCATGCGCGACAGCAGGTCACGGCCGAGATTGTCGGTGCCGAGCCAATGTGCGGATGACATAGGTTCCCAGACGTCACCGATGATTTCGCCATTGCCGTGTGGCGCGATGAAGGGCGCGAAGATCGCCGCCAGCACGAACAGTGACGTCAGCACGATGCCGATCAGCGCGGGGATCGGGATGCGTTTGATATCGAGCATACCCGCCCCCTATTTCGGATGTCTGAGACGCGGATTGGCGACGATTGCCGCAATGTCCGCAATGATGTTCAGGCTGATGTAGACGGCGGCAAAAATCAGGCCGACCGCCTGCACGACGGGCACGTCGCGCTTGGTGACGTGGTCGACCAGATATTGCCCCATGCCCGGATAGACGAAGATCACTTCGACCACCACGACGCCGACGATCAGGTAGGCGAGGTTGAGCATGACGACGTTGATGATCGGCGCGATGGCGTTGGGAAAGGCATGCTTGCGAATGACATTGAACGCCGACAGGCCTTTCAGCTCCGCCGTCTCGACATAGGCCGACTGCATGACATTGAGGATCGCAGCGCGCGTCATGCGCATCATGTGGGCAAGCACCACCAGCGTCAGAGCCGTCGCCGGCAACGCGATCGCCTGCATGCGTTCGAGGAACGGCATCCCCTCATAGACGGTGGAGATGCCGGGAAAGATCTGCCACTTCACGGCGAAGAAATAGACGAGCACATAGCCGATGAAGAATTCGGGAAACGACGTCGAGGCGAGCGCCAGCCCCGAGATCAGCTTGTCGACCCAGCCATTGCGATAACGCACTGCAATCAGACCGAGGATGATCGCCAGCGGCACGGCGACGACCGCCGCCCAGAAAGCGAGGAACAGCGTGTTCCACAACCGTCCGCTGATCGACGTTGCAATATCCTGGCCGCTCGACATCGCGGTGCCGAGATCGCCGGTCACGACGCCGCCGAGCCAGCGGAAATATCTGAGATAGGCCGGGTCGTTGAGACCCAGCTGCTCGCGCAGATTGGCGAGCGATACCGGCGTCGCGGATTGTCCGAGAATGGCTTGTGCAACATCGCCGGGCAGGATCTGGGTGCCGGCGAAGATCAGGACCGAAACGGCCAACAGGAGAACGATGCCCAGCGCAATGCGCTGGGCAATTAGTTTCAGGATGGGTGAGGACATATCCGCAAGGCCGGCTCAGGCTTCGAGCCAGCACTTGGCCAGAGCGTATCCGTTCATCAGCTCCTGATGCGGATCGTCCACCCAACCGGCGACCTTGGCGCCCGTCGCGTCGATGAACTGATTGAACATCGGCAGGATGAGACCGCCTTCGTCGCGGACGAGCATCGCCATGTCTCGATACATAGCTTTGCGCTTGGCCTCGTCGAGCTCGCCGCGTGCCGCCAGCACCATCTTGTCAAAATCCGGACGCAGGAAACGCGTGTCGTTCCACTCGGCCGTCGACAGATAGGCGGTGGAGTACATCTGGTCCTGCGTCGAGCGCCCCCCCCAGTAGGAGGCGGAGAAGGGCTGCTTGTTCCAGACTTCCGACCAGTAGCCATCGCCGGGTTCGCGCTTGATCTCCAGCGTGATGCCGGCCTTGGCCGCGCTCTGCTGATAGAGCTGCGCCGCATCGACGGCGCCCGGGAAGGCGACGTCCGATGTGCGCAGCAGGATGGCGCCGTCATGGCCCGACTTCTTGAAGTGGAACTTGGCCTTGTCGGGATCGTATTTGCGCTGCTCGATATCGTCGGAAAACAACGGGTAGGCCGAATTGATCGGGAAATCGTTGCCTAGCGAACCATAGCCGCGCAGGATCTTGTCCAGCATCTCCTCGCGATCGATCGCCAGCTTCAGCGCCATGCGCAGATCGTTGTTGTCGAAGGGCGCCGTGTTGCAGTGCATGATGAAGACGTAGTGGCCGGGGCCGGCGTGGTTGCGGATGGTGACGCCGGGCAGACGCTTGATCAGGTCGACGATCTTCGGCTCGACGCGGTTGATCATGTTCACCTGGCCGCCCTGCAAGGCCGCCGTGCGCGCCGTCGCGTCGTTGATGACGATAACCTCGACCTGGTCAGCATGGCCCATCTTGTCGCCTTGCCAGTAGTTGGCGAAGCGCTCACCGCCATGGCGCACGCCCGGCTCGTTGGTGGTGATCTTGTAGGGGCCGGCCGAGATGCCGGCATCGGCCTTGTCTTTGCCGCCATTGGGCTGGACGATCAAATGATAGTCGCTGAGCAGGTAGGGAAGGTCGGCATTGGCTTCCTTCAGCGTCAGCACGACTTCCTTGCCGCTGGCCTTGATCGTCTCGATGCCCTTCATGTAGCCCAGCGCGCCGGACTTCGACTTCTCGTCCGAATGACGCTCAAGCGTGGCAGCCACGTCCTCGGCGGTCACCGTCTTGCCATTGTGGAACTCGACACCGTCACGGATTTTCAGTGTCCAGGTCTTGGCGTCATCCGACGCACCGATCTCCTCGGCAATGCGGTTCTCGAGTTTGCCTTCCGGAGAAAGCTCGACGATCATTTCGCCCCACATCTTGGCGAAGGCGAACGGCACCTGGGTCATCATCAGTGCCGGATCGAGGCTGTCAGTGGACTGGCCGCCGACCAGACCGGCCTTCAGCGTGCCGCCCTTGACCGGACCTGCCGCGCGCGCAGCGCTTGAGAGCAGTGAGTTGGCGAAGGGCGCGGTCACGCCGAGCGCTGCCGCCCGGCCGAGAAAATCGCGACGGCTCAGTTTGCCGGACGCAACGCGCCGGCTCAGATATTCGAGTTCGTTGGACATTTGAGTTCCTCACTCTGTTGGTTCGACCTTGTGGTCGTTTTTTTGTTTGTTATTACCGAGGGAATAATGACCGGAAGCCAAAGCCGTAAGCAAGACCGAATGCGACATGCCGTGGCGTAAATCGCACGTCGCAACTGGACCAGTCCACTCGGGAGCTCAGAGCAGGGAGCGCGGGACGCTTTCTTCGAAATTGCGCTCGAAAACCAGGATATCGCCTTCATAGGCTTCGATTCTGGCGCTGACGATGAAGTTTTGCGCATCGCAGCGCATCTCGGCAGACGTCTCGGTGCGCACTGACCATCCATTTCGCGACAAGGTCTGCGTCCAGTGCGTCCGGCCCGAGGCCGACAACGGGTCGTCGGGATGGATCGACCACCTCTCGCGGGCAATGCTGCCATTGGCAAGCCCATGCGCGAGATCGCGCACTTCGCCGAAATCGTCGGTAATGGACAGCGTGACGATGCCGGTCTTCTCGTCGCGATCCACATGACGCTCGGAATTCGCCGCACGAACCGTCTCGGTCGCCCAGGGCGTAGCGCCTTCAGGGGCCTGGAATGAGACCTCGTCGCCTTTTGCCAATGGGCGCAACGGCAGCCTCAGCGTCGCCGCCGAAAGGTCGAGCCGCACCGGCTCGGGCGACGGCCAGATCATCGGCCAGTAAGCGTTGGAGACGGCAATGCGCAGGCGGTGTCCAGCCGGAACGCGGTAGGCGCATTGGTCGAGGACAACGCGCGCCGAAACGGTCTCGCCCGGCACCAGCGCTTGCGGGTGTTCATGCGAGTTGCGATGCGTCAGGTTGAGCACACCGTAGGAGATCAGCTCCGAGGCGCCGTCGGGATGGACGTCGCACAGCCGTACCGCAATGTTTGCCTGTGGCCGATCCGACGATACCCCGATGAGAAGCTCCGGCGCGCCGACGATGTCGATGGCTTCAGCGAGCGGTGGCTGGTCGAAACAGACCGACAGTGCGTCGTCGGGGCGCTGGTCGCCCGGCAGTTCCGGGCCAAAGGTGAAGGGAAAATATTCGCCGCCGGCGAGCCCGCAGCTTTGCGGTGTCACCACGATCGCCGGCTTGGCGTCGGCTGCGATGAGTTCGATCGTCTCGATCTTGATGTTGGGTGACGGCCACTCCTGCTCTGCGATCCAGCGGCCAGGCCGCTCCGGGTGCCAGCGCGACGGCCGCACGCTGTCCATGACATAGGCGCGATAGTCCGGGTCGGCCTCGACGCCGGTGTCGACGCCCTTCAGCCAGCGATCCCACCAGCGCAGAGCCTCCTGCAGGAAACCGATGGCAGGCTTTGGTCCTGCATAGTGCGGGTATTTGTGGATCCACGGCCCGACAATGCCCTTCACCGGCGCCTGGATGTTGGTGACCAGGTGCGAGATCGTGTTGCGGTAGCCGTCATGCCAGCCGCCGATCGACAGCACCGCAGCTTTGACAGCGGAAAAATCCTCGCAGATCGAACCGCGTTTCCAATAGGCGTCGCGGTGCTGATGGCTAAGCCATAGCGGCAAAAGGAAAGACTGGTTTTCCAGCCGTGTCAGCCACAAATCGCGCCAGCGGTTGTCGCCGGCGATTAGCGGATCCGGCGGCCGCGACGAGTAGGACAGCATGGTCGAAGCCCAGCCGAAATTCTCAGTCAGCAGGCAGCCGCCCTTGTAATGGATGTCGTCGGCATAGCGGTCGACGGTCGAACACAGGCTGATGACAGCCTTCAGCGCCGGCGGCTGTTTGGCCGCCACCTGCAGGCAGTTGAAGCCGCCCCAGGAGATGCCCATCATGCCGACGCTGCCGTTGCACCAAGGCTGCGCAGCCGCCCATGCGATGACGTCGCTGGCGTCCTGCAATTCCTGTTCGGAGTATTCGTCGTCCATCAGCCCTTCGGAATCGCCATTGCCGCGCATGTCGACGCGGATCGAAGCGTAGCCGTGGCCGGCGAAATAGGGATGCGTCAGCTGATCGCGAAAAATGGTGCCGTCGCGCTTGCGGTAGGGCAGATGCTCGAGGATCGCCGGAACCGGATCATCGCCCGCATCCTGCGGCATCCACACCCGCGCCGACAGCCGGCAGCCATCCGGCATGGTGATGCCCATATCCGGAAATTCGACGACCTTGCGGGGAAATTCGGTGACGGTTTTCATAGGCTGGCATAACGCCCCGCCATCCCGAGACTTTCAATCGCCATTCGCGACTGGAGCAGCGAAAAATGCGACCTGGCCGCTACCGCAATTCATCCAGCAGTTCAGGGTGCTTTTCCAGCAGCGTCATCAGCTGGATAGTCGGACCGCTAGGCTCGATCAGGCCTCTTTCATACTTGTCGAAGGCATTCTCGCCGACCTTGAACAAAGAGCCTGCTTCGCGCTGCGACAGTTTGAGCTTTGTGCGCATGCGCCGGATGGTTTCCGGCGCCGGCACACCATCGACTTTTTCCTTGAGACTGCGAAGAGCCGCATCGGTGGCAACCATATCGTCTCCCACATGCACGCCTTCGCCCTCCGAAGCCGGATAGTAACCCGGCAGGTCGACGGTCATGCTCTCGCCCTTGTAGATCACCGTGAACGGACGAACCCCGCGCCTCAGGGTCTCTCCTGTCTCGGGGGAGATCATGGATTCACTGGTTTCTTTTGCCGCCATATCATTTCTCCTTGAATGCCATGACCGTGAAATCAGTCACAACATCCGCCTGGAATTCACATAGAGAACGACGTCGCGTGCCGGCACGTAGTAGACGTCCTGCCAGACCCGATGGTCCGCGAAAGTCGTCATCGATTTCACAAACATCTTGCGTGTCATACCGCCGATCACTTCAACAATGCCGGCGCGATCGAGGCCGAGGGCGTCGCGCAGCGCGGATGTTGTGATCGCCAGCGTATCTACAGACCCGAACGTCATCTTGATCGCGTCAAGATCGTAAGTGGGTCTGCGCTTCCTCAATATGCCACCATAAAGGTGGCAATTCAAGGCAGGTCAGATCAACGACCCGAAGGTCAGTTTAACGGGATCTCGTTTTCGGCCTTGCTATCTTGATAGACGCCGGACAGTTCGTCGTAGCGCGCTGATATCTTGCCGATCCGCGTCTCCAGCCGGCCGCGCTCGGCCTCTGGCAGCGCCCGCACCAATCTGCGTATGGAAAAACTCTTCCAATAGGCGTTTTCGGCGTTGTAGCCGCCGGGATCGAGGGTGAAGACCTCTTTGAGGATCTTCAGATCGTGCGGGATGGCAAAGCTGTCGCGCGAATCTTCGTGGCTGAAGAGGTAGTAGAAATTGTCGAACCCGGTCCAGGTGATCGCCGACAGGCAGAGCGAGCAAGGCTCGTGCGTGGCGATGAAGATGGCATCCTTGGTGTCGACACGCTCGGCCTTGGGCATTTCATAAAAACGCTTCAGGCAGTGCACCTCGCCATGCCAGAGCGGGTTTTCCATCTCATTGTTGGTTTCGGCCAGCACCAGCAAGCGGTCGCTTTTCCGCAGGATCGCGGCGCCGAACAGCTTGTTGCCACGGGCCACGCCTTCTTCTGTCTTCGGCACGATGTCTTGCTCGATGACATCGAGCAGGCGGTCAATCAGCGATATGTCGGTCATTAATGGTTCTCGTCGGGGAGATGGATTTCGTAGGGGTGCGAAAAATGGAATTCTTCGAGGTTGGAGCCGTCGCCGCCACGGTCGACAATGACGAAATCCTGGGCTTCGCCGAGCGGTGTCAGCACGCCGTGCCAGAGATTGCGCGGATAGTTGATGCCTTGGCCGGGCGCGGTGATGAACGCGTGCGGTTCGCCCGGACCATCCTTGCCGTCATGGCAGACGACGACCAGGAACGGCCGCGGCGACTGCGGGATGAAGGCCTGGCTGCCGAAGGGATGGCGCTCGACCATGGTCAGCTTCAGCGGCAGTTCGTAAGGCGTGCCACGCACCATCGAGATCAGCACGCGGGCATTCGGTCCGGCGGCGTCAGCCGTGGCGAGATCGTGGTAGCGCTCTGCCTTGCCGCCATTGATCGGGTAGTGGTTGTCGCCGCCCATGTCGATGACATCGCCGAAGCCGGCAAAGCTTTCGCGGGTCAGCTTCTGTGCTGTGATGCGGATCACCGCGCGCGGCCGCCAATGCCCGCCCCGCCGAGCTTGGCGTGCCGGTTGACGTCCTTGTAGAGCAGATAGCGGAATTTGCCGGGGCCGCCGGCGTAGCAGGCCTGCGGGCAGAAGGCGCGCAGCCACATGAAATCACCGGCCTCGACCTCGACCCAGTCCTGGTTGAGACGGTAGACCGCCTTGCCCTCCAGCACATAGAGCCCGTGTTCCATGACATGCGTCTCGGCGAACGGAATGACGGCGCCGGGTTCGAGCGTGACAATGGTGACATGCATGTCGTGGCGCATGTCGGCCGGATCGACGAAGCGCGTCGTCGCCCAGCGGCCCTCGGTGCCGGCCATCGGCGCCGGCGCCACTTGCTGGTCGCTGCTGAACAGGGCTTCCGGCGCGTCGATGCCGTCGACGGCCTCATAGGCCTTCCTGATCCAGTGGAAGCGTACGGCGTCGCGGCCTTCGTTGCGTACCGTCCAGCCGCTGGCCGGCGGCAGGAAGGCAAAGCCGCCGGCTTGAAGCACGTGTTTCTTGCCGGCCAGCGAAACGGTCAACGCGCCCTCGACCACGAACAGCACGCCCTCGGCGCCGGCGTCCGGCTCCGGCCGGTCGCTGCCGCCGCCAGGCAACACCTCGACGATGTACTGCGAAAATGTCTCGGCGAAGCCCGATAGCGGCCTGGCGATGATCCAGGCCCTGGTCTTGTCCCAGAACGGCAGGGGGCTGGTGACAATGTCCTGCATCACCCCTTTGGGGATGACGGCATAGGCCTCGGTGAAGACAGCGCGGCCGGTCAAAAGCTCATTTTGGCCGGGATGGCCGCCATGCGGGGCATAGTAGGTTTTCTGGTCAGTCTTGATCATATCCATTGGGTCCTGACCCTCAGTCATTAGAGCGGGAGCATATCTTTCAGGCGGAGCAGCGCGATGCGCTCGACCTGTTTGCAGGCGGTGTCGAGTTCGACGCCACGGCTGTTGCCGATGCGCGCCTCGAACTCGGCGAGGATTTCCTCCTTGGCCTTGCCCCGCACCGCGATGATGAAGGGGAAGCCGAAGGTGGTGACGTAAGCAGCGTTGAGCTTGGAAAACAGCTCGCGCTCCTTGTCGGTCAGCGCATCGAGGCCGGCGGAAGCCTGCTCGCGGGTCGATTCCGCCGTCAGCCGCCGCGCCTTGGCCAGTTTGCCGGCGAGATCGGGATGGGCGTTGAGCACGCCGAGCCGTTCGCTCTCGCTGGCGGCGCGGAAGACGCGGCACAGCGCATTGTGCAGGCCGCCAGCGCTGTCATGCGCAGGCCCGAGCTCCAGCTCATAGGCGCGCTCGGCAATCCAGGGCGAATGTTCGAACACGCCGCCGAATGTGTGGACGAAGGTCTCGAACTCCATCTTTGACGGCTTGAGCGCCGCCGGCTTGTAGGCATGGTGCTCCTGCCAGTGCCGGGCGATATCGATGCGCCGTGCCAGCCACACCTTATCGTGCGACTTCACATAGTCGACGAAGCGCTTCAGCGCCGCCACCCGGCCGGGACGTCCGACGAGGCGGCAATGCAAGCCGATATTCATCATGCGCGGCCGGCCCGCTTTGCCCTCGGCATAGAGCGTGTCGAAACTGTCCTTGAGGTAAGCAAAGAACTGGTCGCCCGAATTGAAGCCTTGCGGCGTGGCGAAGCGCATGTCGTTGGCGTCGAGCGTGTAGGGGATGACGAGCTGCGTGCCGCCGCTGTGTTCGAACCAGTAGGGTAGTTCGTCGTCATAGGTGTCCGACACATAGTCGAAACCGCCTTCTTCGGCGACCAGCCGCACCGTGTTGACCGAGGTGCGGCCAGTGTACCAGCCGGTCGGGCGCTGCCCGGTCACCTCGTAGTGCAGTTTGATCGCCGCTTCGAGATCGCGGCGCTCGTCCTCGGCGCTGTGGTCGCGGTAGTCGATCCATTTCAGGCCGTGTGAGGCCATTTCCCAGCCGGCCTCCTGCATCGCCGCGACCTGGTCGGGCGAGCGGGCAAGGGCTGTGGCGACGCCGTAGCAGGTCACCGGCACATCGGCCTCGCTGAACAGGCGCAGCAGCCGCCAGAAGCCGGCCCGCGCGCCATATTCGTAGATCGATTCCATATTCCAGTGGCGCTGGCCGATCCAAGGCGCCGCGCCGACGATCTCCGACAGGAAGGCTTCCGAAGCCTTGTCGCCGTGCAGCACGCAGTTCTCGCCGCCTTCCTCGTAGTTGACGACGAATTGCACGGCTACATGCGCACCGCCCGGCCATTTCGGATCCGGCGGATTGGCTCCGTAGCCGCGCATGTCTCTAGAGTAACGCATTGCCCCTCCTGCCGGACGCTGCCGGAAGTTGTCATCAGGATAGTCGAAAGGACTGCCTGCGCATTCCCCCGAAATTTTTGAAAGTGTTTTTGTGCCGCTCCGCTCGACCGGGACTTATGCATCGCCTTTAATTGGCGCACAATTCATTGCTTTGTTCGATTGTACCGAGATGGGAGGCGCCAGTGGCAGAAACGTCGAAAGCCGATGGCGGACGTCTGACGACGCATGTGCTCGACACCGCGACCGGCAAGCCGGCGGCGGGCCTGTCGATCGCGCTTTATCACCTCGACGGCGAGGCTCGGACACATCTGAAGACCGTTGTTACGAATGCCGACGGACGCTGCGATGCGCCGCTGCTGGCAGGCGCGGAGTTTCGTACCGGCGAGTACGAACTGATCTTCGCGGCCGGCGACTATCTGCGCGGCCAGGGAACAAACCTGCCGAAACCGGCCTTCCTCGATACCGTGCCGATCCGCTTCGGCATGGCTGCAACAGTGCACTATCATGTGCCACTGCTTATCTCTCCTTATGGCTACTCGACCTACAGGGGGAGCTGAAGCATGGCCAAGATCACCATACGCAACGAGATCCGTTTCATCCTCAATGGCAGGGATGTCGCGCTGTCATCGGTGGCGCCCGACGCGACCTTGCTCGACTGGCTGCGGCTCGACCGCTCCTTGCGCGGCACCAAGGAAGGCTGCGCCGAGGGCGATTGCGGCGCCTGCACCGTGCTGGTCGGCAAACTCTCGGCCGGCAAGCTGGTCTATGAAAGCGTCAATGCCTGCATCCGCTTCCTCGGCTCACTCGACGGCACCCATGTCGTGACCGTCGAGCATCTGCGCGGCGCGCCCGACCAGCTGCACCCGGTGCAGCAGGCGATGGTCGATTTCCACGGTTCGCAATGCGGCTTCTGCACGCCGGGTTTCGTCATGTCGCTCTACGGCCTGTGGATGAAGTCGCCCGACCCGTCGAACGCGGCGATCGAAAAGGCGTTGCAAGGCAATCTCTGCCGCTGCACCGGCTACGAGGCGATCATGCGCGCCGCGCACGCCATCTCCAGCTACGGCAAGGCGGCAAAGGACCCGCTGGCGGCCGAGCGCAAGGCAATCACGGCAAGGCTCCAGGCCATGCATGACGGCTCGCGGGTCGAAATCGGCACGGGCAAACAGCGGCTGGTCGTGCCGGCCAATGTCGACGATTTCGCCGCCGTGCTCGACAAGGAGCCCGGCGCCACGGTCGTCGCCGGTTCGACCGATGTCGGCCTGTGGGTGACCAAGCATATGCGCGACATTTCACCGGTGGTTTTCATCGGCAACCTCGACGGGCTGTGTGCGATCTCTGAGGACAATGACGTCATCACCATCGGCGCCGGCGTCACCTACACCGACGCCTTCGCGACGCTGGCCAAGCGCATCCCGACGCTCGGGCCGTTGTTCGACCGCATCGGTGGCGAACAGGTGCGCAACATGGGCACCATCGGCGGCAACATCGCCAATGGCTCGCCGATCGGCGACACGCCGCCGCCCCTGATCGCGCTCGGCGCGCAGCTGACGCTGCGCCGGAGCAAGAAGCGGCGCACCATCCCGCTCGAGGATTTCTTCATCGCCTATGGCAAACAGGACCGGCAGCCGGGCGAGTTCGTCGAGGCTGTGCATGTTCCCGTGCCGGCCAAGGGCACAAAGTTTGCCGTCTACAAGATCACCAAGCGCCGCGACGAGGACATCACCGCAGCCCTCGGCGCCTTTTTCCTCGACCTAGCCAAAGATGGCACGGTGGCCGACATATGCATCGCCTATGGCGGCATGGCGGCAACCCCGAAGCGAGCTTTCGGCGTCGAGAAGTCGCTGCTCGGCAAGCCGTGGACGGAGGCAACGGTGGAAGCGGCAATGGCTGAATATGCCAGCGATTTCACCCCGCTGACCGACATGCGGGCTTCGGCCGAATACCGGGCGCTGGCGGCCAGGAACCTTTTGCTGCGCTTCTTTGCCGAGACCAGCGGCAGCAAAGCGCCGTTCCAGGTGTCACGCAACGAGGCAGCCTGATGAACAAGCACGCTTCTCCCAACCTCAAGGCGCAAAACATTTCCGGCGGTGTCGCCACCGACCAGCGCCATGATTCCGCGCACAAGCATGTCAGCGGCACCGCAGTCTACATTGACGACATGCCGGAGCCGGCAGGCATGCTGCATGGCTGCCTCGGCCTGTCCACGGCGACGCATGCAACCATCACCAAAATGGACCTGTCGGCAGTGCGCTCGGCGCCGGGCGTCGTTGACGTGCTGACCGCGAGCGACGTGCCCGGTGAAAACGACATTTCGCCGACCGGCCGCCATGACGAACCGGTGCTGGCCGACGACAAGGTGCAGTTCTACGGCCAGCCGATCTTCTGTGTCATTGCGAGGACGCGCGAGGAGGCGCGCCGCGCCACGCGGCTGGCCA
Source organism: Mesorhizobium sp. P2_F5 (assembly GCF_056403715.1). Taxonomy (NCBI): domain Bacteria; kingdom Pseudomonadati; phylum Pseudomonadota; class Alphaproteobacteria; order Hyphomicrobiales; family Phyllobacteriaceae; genus Mesorhizobium; species Mesorhizobium sp. P2_F5. Next base: position 320,744 of record NZ_JBFUEY010000001.1, on the reverse strand, counting down.
AGGTCGAATACAGCCCGGTGCCTTTCGTCACCGACATCGGTGACCTCGATCCGCGCAAGGACAGACTGGTCACGCCGCCGCTCACCTTGAAGCGTGGCGATGCCGCGGCCGCGATCAAGGCGGCGCCGCGCCGGCTGAAGGGCAAGATGCGCATCGGCGGCCAGGAGCATTTTTATCTCGAAGGCCATATCGCCGTGGCCATTCCGGGAGAGGACCAGGACGTCACCATTTATTCCTCGACCCAGCATCCGAGCGAAGTGCAGCATATGGTCAGCCATGCGCTGGGCGTGCCGAGCAACGCCATCACGGTGGAAATCCGCCGCATGGGCGGCGGCTTCGGCGGCAAGGAGACGCAAGGCAACCAGTTTGCGGCACTCGCGGCGATTGCCGCCAAGAAACACCATCGCGCGGTCAAAATCCGGCCCGACCGTGACGACGACATGATTGCCACCGGCAAGCGCCATGACTTCCTCGTCGATTATGAGGTCGGCTTCGACGACGACGGCAACATCCTCGGTGTCGATTTCATGTTCGCGGCGCGCTGCGGCTTCTCGTCGGACCTCTCAGGCCCGGTCACCGACCGCGCGCTGTTCCACTGCGACAACACCTATTTCTGGCCTGCGGTGCATGCGCAGTCCGCGCCGCTCTACACCAACACCGTTTCGAATACGGCGTTTCGCGGCTTCGGCGGCCCGCAAGGCATGGTCGGCGCCGAACGCGTCATCGACGAGGTTGCCTTTGCTGTCGGCAAGGATCCGCTCGAAATCCGCAAGCAGAACTTTTACGGCACCAGCGATCGCAACGTCACGCCCTATCACCAGACGGTCGAGGACAACATCATCCATCGCATCGTCGCCGAACTGGAGGCGAGTGCGGACTATGCAAGCCGCCGCCGCATCATCCAGGCCTTCAACGCCAACAGCCGCTTCATCAAGCGCGGCCTGGCGCTGACGCCGGTGAAATTCGGCATCTCCTTCACCGCCACCCACTACAACCAGGCCGGCGCGCTGGTGCATGTCTACACCGACGGYTCGGTGCWKSTGAACCAYGGCGGCACSGARATGGGGCAGGGCCTCTACGTCAAGGTGGCGCAGGTGGTGGCGGAAGAGTTCCAGATCGATCTCGACCAGGTGAAGATCACCGCGACGACGACCGGCAAGGTGCCGAACACTTCGGCTACCGCAGCGTCGTCCGGCACCGATCTCAACGGCATGGCGGCGCAGAACGGCGCCCGCCAGATCAAGGACCGGCTGACCGATTTCGCCGCTGAAAAATACCAGGTGCCGCGCGACCAGGTGCTGTTCCTGCCCAACCGCGTGCGCATCGGCAACCAGGAGATCCCTTTCGCCGACTTGGTCAAGCAGGCCTATATGGCCCGCATCCAGCTGTCGGCGGCGGGCTTCTACAAGACGCCGAAAATCCACTGGAACCGCGACAAGGGCGAGGGCCGTCCGTTCTACTACTTCGCCTATGGCGCTTCGTGCTCGGAAGTCTCGGTCGACACGCTGACCGGCGAATACATGGTCGAGCGCACCGACATCCTGCACGAGACCGGCCGCTCGCTGAACCGCGCTATCGACCTTGGCCAGGTCGAGGGCGGCTTTATCCAGGGCATGGGCTGGCTGACGACGGAAGAACTGTGGTGGGACGACAAGGGCCGGCTGCGCACGCACGCGCCGTCGACCTACAAAATCCCGCTCGCGTCCGACCGGCCGAAGATCTTCAACGTCACGCTGGCCGACTGGCCGGAGGCCAACGAGCCAACGGTGCACCGTTCCAAGGCGGTTGGCGAGCCGCCCTTCCCGCTCGGCATGTCGGTGCTGCATGCACTGTCCGATGCGGTGGCCAGTGTGGCCGACCACACGGTCTGTCCACGCCTCGATGCGCCGGCGACCCCCGAACGCGTGCTGATGGCAATCGAGCGGTTGAGAGCCGCAAAACCGGCCTGATTGAGCCAGAACGTGCAAATCGAGCCTGAAAACGCTATGTTTCCCAGGTGGGAATGCAGACGATGAACTCGAAAGTGCAAAGCCTGAAAGCCTTCCTTGCCAGCGCCGGCCGGCTTGCCCTGGTCGAAGTGGCGGGCACCAAAGGCTCGACGCCACGCGAGAAGGGCGCCTTCATGCTCGTCTCGCAGGCAGCGATTTTCGGCACCATCGGCGGCGGCCAGCTTGAGTATATGGCGATCGACAAGGCCAGGCAGATGCTTTTCTCCCCCCTTGAGGGGGAGATGGCCGCGAAGCGGCCAGAGGGGGTCCTCTCAGAAGGCACCGCAAAGACGTCGCGCACTGCCGCAGAGACCCCACCCGGCGGCTCCGCCGCCACCCTCCCCTCGAGGGGGAGGGGCACCCGTATCGAGGTTGATGAAGTCTGCGCCACGCTCGATGTGCCGCTAGGCCCCGAAATCGGCCAATGTTGCGGCGGGCGGGTCGAAGTCTTGATCCGGCTCGTCGATACCGCGCTGGCTACCGAATTGGTTGCTGCTGCGGAAGCCGAGGAATCCCATTTGCCGCATGTCTATATCTTCGGCGGCGGCCATGTCGGTCAGGCGCTGGCGTCGACCATCGCGCTCCTTCCCGTGCATGGCGTCGTCATCGAGACGCGGGCCGAGGCGCTCGAAGGCATGCCGGAAACCGTCGAAACGCGGCTGACACCAATGCCCGAAGCCGAGGTGCGCAGCGCCCCCGCCGGCACCGCCTTCGCCATCCTCACCCACGACCACGCGCTGGATTTCCTGATCGTCGCCGAGGCGCTGAAGCGTGACGACGCGGCCTATGTCGGCATGATCGGCTCGAAGACCAAAAAGGCGACGTTCAAGCACTGGTTCATGAAGTCGGCGGATGGCAGCGACGCGGAATTCGCTCGCCTCGTCTCGCCGATCGGCGGCGACGCCGTCAAGGACAAGCGCCCGCCCGTCATCGCGGCGCTTGCTGCAGCCGAGATCATGACCGCGCTGGTAGTCCATAACGCGGCGTCAAGTGCCGACCATCAGGTTCAACGAGACAAAGAAATAGCCGGCTAAGCTTCGGCGCGGCTAAGCAGGCCGCTTCAACCCCAGATGCTCGCGCAGCGTGCTGCCTTGGTACTCCCGACGGAACAGGCCGCGCCGTTGCAGCTCCGGCACCACGAGGTCGCAAAAGGCATCGAGTTCGCCGGGAAAATATGACGGCATGACATTGAAACCGTCCGCGCCGCCGCCGTCGAACCGCGCTTGCAGTTCGTCCGCGACTTGGGCGGCTGTCCCGACGATGCGCCAATGGCCGCGCGCCCCGGCGAAATGGCGGGCCAGTTGGCGGATCGAAAGCCCGTCGCGGCGCGATTGCTCGACAACCAGCGCCTGTCGGCTCTTCATGCCTTCTGTTTCCGGCAGTTCCGGCATCGGCCCGTCGATCGGGTAGCGCCACAGGTCCGAAATGCTGAGATAGCTGGACAGCAGCGCGACGCCGACATCGTCGGGGATAAGCGCCTGCAATTCCTCGTGTTTCTCCCGGGCCTCGGCCTCGGTTTCCGCCACCACGGGTGCTACACCGGGCATGATCTTGATGTCGTCGGGTTCACGCCCATAGGCCACCATGCGACCCTTGAGATCGTCGTAGAAGGCTTTCGCTTCTTCGAAGGTTTGCGCGGCCGTGAACACGACATCGGCGGTGCGGGCGGCAAGGTCGCGGCCGACATCCGAGGCGCCGGCCTGGACCATGACAGGCGCGCCCTGCGGCGAGCGCGGCAGGTCGAGCGGATCGCGCACCGAAAAGCTCTGGCCGTCATGGCCGTGAAAGCCGCCGCCTTGCCAAAGTCCTGATACCACCTCGGCGAACTCACGCGCCCGCTCATAGCGGTCGGCATGAGGCTTGAGACCGGTCGCACCGAAATTGGCGGCTTCGATGGGGCTCGCCGACGTCACCAGGTTCCAGCCGGCGCGGCCGCCGCTTAAGTGATCGAGCGACAGGAAGGTGCGGGCCAGGCCATAGGGCTCGTTGTAGCTGGTCGACGCCGTCGAGACGAGGCCGATGCGGCTGGTCTGCACGGCGAGTGCGGACAGCAGGCTGATCGGCTCGAAGCCGATCGAGCGCGAGGTCTGGCTGGCGATGCCGACATTGGCTTCGCGCAGGCCGGCGGCGTCCTCGCAGAACACCATGTCGAACTTCGCCGCTTCCGCGACGCGTGCAAGCTGGATGTAATGGTCAATGTCGATGCCCGCCGTGACATGCGCCTTGGGATGGCGCCAGGCGGCGATGTGGTGGCCGGTCGCCCACAGGAAGGCGCCAAGCTTCATCTGGCGGGTCATCGGTCGCCTCCGGCAAGTCCGAGATGCGAGCGCAATGTCGTCCCGGGATAATCCGGATGGGCAAGACCACGCCGTTGCAACTCCGGCAGCACGCGGCTGACGAAACCCTCAAGTGCCGAGGGCGACACCGCGATGTTGAACCCGTCGCAGCTTTGCGAACGGAACGACGCCTCGAGACCGTCGGCGGCGACATCGGCCCCGACAGTCAGCAGCAGCTTTACCATGTCCGGATCGCGTCCGCTGGCTGCAATGCGGCGCTTCAGATCTTCATGGCGCGGCTTGGCGTCATGAACCTCATCCAGCAGGATGACGTCGGCAGTGCGGGCGGCAATATCCAGGTCGGCCTCCGACAGGCCGGAGAGCACCAGCACCGGCGTGTCCTGCGGCGAGCGGGCGACGTTCAGCGGGCCTCGCACCGAGAAGAACTCGCCCTTGTGGTCGAGGAGATGCATCCTGCCGGGATCGTGGAAGCGGCCGCCGGCCTTGTCGAACAGCAATGCATCCGCATCCCAGCCCTGCCATAGGCCCTGGACGATGCCGACATATTCTTCCGTACGACGGCGGAAATCGGCTTCGGAAAATCCTTCCGGCCGACTGAAATTGCCAGCGTCGCGTGGCGCCTGCGCCATGGTAGCGTGCCAGCCTGCGCGGCCATGGCTGATGATGTCGAGCGAAGCAAAACGGCGCGCCAGATTGTAAGGCTGGTGGGCGACCGTCGATGCGGAGGCAACGAGGCCGATCCTGCTCGTCACCGTCGCCAGTGCCGCCAGCAAGGTCGTCGCCTCGAAAGGGCTCGACCCGGCGCTGTCCGGCGCGGAGTCGTCGAGGACAATCATGTCCAGCCCGGCCGCTTCCGCCCGCTTGGCAAAGCCGGCGAGGTCGCTGAACGCGAGCGGCTGCCCGGAAGCAATGTTGAGCGAAACGGCGAGATGCATAGTGGTTTGCTCGTCAGTCGGCGCGGGGCGGAGCATGCAAACCTAAGGTCGCCTGCGTGTAAGGCAACCCTTGCGACTGGGCCAACAGCCCATCACTTGCCGGCCAGCCTATTTGTCGGCCAGCCCCTATTTGCCTGCCAGCAAATCCTTGATCAGCCGCTGGCAGCGCTCGGCCATGAAGTCGAGCAGCAGCCGCACCTTCGGGTCCTGCAGCTTCTTGTGCGGATAGACAGCGGCGAACTGCACCGGCGTCGGCGGCGTGCTGGCCAGGATGACCTGCAGCCGCCGGTCGCGGATGAACGGTTCGACCTCGAAGCGCGGCTTGTTGATGATGCCGCGCCCCGACAGCGCCCAGCCGGTCAGCACATCGCCATCGTCGGTATCATAGGGGCCGTGCACCTCGAATTTCTGCGGGCCCGCAGGCGTCTGCAGCGTCCAGACATATTCGCGCGCCCCGGAATAACGCAGCATCAAGCAGTCATGCTTCTTGCCGATCAGTTCCTGCGGCTCCAGGGGTTCGCCGCGCGCCTCCAGATATTTCGGCGCCGCGACCAGCACGCGCTCGCATTCCATGATGCCGCGCATTCGCAAGCTGGAATCCTCGATGATGCCGAGCTTGAAGGCGACGTCGATGCCTTCCTTCATGATATCGATATTGTGGTCGGAGAGCCTGAGCCGGACCTCGATATCGGGGTATTTGTCGTGGAAATCGGGAATGCCCGACGCCACCAGCCGGCGCCCCAAGCCGAGCGGCGCCGTCACCCGGATGGTGCCGCGCGGCTGGCCGGAGAGCGCCGAGACAGCGGCTTCCGCCTCGGTGATCGCTTCCAGCACCTGCTTGGCGCCGGAATAAAAGACATTGCCATGTTCGGTCGGCATCAATTGCCGCGTCGTGCGATTGAACAGCCGCACGCCAAGGTGTTTTTCCAGCTCCTTGATGCGGTTGGAGGCGACCGCAGGTGAGATGCGCATGTCGCGGCCCGCAGCCGACAGATTGCCAAGCTCGACGACGCGGACGAAGACGGCGATGTTGTCGAGATAGGCCATAAGATTTTCGTGGCTCTCAAACGGCTGCGTGGGATCAACCTACTATTTTCCATTTTTTTTTGAAAGTCATCGTACACCTCGCCTCTTTTCGTTTGCGCCCCACACCGTAAAGTCAGCCAATCGGCAGGGACGATTTCAAATGATGGATTTCGCGATTTTTTGGGACTGGCTGAGTTTCGCCGTGCGCTGGCTGCACGTCGTCACCGGCATCGCCTGGATCGGCTCGTCCTTCTACTTCGTCGCACTCGATCTCGGCCTGCGTCAGCGCCCCGGCATGCCGGTCGGTGCCTTTGGCGAGGAATGGCAAGTGCATGGCGGTGGCTTCTACCACATCCAGAAATATCTGGTGGCGCCGGCCGAAATGCCCGAGCATCTGACCTGGTTCAAATGGGAATCCTACGCCACTTGGCTGTCCGGCTTCGCCATGCTGTGCGTGGTTTATTACGCCGGCGCCGACCTGTTCCTGATCGATCCCAACGTTCTGCCAATGTCGGTACCGGTCGGCATCCTGCTGTCGATGGCGACGATCGGCGTTGGCTGGGTGGTTTATGATCTTCTCTGCCGCTCGCCGCTCGGCAACAGCGACACCGGCCTGATGCTGGTGCTCTATGGCGTGTTGGTGTTCATCGCCTGGGGACTGACGCATCTGTTCACCGGCCGCGCCGCCTTTCTGCATCTCGGCGCCATCACCGCCACGATCATGTCGGCCAATGTCTTCATGGTGATCATTCCAAACCAGAAGATCGTCGTTGCCGACCTCATCGCCGGGCGCAAGCCCGATCCGAAATACGGCAAGATCGCCAAGCAGCGTTCGCTGCACAACAATTACCTGACGCTACCCGTGCTGTTCCTGATGCTGTCGAACCACTATCCGCTGGCGTTCGGCACTGAGTTCAACTGGGTCATCGCCTCGCTGGTGTTCATCATCGGCGTCTTGATCCGGCATTATTTCAACACCGTGCACAAGCGTGCCGGCAACCCCCACTGGACCTGGATGGCCGCCGCCGTGCTGTTCGTCATCATCATCTGGCTGTCGACGGCGCCAAAGGTGCTGACCGGCGAGCCCAAGGCCTCGGCCGCCGCAGAAGTCTACATCGCCTCGGCGCATTTCCCGGCGGTGCGCGACACCGTGCTTGGCCGCTGCTCGATGTGCCATGCTGCCGAGCCGGTCTATGAAGGCATCTATCATGCGCCGAAAGGTGTGATGCTCGACACCGATGCCGGCATTGCCGAGCATGCCCGCGAGATCTACCTGCAGGCCGGACGCAGCCACGCCATGCCGCCGGCCAACATCACCCAGATCAGCGACAAGGAGCGGGCGCTGCTGGTCGCCTGGTTCGAAGGCGCAGGGAAATAAGCATGACCTCCACACTTCTGCGCGGCCGCACGCTGAGCTTTTTGCGCTGGCCCGAAGCAATAGACGACCATACCGCCTGGCGCTACGAGGAGGATGGCGGCCTTTTGATCCGCGACGGCCGTATCGTCGCTGCCGGTGCCTATGGGCAAGTAGAAAAACAGGCCGGCGAGGGCGTAAGGAAAATCGACCATCGGCCGCATTTGCTGCTGCCGGGCTTCATCGACGCCCATGTGCATTTCCCACAGATGCAGGTCATCGCCTCCTACGGCGCCGAGTTGCTCGACTGGCTGAACACCTACACTTTTCCCGAAGAAACCAAATTCGCCAACGCGCAGCACGGTCGCCGCATCGCCCGGCTGTTCCTGGACGAAATGGTGCGCCACGGCACGACCACGGTTGCCGCCTATTGTTCCGTTCACAAGGCCTCGGCCGAAGCCTTCTTCGCCGAATCGCATGACCGCAACATGCTCAACATCGCCGGCAAGGTGATGATGGACCGCAACGCGCCGGCAGGCGTGCTCGACACGCCGCAATCCGGCTATGACGATACCAAGGCGCTGATTGCGGAATGGCATGGCAAGGGCCGGCAGCTTTATGCGATCACGCCGCGCTTCGCCATCACCTCTTCGCCGGAGCAACTGGAGATGGCCGGCGCGCTTTGCCGCGAACACCCCGATTTGCACATGCAGACGCACCTGTCGGAAAACCACGCCGAGATCGCCTTCACGCAAAAGCTCTACCCGCAGGCGCGCGATTACACTGATGTCTATGAACAGTACGGTCTGTTGGGCAAAAAGAGCCTGTTCGGCCACTGCATCCATCTGTCGGAGCGCGAAGCGGATGCGCTATCGGACTCAGGCTCGGTGGCGGTGTTCTGCCCGACCTCCAACCTGTTCCTCGGTTCGGGCCTGTTCGACTACCAGCGTTTTCGCCGCCGCGACAAGCCGATCAGGATCGCCGCCGCGACGGATGTCGGCGGCGGCACCAACTATTCGATGCTGCGCACCATGGACGAAGGCTACAAGGTGATCGCGCTGAATGGCGAGAAACTGAACCCGTTCCAGTCCTTCTGGCAGATAACGCGCGGCAATGCCGAGGCGCTGTCGGTGGCGGAGAAGGTCGGCACGCTCGACGAAGGCACCGACGCGGACATCACCGTGCTCGACGCCCGCGCCACGCCGGCGATGCGGCTGCGGATGGAAACTGTGGAGACGCTGGCCGAAGAGCTGTTCCTGCTGCAGACGCTGGGCGACGACCGCGCGGTGCGCGAAGTCTATGTCGCGGGGCGGCCGGCCAAGGCAGACATGGCCAGCCAGGCTTGACCCCACGGCAGCCATCGGTCAAACCGTGCGGCGACATTTGACAGGGGAAGACCATGGCCGCTGCGGACGATATCGCTTTGATCCAGAAACAGGAAGAGACGCTGGTCTTCCCGGCCTTTGACGAGGCCGTCGCCTTCAAGATCGGCGCGGCGATCCGTGAGCGGGCGCTGGCCGAGGCCATGCCCATCATCGTCGACATCAGGCTGTGGGATCGGCCGCTGTTTTATGCCGCGATGCCTGGTTCGAATGCCTCCAATCCGGATTGGGCGCGGCGCAAGATCAACGTGGTCAAGCGCTATCTCAAAAGCACCTATCGCATGGTGCTGGAACAGCAGCGCCCCGACCGCACCTTCAAGATCGGCGAAGGGCTGGACGTTGTCGACTATGTGTTGGCCGGCGGCGGCTTTCCCATTACGGTCAAGGGCGCCGGCGTCATCGGCGCGATTACGGTCTCCGGCCTGCCGGAGCGTGACGACCACGGCGTCGTCGTCGAGGCGATCTGCAAGCATCTGGGCGTCGACGCGCACAAATTAGCTCTGCCGCCGGAAGCAAAATGACCGACCCCAAGCCTTTCCTCATCTCGATCTTCAATGCCGCTGTCGCTGCCGCCGATCCCGAGCGGACGATCAGGGATCATCTGCCGGCCAAGCCCAAGGGCCGCACCATCGTCATTGGCGCCGGCAAGGGATCGGCGCAGATGGCGGCGGCTTTCGAGAAGGCGTGGGAAGGCCCCATCGAAGGGCTGGTCGTCACCCGCTATGGCTACGGCGCCAAATGCGAGCGCATCGAAATCATCGAGGCGGCGCATCCGGTGCCGGACGCCGCCGGGCTTGAGGCCGCGCGGCGGCTGCTCGAGAAGGTGCAGGGGCTGACGGCTGACGATCTGGTCGTGGCGCTGATATCGGGTGGCGGCTCGGCGTTGTTGCCATCGCCTGCCGCCGGCCTGACATTGGCCGACGAGATCGCCGTCAACGAGGCGCTGCTCGCTTCCGGCGCGCCGATCGCGGCCATGAACACCATTCGCAAGCATGTCTCGACCATCAAGGGCGGCAGGCTGGCGGCGGCCGCCTGGCCGGCCAAGGTCGTGTCGCTGGTCGTGTCGGACATTCCCGGCGACAACCCGGCTCTGGTCGCCTCCGGCCCGACCGTTCCCGACACCGGCAGCCGCGCCGATGCGCTGGCGTCGATCGCAGCCTATGGCATGAAGCTGCCCGACGCCGTCATGGCGCATATCAATTCGCCAGAGGCGGATGCGCCAGATCCGGATGACCAGCGCTTTTCACGCAACGAAGTGCATCTGATCGCCTCGGCCGGCGTGTCGCTGGAAGCAGCAGCCGCTGAGGCAAAACGGCAAGGGATCGAAGCCGTCATCCTCTCTGATTCCATCGAGGGCGAGGCCCGTGAGGTCGGTGGCGTGCATGCCGCGATCGCGCGCGAAGTGGCGACGCGCAACCGGCCGTTCCAGAAGCCGGTGCTGATCCTGTCCGGTGGCGAAACGACGGTCACCTTGCGTGCCAAAGGCAAGGGCGGCCGCAATTCTGAATTCCTGCTCGCCTTCGCCATCGGCATCAGCGGTGCGGACAATATCCATGCACTGGCCGCCGACACGGACGGCATAGACGGTTCGGAAGACAATGCCGGCGCCTTCGCAGATGGCTCGACCGTCTCGCGCATGCGTGCAGCTGGCGTCGATGCCAAGGCGATGCTGGCGGGGAACAATGCCTGGACGGCGTTCAATGCGGTTGGCGATCTGTTTGTGCCGGGGCCGACGGGAACGAATGTGAATGATTTGAGGGCGATTCTGATCCGCTGAGTCGCGGAGCGGGCCATCAAACTTCGTGCAAATAGAGGTGGTAGTCCAGTTCGCTCACCGTGCGGGCAACGCGCAGATATTCGGACTGCTTGATTGCCACGAAGGTGCGGTGCAAATCCTCGCCCAACGCCTCTTTCAGGAAGCTCGATGCTCGGGCCGCCTCGATCGCGGCGCGCCAGTCGACCGGCATGGTCGTGCGCGTGACGGCTGCTTCATAGCCGTTGCCGGTTGTCTCTGGGCCGGGGTCGAGACCTTCGTCCAGTCCCTTGACGATACCGGCCAGCACGGTTGCGGCGATCAGGTAGGGATTGGCGTCGACGCCCGACGGTCGGTGTTCGATGCGCCGGTTCTTCGCATCGCCCGCCGGCACGCGCAGCGCCACCGAACGATTGTTGACGCCCCATGTCGGCGCCACCGGCGCATAGGATTGCGAGACGAAGCGCCGCCAGGAATTGGCGTGCGGTGCAAACACCAGCATTGATTCCGCCATGGTCTGGATCAGGCCGCCGAGCCCCTGCAGCAGCGGCAGCGACCAGCTTTCGCCGCCGGCCTCGGCAAAGACGTTTCGGCCGTTCTTGTCCTGCAGCGAAACATGGAAATGCATGCCCGAGCCGGCGTATTTTTCGATCGGCTTGGCCATGAAGCAGGCGGTGACGCCATGGCGGCGCGCCTGCGCCCGCACCAACCGCTTCAGCATGACCAGATCATCGGCCGCCCGCATCACATCCTTGCGGTAGTTCAGCGTCAATTCATACTGGCCGGGCGCATATTCGGAAATCACCGTCTCGGCCGGAATGCCTTGCGCCTTGGCCGCGGCATAGATGTCGGAAAACAGCGGCTCCATGCCGTGCAGATGGTCGACCGAATAGACCTCGGTCTTGGCCGAGCGGCGGCCGTCGAGCACGGCGTCCGCCGGCTTCACCTTGCCGTCGGCGTCGCGCTCATTGGCCAGCAGGAAAAATTCGAGCTCGAAAGCGCCGGCGGGGTAGAGGCCTTTGGCCGCCAATATGTCGACCTGCCGGGCAAGCGCCAGCCGCGGGTCCGACGACATTGGCTGTCCCTCGAGATGGTACATCGCCATCAGAAGCTGGCCGCGGGGCGGGCTAGTGCCGTAGAGCGGCACCAACGTGCCGGGGATCGGCCACGCCCTGAGATCGCCGTCGCCGGTCGTCCAGATCAGCCCGGTCTCGTGCACATCCTCGCCGGTGATATCGAGGCCGAGGATCGAGATCGGCATGTGGCGGCCGCCCTCATAGATGCTTTTCAGCTCATGCCGGCGCACGATCTTGCCGCGACCGACGCCGTTGGCGTCGGTCAAGACGATGTCAAAAGCTTCGATTTCAGGATGGGCGTCGAGAAAGGCTTGCGCCTCGGCGGGCGTCGAGCCCGAAGGTGAAGTCATGATTACTGTACTCAAGGTTTCCTTGGCGGTCCGTTCGGTAGCCGCTCGTTCAGTCGCTTGTCTCATGCCGTCAGCCTTGCCGCAACTGTGGCGAAGGCGGTGATCAGCCGGTTGACCTGGGCGCCGGTGGTGGCCGGCGAGATCAGCATCATGTTGTGGAAAGGCGCGATCAGCACGCCCTGGTTGACCAGCGCGACATGCACAGCCGCCTCGAGCTCCGGCGCGTGCGCCGCTTCCGCCTCGGCGCCATTGCGCAACGGGCCGGGGGCGCAGATGAACTCGACGCGTGCACCGACACGGGCGACATGCCAGGGCAGATTGTAGCGATCGATGACCCCGGTCAGCCCGGCGTCGAGCCGCAGCGCCAGACGGTCCATCCGGTCGTAATTCTCCTGCGTCATCACCTCTTCGAGCGTCGCGCGCATCGCTGCGAACTGCAGCGGATTGGCGGACAACGTCGTGCCCATCCCGGAATAGCCCGGTTGCTTGGTCCTGTTGTAATCCGCATAGCGGGTGGCGACGTCGTCGCTCATCCCCCACACGCTCGCCGGCACGCCGCCGGCAATCGGCTTGCCCAAAACGAAGAAGTCCGGCTCCAGTCCGAATTTTTTGGTGTAGCCGCCGGGGCCGGTGGAGATGGTGTGCGTTTCGTCGATCAGCAGCAGCGTGCCGGCCGCACGCGTCAGTTTGCGCAAGGCATCGTGGAAACCCGGATCGGGCAGCACCATGCAGGAATTGGTCAGCACCGGCTCGGCGATGACGCAGGCGACATCCTTGTGCTTGAGTGCCGCTTCCAGCGCGGCGACATCGTTGAACTCGATGACCTTCGCCGTCTTGGTCAGGTCGCGGAATTCGCCCGCCAGTCCCGGCCGGTTGACCGGGATACCGTCGACCAGCCGCACCATCGTCTCGTCGACCGAGCCGTGATAGCAGCCATTGAAGACGAGGATTTTTTCGCGGCCGGTGACGGCGCGGGCGACGCGCAGCGCGAAGCGGTTGGCGTCAGTGGCAGTGGTGGCGATCTGCCAGAACGGCAGGCCGAAGCGCTGCGCGAGAAGCGACCCGATCGCCAGCGCGTCCTCCGACGGCAGCATGTAGGTCAGACCGCGTCCGGCCTGGCGGCGGATGGCGCGCGCGACCGGCGGCGGCGAGTGGCCGAACATCGAGCCGGTGTCGCCGAGGCAGAAATCGTCGAGCCTGTTGCCGTCAATGTCGGTGATGGTGGCGCCCTTGGCGCTCTCGACCAGGATCGGGAACGGCGTCGGCCAGTCGTTCATCCAATGCATCGGTACGCCGCCGAAGAAACCGGGCAGGCCGTTGCCCACCTTGGCTGCCGATTTCGGCCGCGCCTTGCGGAACGTTTCGGCCTCGCTCTCGCGCAATGCAGCGATGCGGGCAGCGCTGATGCCGCCGATGGACGTCTTTGAACTGTCAGTGCTGTGCATGAAATCCCTCTCGGCAGGCACACTAGCCAATTGGCGTCGGCAACCGCAATTGGCCGGGTCGATGCCCTGCATTGGCTCAGCGGCAAGTTCGGCAGGCTTGACCTTGCGGCGCGGTCAGGCGCCAATGCGGTCGGTTTTGTGGTTTGGGGGGAGAAAAATGCGAACAATCATCTGCACTGTAGCGCTACTCTTGTCGGCCGGCGCGGCTTCGGCATCCGGCGGTATCTGGTGCGATGTCGACGATGCGATGGTGAAATTCGATGTCGGCGCCGGCGTCACCAGAGGCATGGGCGGCCCCACCTTCAATTTTCGCGGCGATCTCGAAATTCTCGGGCGGCCTGACGGCGACAGCCTGCGCAAGACCGTCTTCGAGGATTCCGACCTCACCCAGTACTGGCTGGACGACAAGGAGTTGCGGCTGAACATCTACCATGAGCATCAGCTCGGCGATAAATTCAACTCTGTCGAACTGACGATCCTGACCAAGACCAGCGACGAAGGCGTCTATGACGGGCCAGTACACGCTCGCCATCTATGACAATGCCGCCGACACGGAAAAGGACGGCAAGCCGAAAGAGCTGACCGGCAAGGTGTCGTGCGGGGCGGAGTAGGTGTCAGGCGGAGATATCGATGACGCCGCAATCGCCGGCGGCACTGCCGAAGGCGACGCGGCGCTCTTCCTTGTCCCACATCATCGATGTAATGGCGCCTTTGCCCGGACGGCGCAGCAGCACCTCCCTGGCGTCGGCGAAGCGCACCGCCATGATCATGCCGTCGTCATAGCCGACCGCGACGACATCCTGGCTCGGATGGCAGGCGACTGAAGTCACCATGGCGTTGCCGCGCGTGCCGAGTTCCAGCGGCGCCTTGCCCATCGGACCATCCTTGCCCGAAAACGGCCAGACGATCGCCGCCGGCGCGCCGGAACTCGCCAGCCACTTGCCCTTCACGCTCCACGACAGGCTTTTGACCTTGCCGGGATAGCCAGTCATGCGCATGTGCTTGCCGTCGGCGAGCTTCCAGCCATGCAGCGCGTTTTCCTGCATCGTGGTGACGAGGAAGGCGCCGTCTGGCGAAAAGGTGATGCCGGTATGGGCGCCGGCCCATTCGAGCTCCGCCGGCTTGCCCTCAGCGGCCGGGAAATGCAGCGTCGCGCCATTGTAGCGGGCGACGCCGAAGCGCATGCCCTTGGGCGAGAAGGCCAAGCCCTCCACCGAACGCGGATGGGTAAATTCCTTGGTCTTGCCATCGGCGAAGCGCACGAAGGCGGTCTTGCCCGTGGCATAGGCGATGGCGCCTTGCGGCCCGGCGGCAACGCTGGTGATCCATTTCTTGCCGGCGCTCGCCAGTTCGCTGACGGCGCCGCCTGCGCTAACGGAAAACACCTTGCCGTCCTCGCCGCCGGTGATCAGCCGGTCATTGGCGGCGTCATGGAACGTGGAAAGCAGGCCGTCATTGGCCTGAATTGTCTTGTGGCCATTGTCGAGCCGATGCACAGCGCCATCAGCCAGCGCAAAATGCGGCACATTGTCGAGGAAGACGGCGGCAAGGCAGTGACCTTCGAGATCAAGCGGGGCAACGGTCGGCATGGCTTCCCTAGGGAACGAGGTTTTAGATTTATCTTGGCGGCTTACTCGACGTTTCCCTCATCGGCAACCATAGGGATCGGCGGTGGTCCGTGAAGGGCAGGTGGAAGGGCATCAAAGCAGCCCCTTTGCCCGCAACTCCGTCGCGAAAGTCGCAAGCGGCATCACCAGAGTCAGAGGTTGGCCTTGGAGAGGCTCGGCGCCGTAGCCGGCATACCAGCTTGCAGCCCGCTCACTCTTGGCGTCAATGATGAGCAGGACGCCGCCACCTTCGCCAGCGAGGCGCAAGCAGCGCAGCGCAGCGGCGGCCAGCAATTGACCTCCCAGCCCTTGCCCTGCGACGCTGCGATCGGTCGCGAGACGGGCGAGCTTGAAACCGGAAACCTCGTGCCTCGCCAACCCCTTCGTCATCGCCACTGGCACATTTTCATGAGCTACTGCAGACGGCGCGATTGTATAAAAGCCGAGAATCCGCTCGGTAGTCGCGTCGTCGATCGCACAGAAGGTCTTGGCGGCATTTTGTTCATGGCTTTGTCGCGCAAACCGCCGCAGAAAATCGTTCATCTGCACATCGCCGCAGTCGAACGAGGCCCGATCGTGCTGTTTCGCAATCGGCTGCTCGTGCCAGGACGGAAGTGTCACAGTGTATCCGGCAGAGCCGCGATCGCCGCTCGCAGTTTTGCGTTGGGTTTCGGCGGATTCTCCAACAGGTCGAGTATGCGTGTGAAATTGCGGTCGGATACTTTTGTGACCTCTGCGGCTTCGATCACAGCCTGTGCCTCGGGAACGACCTTATTGAGGATGAAATCGGCAACGTCCTGATGCGACAGTGCAGCGGCGCGAGCGATCATCGCCTTCTGCGCGGGCGCAATGCGAATTTGATAGCGCTCAGTCTTGTTGTCAGCGGGTCGCGGCATAGGGTGCCTCCTCGGTTTCATGTACACATGATATGTGTACATGAAACAAAAATCAACCTTTTGGTATTGATAAAAGGCGTCTAGGCCGCCTGGCAGGCCTCGAAGCTCTTCTTCAGCCGCTCGGCATCGAGCTCGCGGCCGATGAAGACCAGCCGGCTTTCATGCTTCTCGCCGTCCTTCCAGGCGCGCTGGTGGTCGCCTTCGATGATCATGTGCACGCCCTGGATGACATAGCGCTCGTCGTCGCCCTTGAGCGCGATGATGCCTTTCAACCGCAGGATGTTGGGGCCTTCCATCTGGGTGATCTTTTCGATCCATGGGAAGAACTTCTTCGGGTCCATCTCGCCGCCGCGCAGCGACACCGACTGGACCGTCACGTCATGGATGTCGGAGGGGTGCGCGTGATCGTGATGATGGTCGTGGCCGTCATGATCGTGATGGTGGTGATCATGGTCGTGGTCGTGATCATGATCGTGCGCTTCGAGGAAATGCGGGTCGTTCTCCAGCGCGCGCGAGAGGTCGAAGGCGCCGCGGTCGAGCACTTCGGACAGCGCCACGCCGGCGCGGGTGGTGCGGTGGATTCTGGCCGCCGGGTTGATGGCGCGGATGGTCGCTTCAACCTTGGCCAGCTCTTCCGGCGTGACGAGATCGGTCTTGTTCAGCACAACGACATCGGCGAAGGCGATCTGGTCCTCGGCCTCCCTGGAGTCCTTGAGCCTGAGCGGCAGATGCTTGGCATCGACCAGCGCCACGACCGCGTCGAGCTTGGTCTTGGAGCGCACGTCATCGTCCATGAAGAAGGTCTGCGCCACCGGCACGGGGTCGGCCAGCCCCGTGGTTTCGACGACAATGGCGTCGAAACGGCCGGGGCGGCGCATCAGGCCCTCGACGACGCGGATCAGGTCACCGCGCACCGTGCAGCAGACGCAGCCATTGTTCATTTCGTAGATTTCCTCGTCGGATTCCACGATGAGCTCGTTATCGATGCCGATCTCGCCGAATTCATTGACGATGACGGCGTAACGCTTGCCATGGTTTTCCGACAGGATGCGGTTGAGCAGGGTCGTCTTGCCGGCGCCGAGATAGCCGGTGAGAACGGTCACGGGGATTTGCGTCGTCTGTGCATCGCTCATGTCTTGCCTCGAAATGGCTGGGCCACGAAATTCCGGGCCGCAAGAAAGGATTGTGGCCTGATATAGGATGTGTCCCGCCCTTTTGCACGAGGCAAACCGCTTGGGCGGTTGACCCAGGCGCGACAAGCGGATGGGTGGGTCGAAATATCACCCGTGCGAGGGATGCGGACCGTCCAACGCGTCGCTTGAAACACCTCTTCGTTGACCGGTGCGGAGCCGCGCCGCGTTAAACCGTTGCAATCGTCTTGGCGGAAACTTGTTTGTCATCTAACTGAAATAAACATCTGGCATCACCATTTCGGGCACCACAAATGCTTGCCGGCAAAGCTGTTTCGAAAGCCGGAATCTTTTTGATCGTCGATTGCCAACCGGCCGGCTGCGTCTATGCTGCACGCACCGGTACGGCCGAAGAGGGATCACCATGGCCAAGGCGGACAAGACTGCAACGATGAGCCGGCTGCATTCGGCGGCAAGGCTGGCAAGAACCGCGCTGGCGGCGCGGCTTCTGGCGCACGGCTTCTATGCCGGCCAAGACCAGATCATGCTGACGCTCGACCGCGAGGACGGCCAGACGCCGGGCAATCTCGCCGGCCGCCTCGGCGTACGCCCACCGACCATCACCAAGACCATCAACCGGCTGCAGGCGCAGGGTTTTCTCGAAAAGCGCGCCTCCTCGGCTGATGCCCGCCAAGCGCATATTTTCCTCACCGACACCGGCCGCGAAATCATCCACGCCATCGAGAAATCGGTGAAGAAGACCGAGAAGCAAGCCTTGAAGGGCCTCGACAAGAAAGAGCAGAAGACGCTGTTCAAGCTGCTCGCCCGCATCGAGGCCAATCTGTCGAACGAAGAACTGGTCCTCGTCGACGACGATGCCGACATCGACGATTGATCGGCGCGTCTTGGGCTAAGCCGCCACGGAAGGTCCGCGCACCAGCACCGACCAGCGTCCGGGCGTCAGGCCGAATGCTTTCTTGAAATGTCTGTTGAAATGGCTTTGGTCGCTGAAGCCGGCGCCAACAGCGATTTCGGCGAGGGGCTCGCCTGCCTCGATCATCCGCCTTGCCTTTTGCAGCCGGCGCATCAACAGGAAACGATGCGGGCTTGTGGAATAGGTCGCGCGAAAATGCCGTGACAGCGCATAGCGGTCGAGCCCGGTGATCGCCTCCAGTTCGTCGGAACGGACGGGACGCTCGGCGTTCTCCTCGAGATAGTCTCGCGCCAGCGCCGCCGCGCGCCAGGCCGTCTTTCCCATCGGCTTTGCCTTTTGTCCGGCATGGCGGCCGAGATGCTGCGCCAGCTCTGCAATGAAATCGGCGACGAACAGCTCGTCCAGTTCCTCGTCGAGCGGCGCCAAGGCCGAAAGCAGCGTGCCGCGCAAGGCAGGATCGCTGACCACCGCATCCCTGACGAAAGGCAGCGGCGCGCCGTCGAGGCCGTCGAGCAGGAGCGACGGCTCCAGATAGAGGATCCGGTAGCGCAACCCGTCCTCGGTGCCGGCGCCGCCATCGTGCACTTCGTCGGGATGCAGCACGATCACCTGGCCTGGCATGCTGTGCTGGATTGCGCCGCGGTAGTGGAAGCGCTGCACGCCGGAAAGCGTCACGCCGATGGCAAGCGTATCGTGGCGGTGCAGGTCGAAGGCGTTGCCATGGAAATGCGCCTCGATGCGCTCGATCCCGGTGGTAACAGGCGCCGACACGATGCGATCGTCCGCGCACGAACGTTCAAGACCCTGTGCCGCCTCACCGTCTATACCGTGCGCCATCGCCTATCCCGGCCCTTCATGGGCGTGCCCTCGGAGTCCTAATCTTGGTGTTCGATACGAAATTTGCAATCGTGCTGCGGGACGATCTCCCCATCTGGCAGAAGCTCAACGTCACGGCGTTCCTGACCAGCGGCATCGTCGCGCAATTCCCTGACATCATCGGCGAACCCTACCGCGACCGCGCCGGCAACCTTTACAATCCACTGTCGATCCAGCCGGTCATCGTGCTTTCGGCCGATGGACCGACGCTCAATGCCATCCACCGGCGGGCGCTGGAGCGCGGCGTGGTGACGTCAGTCTATGTCGAGGAGATGTTTGCCACCGGCTTTGATGCGGCCAACCGCGCCGTCTTCGCCGAGTTCGCGCCTGAAGACGCTAAGATCGTCGGCATCGCGTTGCGCGCCGACAAGAAACTTGTCGACAAGATCACCAAGGGCGCCCGCATGCATGCCTAATTCGTAGGCAGTTCGGTTTCAGTGCGCTGAGCCTGTGCGCGGCGCCTGTTATGCCAGTCGCTTTTGGCTTGCCGGGTCCCGGCGATTGCCGCAAAGGTAGGCGTCTATCCTCCCTGCCCGGCCTGACCTTGAACGTTCCCACAAAATCAGACGAAAGCGCAACGCCGCCCGCGGCGATGCTGTTCATGCTTTCCACCTATGTCTTTTTCACCTTTCTCGACACGTCGAGCAAATATCTGGTGCTGGCCGGCGTCTCGGCGCTGATCGTCGCCTGGGCCCGATTCACCGTCCATGTGCTGTTGGTCGGTGTCTTTCTGCGCGGCTGGCGCGAACCGTCGCGGTTCCGCGCCAACAATCTGCCGGCGCACATCCTGCGCGGCGGACTGCTGTTCGGCTCGACCATGTGCAACGTCATGGCGCTCAAAACCCTGCAACTGGCCGAAACCACCTCGATCTATTTCTTCGGCCCGATGGTGATCACCGCCCTTGCCGGCCCGCTGCTTGGCGAATGGGCGGGCTGGCGGCGCTGGCTGGCGATCCTGTCAGGCTTTGTCGGCGTGCTCGTCATCACAAGGCCAGGCGTCGGCGTTTTCGGCGTCGGCCATCTCTTTGCGCTCGGCTCGATGCTGTCGAACAGCTTTTACGTCATCATGACGCGGCGCATGTCGGCCAGCGAAAGCTCGGAGAGCCTGATCCTGTTTTCGGCGCTGGCGCCGGCTCTGCTGCTTTTGCCGATGCTGCCGTTCTCACATCAGCTGCCGCAGGATGGCTGGCACTGGTTCATCCTGGTGATGCTGGGCGTCTTCGGCGCCGGCGGCCACTGGCTGCTGGTGCAGGCCTACCGCCTGGCGACCACCACGGCGCTGGCGCCGTATCCGTATTCGCAAATGGTCTGGATGATCCTGTCCGGCTGGATCATCTTCCACCAATTCCCCGACCGCTGGACGCTGGTGGGTGCTGCCATCATCGTCGCCAGCGGCCTCTACATCATCCATCGCGAGCACCGTTTGCGGCTGCGCAATCGCACGACCGTCGACGTCGAGGCGGAGGCGTTGGCGAAAAAACTTTGATTTGCTCCGAATCCGATGGCATAACGCCGCATTTAAAAAATTTAAAAAACTCGGGGAGCGAAGGGCTGGCACAAAAGATCAAGCTTTCGACGATCGCGGATGCGCTTGGCGTGTCCACGGCCACGGTCTCCCTTGCCTTGCGCGACAGCCCGCTGGTCGCCGGCGCCACGCGCGACCGCATCAAGGAACATGCCCGCGCCATCGGCTATATCTACAACCGCCGCGCCGCCTCACTGCGCACCTCGCGCTCGGGCATTGTCGGCGTCGTGGTGCACGACATCATGAACCCGTTCTTCGCCGAGATATTGCGCTCGATCGAGAGCGAACTCGACCGCAGCCGGCAGACCTTCATCCTGTCCAACCATTACGACCAGCTGGAAAAGCAGCGCACCTTCATCGACACGCTGCTGCAGCTCGGCGCCGACGGCGTCATCATGTCTCCGGCCATCGGCACACCGGCTTCCGACATCGTCATGGCCGAGGAAAACGGCCTGCCGGCGGTGCTGATCGCGCGCACCGTGGAAGGCGCCGACGTGCCGGTGTTCCGCGGCGACGATGCCTATGGCACCGCGCTTGCCACCAACCATCTGATCTCGCTTGGCCACAAGCGCATCGCCATGATCGGCGGCACCGACCAGACCTCGACCGGGCGCGACCGCTATCAGGGCTATCTCAACGCCATGGAAGCCGCCGGACTGGAGGTACGACCGTCCTGGCGCATTCCCGGGCCGCGCACCAAGCAGGGCGGATTCGAGGCGGCTGGACAATTTTTGGCGCTGAAAGACAAGCCAACCGCCGCCTGCTGCTGGAATGATCTCGTCGCCATAGGGCTGATGAACGGCATTGCCCGTGCCGGCCTGGTGCCGGGCGCCGACATCTCGGTCACCGGCTATGACGATCTCGAGGAGGCGGCAATCGCGACACCGGCGCTCACCACAGTCTGGAATGGCCAGCGCGAGGTCGGCCGCCGTGCCGCCAGTGCACTGCTCGACAAGTTGAACGGACAGGCGGTACGGCCGTCGCAGGAACTGATCAAGCCGGAACTGCATGTGCGCCAGTCGACCGGCAAGCCGGTGGAGCGTGCATGACCAGGCCTGAGCAGTTGCACTCCGTCGCCGTTCTGGTGCCGGGGCATTTCAACGACCATGCGGTCGAACGCATCGACCGCACCTTCAGACGGGTCAAGATCGAACGCGCCGATCCGGCGCTGGTCACCGACGAAATGCGCTGTGACGTGCGCGCCATTGCGTCCTTCGCCGGCATCAGCGCGGCGATGATGGATGCCTTGCCCAACCTTGAACTCATCGCCTCGTTCGGCGTCGGCTATGATTCGGTGGACGCCGCCCATGCGGCCAAGAACAACATCATGGTCACCAACACCCCCGATGTTTTGACCGAGGAGGTCGCCGACACCACGATCGGCCTTTTGCTCAACACCGTGCGTGAGTTGTACACGGCCGAGAAATGGCTGCGTGACGGCAGCTGGGTGAAGAAGGGCAACTATCCGCTGAGCCGGCTGACCTTGCGCGGCCGTCATGTCGGCATTTTCGGCATGGGCCGCATCGGCCTCGCCATTGCGCGCCGGCTGGAAGCCTTCGGGCTGACGGTCGCCTATCACAACCGGCGCAAGGTCGAAGGCCTCGCCTACCAATACCACCCGACGCTGAAGGGCCTTGCCGAAGCTGTCGATACGCTGATTTCCGTGGTGCCGGGCGGCGCTTCCACGGAGAAGGCGGTCAATGCCGAAGTCCTGACCGCGCTTGGCGCCAATGGCGTCTTCGTCAACATCGGCCGTGGCAGCACGGTCGATGAGCCGGCTCTCGCGGCAGCGCTTGCCAACGGCACCATCGCCGCCGCCGGGCTCGATGTCTT
Organism: Mesorhizobium sp. P2_F5; assembly: GCF_056403715.1. NCBI lineage: Bacteria > Pseudomonadati > Pseudomonadota > Alphaproteobacteria > Hyphomicrobiales > Phyllobacteriaceae > Mesorhizobium > Mesorhizobium sp. P2_F5. The sequence continues at coordinate 298,337 of NZ_JBFUEY010000001.1, read as the reverse complement.
TGCCGACGAACCGAATGTACCCAAGGCCTTGCTCGAAGCGCCCAATACCTCGCTGTTGCCGCATGTCGGCTCGGCCTCGCACCACACGCGCCGCGCCATGGCGGATCTGTGCGTCGACAATCTGGTCTCATGGTTCAGCGAGCGCCGGCCGCTGACGCCGGTGCCCGAGACGGTGAATGTGAAGGCGGCCGGTTAACGCCGGGGCGCGAAAGTCACATTTATTAACGTCAGCTTAACCCTTCGAAATGATTATTCATCCGGGGCGTATGTGTGGATGAATACCAGAATGAAGATACTTTCCGCATTGATCGCCGCCGCGGCGCTGTTTGGCGGCGTTCAGCTGTTTCACGGTGGCGCTGGCCAAAGCGCTGCCGACGAGGTCACGCCGTCCACCAGCTTCCGGCTGGTCGCCAATGGCGATGAAGGCGACTGCGCGGTCACCCGCGGCGCCGCGATTAACGATGGCCTGTCGCTGTTGACGGTGGCGCCGAATTGCCGCCGGCTGCTGCCTGGCATCGAGCGGGCGAAATTCTGGCGCGAGGGAGAGGATGGTACGGTCGCCTTCAGCGCCGACGGCATCGATCCGATCGTCACCTTCTCGGTCGCCGATGGCGACGGTTACGAATCCTACGCGCCGGCCACGCCGCTGCTGTCGCTGGCGACAACCGACAATTGATCTGCCGGAGATCGCTCGCCGGGCGAAAAGCGTGGGGTTTCTGCAACGCCGGATTGGAAAAGCGCCTCGAGAATGCCTCAAGGTAGCCAGACATTCTTGCATTGCAACTGAAGCGGGATAAGGCTGCACCTGTTCTATCCGGGGGTGCTACGTGAAATCGATCCTTCTTGCGTCAACCATTCTTGCGGCCTTTTCGGGCAGCGCTTTCGCCGCGGATTCGATTGCTGCGGCTCCAGTGGCTTACGAATGGAGCGGCTTCTACGCAGGCGCGCAGCTTGGTTACGGCTGGGGTCATGTCAAAAGCCACGATGCGGAAATCGGCAATGGCTTTTCCGACTGGGCTGATTCGTGGAACTCCAATGGGGTGCTCGGCGGCATTCACCTCGGCTACAACAAGGCCTTCAATTCGATTGTTCTCGGTGCCGAAGCCGATATCGAAGGCTCTGGAATGAGCGGCTCCGTGGATTCAACATTTGCCGGCACCATCAAAACCAAGATCGACGTTCAGGGTTCGCTGCGGGCGCGCCTTGGCTATGCGATGGGGCCAGCCCTGCTGTACGCGACGGGCGGTCTCGCAATTGCTCACTTCGACACCCACTATGACGATGGCGGAACGACGGACAGTTCGTCGCATACGAAGGCTGGCTGGACGCTGGGCGCCGGTGTCGAATATGCTTTCACGCAAAACTGGACGACGCGCGTTGAGTATCGCTACAGCGATTTCGGCAAATTCACCGACAATCCGGCGACCGACAGCAGCTTCCTGTACCCGACCGAGGTGACGACTCAAACTGTCCGCGTGGGCTTCAGCTACAAGTTCTGATATCGCTTAGCGAGTTTAAGCGCCGGGCCGCCGTTTACTCGGCCGCCGCCCGCGCGCCGGCTTTCGCCGCCGCATGCAGGCGCACCGCATCGCCGAAAGCGCGAAAAATCTTGGCCGAGTTGCTGTCCGACTTGACCCAGTATTCTGGGTGCCACTGCACGCCGACGGCGAAGGCGCGGGCATCCTTCACCGAAACCGCCTCGACCGTACCGTCGCCGGCGACGGCCTCGATTTGCAGCTTCGAGCCGAGCCGGTCGATCGCCTGGCGATGCAGCGAATTGACTTTGATGTCGCCGGGGCCGAACACGCCGGCCAGGCAACTGCCGGGCTTGATCGAAATGGTCTGGTGAATGGCGAAGCGTTCGTCCTGATTGTCGCTCACCGGGGCGCGATGGTCGAGCGAGCCCTCGCGCTCCTGGATCTCGGTGCCTAGCGTGCCGCCCAGCGCCACGTTCAACTCCTGGATGCCGCGGCAGATAGCAAGCAGCGGCACGCCGCGCTCAATCGCCTTTCGGATCAGCGGCAGCGTGGTGGAATCGCGCGCCGGATCGTAGGGGCCGTTGGCCTCGCTGGCGTCGCCGCCATAGAGCGAGGGATGGACGTTGGACTTGGAGCCGGTGACCATGACGCCGTCGACCGACGACAGCAGCTCGTCGAAATCGAGCCGGTCGCCGAAGGACGGCACCAGCAGCGGAAACACGCCAGCACCCGAAAGCGCCGCCTCGATATATTGCTGCGGGGCGGCATGCCAGGTGTAGTTGTCGAACTGACGGACGTCGGTCGATATGGCGACGAGCGGCTGGTGCATTTTGGGTCCGGATTCCCTTTTGGCGCGAAGCGAATAGCTATTGTGCCTGCAAAATAGGCGATCCGATGGCGATTTTCCATGGCAAGTTTCGTTGTCTCGCATGGGCCACGCAATAAACGTTAGACTATAGTTGCAGGCCGGGCGCCAAGCCTGCGGATTTGTCACTAGCGCCGCCGTCAAATCCCGCTGCCATGCTGGACTCGACCCCTTGCCCGTGTATTGTTTCGGGCAAACCGATACCGGGGCGTGAGGAGATGTCCCTGATATCGGTTTGTTGGTCCAATAGGGAGGAACTGCATGGATCGTCGTTCATTCATCCGCAAGGCCGGGGTCACCGGCGTGGGCGCCGCGGCGGCTGCCGCCACGCTAGCCGCGCCGGCAATAGCCCAGTCCAATCCGAAAGTGACATGGCGGTTGGCGTCATCCTTTCCCAAGTCGCTCGATACGATCTATGGCGGCGCGGAAGTCTTCTCCAAGATGCTGTCGGAGGCGACCGATGGCAATTTCCAGGTCCAGGTCTTCGCCTCCGGCGAACTCGTGCCTGGCCTCCAGGCCGCCGACGCCACCACTGCCGGCACCGTCGAGGCCTGCCACACGGTGTCATACTATTATTGGGGCAAGGACCCGACATGGGCGCTGGGTGCGGCGGTGCCGTTCTCGCTCAATGCGCGCGGCATGAACGCCTGGCACTACCATGGCGGCGGCATCGACCTGTTCAATGAGTTTCTCGCCACGCAAGGTCTTTTCGGTCTGCCGGGCGGCAACACCGGCGTGCAAATGGGCGGCTGGTTCCGCAAGGAGATCAACACCGTCGCCGACCTTTCCGGCCTCAAGATGCGCATCGGCGGCTTTGCCGGCAAAGTTGTCTCGAAGCTCGGTGTCGTGCCGCAGCAGATCGCCGGTGGCGACATCTATCCGGCACTGGAAAAAGGCACGATCGACGCCGCCGAATGGGTCGGCCCCTATGACGACGAGAAGCTCGGCTTCTACAAGGTCGCGCCCTACTACTACTATCCCGGCTGGTGGGAGGGCGGCCCGACCGTCCACCTCTTGTTCAACAAGGCGAAATACGAAGAGCTTTCGCCGGCCTACAAGTCGCTGGTGCACACCGCCGCGCAGGCGGCCGACGCCAACATGCTGCAGAAATACGACTATCTCAATCCTGCAGCAGTGAAGCGGCTGGTGGCCGGCGGCGCGAAATTGCGCCCGTTCAGCCAGGACATCATGGCTGCCTGCTTCGAGAAGGCCAATGAGGTCTACACCGAAATGGAAGCCACCAACGCACCGTTCAAGAAGATCTGGGACTCGATCAAGGGCTTCCGCAAGGAGCACTATCTCTGGGCCCAGGTGGCCGAATACAATTACGACACCTTCATGATGGTCCAGCAGCGCAACGGCAAGCTGTAGGCGCACTGTCCACGTTCAAAGAAACCCCGGGCGGCTCGGCCCGGGGTTTTTCTTTGCCTGATGCCGAGTGTCTCAGCCCTTGCCCGGCACCACCAGCACCTTGACCTCGCCGGGTGCGGCCGGATTGGCGATCACAGAGGGGGCTTCCTCCAGGCCGACCTGTCTTGAGATGAGCTTGTCGATTTCGATTGCCCCGGAGGCGACAAGGTCCGCCGCGCGCCTGTGGGTGAAGGGATTGATGAACGAGCCAAGAATCTTCAATTCACGAAACAGGATGTCGAACGGTTCGAAGGGCACCTTCACGCCTTGCGGCATCACGCCGACAATCACCACCGTGCCGCCCGACTTCGCCAGCCGCATCGATTGTTCGACGGTGTTGGGGACACCCGCGCATTCGAGCACCACGTCGACACCGCCGGGCACCAGGCCGGCCGGCCCGGCGATGGCCTCGATCGGGTCGACGGCGCCTGGATCGACCGTCGCCGTTGCGCCGAGCTCTTCGGCGAGCGCCCGGCGGGAGGCCTGCCGCGTCGACAGGATGATTGTCGCCGCTCCTGCGAGCCTGGCCAATTGCACGGTAAGCAGGCCGATGACGCCGCCACCGAGCACCACCACCGATGCGCCGGGTCTGATGGCGGCGAGGTCGACAGCGTGCAGGCAGCACGCCAGCGGCTCGCAGAAGGCACCATGCGTTGGCTTGAGGTTCGCAGGCAGAAGGAAAGCCTGGCTCTGCGGCATCACGACATAGTCGGCGAAGCCGCCGTCGCGATGGATGCCGATGGCTCTGAGATTGCTGCACAAATTGATGCGGCCGGCCCGGCAATGGCTGCAGCGCCCGCAGGAGATGTTGGGATCGCCGGTGACGCGGTCGCCGACGGCGATGCCGGAAACCGCTTCTCCGACGGCCTCGACGATGCCGCAGAATTCGTGACCAAGCGTAACCGGCGGGCTCGAAGGGAATTCGCCGTGGAGGAGGTGACGGTCGGTGCCGCAAACGCCGCAGGCTTCGATGCGCACGAGAACGTCCTGCGGTCCCGCTACGGGCTTGTCGACTTCCCGCAGCCCAATGCTGCCCACGGCTTCCAGGCGCACGGCTCTCATGACGTCCTCACTTAGTTATCGGTACTTTGGGCATCAGTTGAAGTTCGGCGGCTGCGACAGGTCGGTTGCCGGCGCCGCCGGCTTGGCGGGCGGCGTCTCGCCGAAGTTCGGCGGCTGCGACAGATCGTTCGAGGGTGGCGCCGCGGGTGAGGCGCCATCGGCTGGCGGTGGTGTGCCGAGAGGCGCAAGGCCTGGCATGTCCGGCAACTTGATCTCGATCGTGCCCGGGTCGACGGCCGCACCCTTGTAGTGCATGACCATTTGCGGGAAGGCGATGGTGAGCCCGATCATGATCACCTGGATACAGACGAAGGGCACCGCCCCCCAATAGATCTGGCCGGTCGTCACCGGCGCGATCTGCTTGCCGGTGAGGCGGTCGAGATAGGGCACGCGTGCGGCGACCGAGCGCAGGTAGAACAGCGCAAAGCCGAAGGGCGGGTGCATGAAGGAGGTCTGCATGTTGACGCCGAGCAGTACGCCGAACCAGATCAGGTCGATGCCAAGCTTGTCGGCGGCCGGCGCCAAAAGCGGCACGATGATGAAGGCGAGCTCGAAGAAATCGAGAAAGAAGGCAAGAAAGAAGACCAGCAGGTTGACGCCGATCAGGAAGCCGACTTCGCCGCCCGGCAGCGACGTCAACAAATGCTCGACCCAGATGTGGCCGTTGACGCCGTAGAAGGTCAGCGAGAACACCCGCGCGCCGATCAGGATGAACAGCACGAAGGACGACAGCCTGGTCGTCGAGGTCAGTGCCTGCTTGATGACATCGAGCGACAGTCGCCCCTTTGCCGCCGCCATGGCCAATGCGCCGACGGAGCCCATGGCGCCGCCCTCGGTCGGCGTGGCGATGCCGAGGAAGATGGTGCCAAGCACTAGGAAGATCAGCGCCAGCGGTGGGATCAGCACAATGATCACCTGCTGCGCCAGCCTGGACATCATGTTGACGTTGAGCCGCTTGTCGGCAATCGCCACGATGTAGATGAACAGCACGCCGACGCTTGCGCCGAGGATGTCGGCATTGTCGCCATGCGCCGGTGCGAGATAGCGGTAGGCGGCATAGGAAACCGCTACTGTCACCAGCAGTGCTGCCAGCAGCGAAAGGATGCCGTGGCCGAGCGTGCGGGCCTCCAGCGGCAAGGCTGGCATCGACTTCGGCCGGACGATCGACATGATCAGGATGTAGAGGGCATAGAGGCCTGTCAGGACCAGGCCGGGGATCAGCGCGCCGGCATACATATCGCCGACCGAGCGGCCGAGCTGGTCGGCCAGCACGATCAGCACCAACGACGGCGGGATGATCTGCGCCAATGTGCCGGAGGCGGCGATGACGCCCGACGCCACCCGGCGGTCGTAACCGTAGCGCAGCATGATCGGCAGCGAGATCAGACCCATGGCGATGACCGACGCCGCCACCACGCCGGTCGTCGCCGCCAGCAGCGCGCCGACGAAGATCACGGCATAGGCAAGCCCACCGCGGACCGGCCCGAACAGCTGGCCGATCGTATCGAGAAGGTCTTCGGCCATGCCGGAGCGTTCGAGCACGATGCCCATGAAGGTGAAGAACGGAATGGCCAGCAGTGTGTCGTTGGACATCACCCGGCTGCCGTAGAAATTGTCGGGCAGTGCGTGCAGCAGCGGCCAGGCCAGGTTGATCGAGCCGCCCGAATAGGGCGACAGCACGACGCCGATGAAGAAGAACATCAGGCCGTTGGCGGCGAGCGAGAAAGCGACGGGGTAGCCGATCAACAGGAAGATGATCAGCGAGGCGAACATGATCGGCGCCATGTTCTGGGCGATGAACTCGATCATGGGCGCGCCTCCTGGGCGAGCGCCTTGGCTTCTTCGGCGAGTGCCTTCGCCTCGAGCTCGGCCTGTTCATGCGCCGATATGAACGGGTTGGGATCATCCATGTCGCCACGCATGATGGCGATCTTCTTGATGATCTCGGAGACGCCTTGCAGCGCCAGCAGGAAGAAGCCGACGAGCAGGATCGCCTTGGCCGGCCAGATGATCAGGCCGCCGGAATTGTTCGACATCTCGCCGCTGCGGAACGACAGCGACACGTAAGGGACGAAATAGATCACCATCAGTGTCACGAACGGCATCAGGAAGAACAGATGGCCGAGCAGGTCGATCCAGTGCTGCACGCGGCGCGACCACATGCCGTAGACGATGTCGATGCGGATATGGTCGTTCTGCTTCAGCGTGTAGGCGGCGGCCAGCATGAAGGCGGCGCCGAACAGGTACCACTGCAGTTCCAGCCAGGCATTCGACGAGACGTCGAAGACCTTGCGGATGATGGCATTGGCGGCGCTGACCAGGATTGCCAGCAGGATCAGCCACGATATCCATCTGCCGATGAACTCGTTCACACGGTCAATCGTTCTGGATAGAGCGAGCAGCCCTGCCATGCATTCCTCCCTGATGTCGAAGGCGCGCCGGCTCCCCTTATTTTCCGTCGCGCCGCTGTGGCCCAACGGTATGCCGCGCGTGGTTCGGCGGGTCAACATGGCATGGGCGCGATCAACGCCGTTGTGACTTGAGGCAGGGGATAAAGTGCCGGCCGGCTGCTACGTCATGCAACCAAAGTCTGACGCCGGATGCGGCGGTCAGGCGATCTTCTGCTGGTCGCGGCCGGGACCGATCAGCACAAGTGCCGCGACCAGGAACAGATACATCCAGCCATCGCGCCATTCTATCGGGAAATAGCCGGCCCATAGCGATTCGGCCATGCCGAAGGCGGCGGCGCCGAGCGCGGCCCGCGGCGGCGAGAGATAGCCGCCCACTGCAGTCACAAACAGGATTTTCAGCCCGTAGACGAGGCCGGAGCCGAAGCTGACATTGCCGTAGTAAAGGCCGGCCATGACGCCGGCCAGCGCGGCGCAGAACCCGCCGGACAGCACCGCATGCCGGAACACCTTCCGCACGTCGACGCCGCACATCGCCGCCGCCTTGGGATCATCAGAGACGGCGCGCCAGCGGCGGCCGAAGCCTGAGCGGGCAAACGCCCATGCGGCGAGGATGATTGCCGCCAGAACTATCGCGCAGTCGATGAGCTGGATGAGAGTCAGCGTCGCCTTGAAGCTGGCGTCCTGAGCAAAAACGATAGGTTGCGCCAGCATCGGCGGCAGCCACCAGTCATGCGTGTCGGCGGCAATGCGGCTTGCTTCCGACAGCACCAGCAGAATGCCAAGCGTTGTCACCACGATCGCATTGGGCGTTCGGTCGGCCAGCGGTTCGAAGACGCTGCGCGACAGTACATGGCTGATCAGTGCGGCATAGAGGAAAGCCGTAACGACGCCGAGCACCACTGCCGCCAGCAATGTCAGCCACAGCACCTGATAGCCGAAGGCCACGGTCAGGATCATCGTCTGGCCGCAAAAGGCGAACAGCGCGCCATAGGCAAGGTTGGTCCGGTGCAGGATGCCGTTGGTCAGGACGTAGCCGAAGGCGAGCAGCGCATAGAGCGCGCCCGAATGCAGCCCGTTCAGCACCTGCTGGAAGAAATAGAGCATAGACAGCTTTCCAGGCGGCGGAGCCCGCGCCCGAGGCAAGGTTTGCATTGTAGAATCTAACTTGTCAAATGCGATTTATCGGTTAGATTTCTGACATGACGGTATCCTGGACCCCTCATCGCTTCACCGGTGGCATTCTTGCGCTCGACACGGCGAACACCGTGGTGCTGCGCAACGATCCGGAAAAAACCTTCGACCGGTTTGCCGATCCGGCCGAGATCGCGCGTTTTGCCGATGCCGCTAGCGGTTTTCGCGGCGCCGAGCTTGGCGGCAGGCGGCTGGAGGCGGGCTCGCCGGACAGGATCGCGCCGGTGGTGCTGTCGATCCGCGAGACCACCGACCGCCTGTTTCGTGGTGCCGTGTCGAAAGGTGCGCTTGCCGCCGGCGATCTAGCCCATTTTCTCAAAGCCTGCGCCAGCGGCCTCGATCGGAGCCCGGTCGAAATCGGCGCCTCGGGAAGGCCGTTCGGCGATCCGGCGACACCGATCGCCTTTGAGGCGGCGCTGGCGGTTTCAGCCTTGTCGCTGCTGCGCGACGGTACGGTTTCCAGGCTCAGGATCTGTCCCAACTGCAGCTGGCTGTTCGTCGACAGAAGCCGCAATTCCAGCCGCCTCTGGTGCGACATGGCGGTTTGCGGCAACCGCCAGAAAGCAAGCCGTCACTATCGCCGCCGCCGCACGGCGGCTCACGAGGTCAAGAATGCCTAGGGTTTTCCGTTCGATCCTTGTCGGCGCAGCACTCATTGCCGCCGTTGCGCTCGGCGCCTGCCGCGATACCGGCGGCGATGGCAAGCTGTTCGAGGTTTCCGGCAAGGTCGTCGTCTTCAACTATCGTCTCGCCCGGGCGACCTATGTCGTGACGCTGCGGCCCCTGCAGCCGATGGGCGAAGGCCAGGTCGCGGTCGCCAGTTTTCAAAATCCGGCCGGCGGTCCTCCCCTGGTGGTCGAGCAGAAGGTCTGGCCGAGACTCGACAAGGTCAGCCTGGAGAGCCCGGCGCTGACCTGTATCGTCAAGGACAAGCCCTATGCGATCTCCATCAGCATCAGGGGTCCTGACGGCACGTTCCTGCAGAAGATCGACACCACGCTGATCTCGACAGAGGACCAGTCGATCCTGCCCGACCGGCCGCTGGTGGTCGACCAGCTCTATACTGCCAATCCTGACCTTGCCGGCCACCCCGACGGCAAGCTGCCCGGTGAGCCCAAGCCGGATTGCTCGAAAGGCTGACGCGTCTTTGCCCGGTGCGATTGCGTGGAAATTTTCGGTCGCCGGACAACCGCCGCAGATAGGATTCGTGACAGATTGGAGATCGTAACGGATCGTTCGTTGCGCTTTGCCTGGCACTTTCGATTTCGTTTGACCTGCCTTGCAAGCAGAGAAAGACTGCGCCATCTCACTCCTACGTTGGCTGCGCCCCCCCGCCGCCTCCGCAGAGGAAATGCCTGATGACGCTGCACGACGTCGCGCTCGACGACAAGTTCGATCTTGGTAAGGAGCGCATCTTCCTGTCCGGCGCGCAGGCGGTCATCCGCATGCTGTTGATGCAGCGCGAGCGCGACCGCCGCGCCGGCCTCAACACGGCCGGCTTCGTCTCCGGTTATCGCGGCTCGCCGCTCGGCGGCCTCGACATGCAGCTGTGGCGGGCAAAAAAACAGCTGGCGCAGGCCGATATCGTCTTCCAGCCCGGCCTCAACGAGGAGCTTGCCGCCACCGCCTGCTGGGGCTCGCAGCAAACGGAATTGCTAGGCGAGGGCACGCATGACGGGGTGTTTTCGGTCTGGTACGGCAAGGGGCCGGGTGTCGACCGTTCGGGCGATGTCTTCCGTCACGCCAACCTCGCCGGATCGTCCAAGCATGGCGGCGTGCTTGCGCTGATGGGCGACGACCACATGGCCGAATCCTCGACCAACGCGCACGCTACCGAATTCCTGTTCATCGACACCATGGTGCCGATCCTCAACCCGGCCGGTGTCCAGGAGATCATCGACTACGGTCTGTACGGCTTTGCCATGTCGCGTTTCGCCGGCACCTGGGCAGCGATCAAATGCGTCAAGGACAACATCGAGTCGACGGCCTCCGTCGATGCCGCGCTCGAGCGGCTGAACATCGTCGTGCCGGAGTTCGACATGCCGCCCGGCGGCCTCAACATCCGCCATGAGATCGACATGCTCGGCCAGGAGGAGCGGCTGCATGAGCACAAGCGCGCCGCCGCGTCCGCCTTCATCCATGCCAACGGACTGAACCGCATCATCTATTCCGGCGGCCGCAGCCCGAAGCTCGGCATCATCACGCTGGGAAAGAGCTATCTCGATGTCCGCCAGGCGCTGGAAGACATCGGCGTCGACGAAGCCGCCGCCAACCGGATCGGCATCCGCCTGTTCAAGGTCGGCTGCCCGTGGCCGCTCGACCTGCAGCATATCGCCGAATTCGCTCGTGGCCTCGACACCATCGTCGTCGTCGAGGAGAAGCGCTCGCTGATCGAGGTGCAGTTGCGCGAAAACCTCTACGGCACCGCCACGCAACCGGCCATCGTCGGCAAGAAGGACGAGCGCGGCGACTGGCTGTTCCCGGCCAAGGGCGCGCTCGATCCCAATGAGATCGCCATTGCGCTGGGCGAGCGGATCCTTCGCACCATCGGTCCCTCGGAAGAGATCGCCGCGAAGGTGGCAAAGCTGCGCCAGTTCCAGGCGATGCTTGCCGACACCAGCGATATCGGTTCGCGCACGCCGTTCTTCTGCTCCGGCTGCCCGCACAATTCCTCGACCAAGGTGCCCGACGGCTCGATCGCCGCCGCCGGCATCGGCTGCCACTTCATGGCGCTGTGGATGGATCGCAACACGGTCGGCTTCACCGCCATGGGCGGCGAGGGCGCGCAGTGGGTCGGCCAGGCGCCGTTCTCCAAGCGCGAGCACATTTTCCAGAATCTCGGCGACGGGACCTACAACCACTCCGGCACGCTGGCGATCCGCTTCGCGCTGTCAACCGATGCCAACATCACCTACAAGATCCTCTACAACGACGCCGTCGCSATGACCGGCGGCCAGCCTCATGAGGGCGGCCTGACGGTGGACATGATCGCCAGGCAAGTGCGTGCCGAAGGCGTCGACCGCATCGCCATCGTCACCGACGAGCCGGACAAATATGCCGGGAAGGCCGAGTTCCCGGCCAGTGCTACCATCCATCATCGCGACGACCTCGATCTCGTCCAGCGCGAGTTGCGCGACGTCAAAGGCGTCTCGGTGCTGCTCTACGACCAGACCTGCGCGGCCGAAAAGCGCCGCCGCCGCAAGCGCGGCACCTTCCCGGATCCGGACAAGCGGGTGTTCATCAACGAACTGGTCTGCGAGGGCTGCGGCGATTGCGGCGTGCAGTCGAACTGCGTCTCGATCCAGCCGGTCGAGACCGAGTTCGGTCGCAAGCGCAAGATCGACCAGTCGAGCTGCAACAAGGATTTCTCCTGCGTCAACGGCTTTTGCCCGTCCTTCGTCACCGTCCACGGTGCCAAAATCAGGAAGGCCGAAGGCATTGCCGGCCGGACCGATCCGCTCGACGGCGTGCCGGTCCCGGCTGAATTCCCACTCGGCAGCGAGGGCTGGGCGGCGATCATCAACGGCGTCGGCGGCACCGGCGTCGTCACCATCGGCGCGGTGCTCGGCATGGCCGCTCATCTCGAGAACAAGGGCTGCGGCATGATCGACATGGCCGGCCTCGCCCAAAAGGGCGGTTCGGTGTTCACCCATGTCCGCATCGCCCGCACCCCCGACGATATTCATGCCATCCGCGTTTCGGCGGGCAAAGCCGACCTAGTGCTGGGCTGCGACCTGGTCGTGTCCGGCGCCAAGAAAGTGCTTGGCGCGGTGCGCGAAGGCCATACCATCTTCCTCGCCAACACCGCCGAGATCATGCCCGGCGAATTCGCCCGCTCGGCCGATTTCTCGCTGCCGATCGAACGGCTGAAGAAGGCGATCCGTGCTGCTGCCGGCGACGACAAGGCGCATTTCTTCGACGCGACGCGAACCGCCACGCAATTGTTCGGCAATTCACTCGGCGCCAACATGTTCATGCTCGGCTTCGCCTTCCAGCATGGCGGGCTGCCGCTGTCAGCCGAAGCCGTTGAAAAAGCAATCGAATTGAACGGCGAAGCGGTGGCGATGAACATCGCCGCGTTCCGCTGGGGCCGGCGCGCCGCGCATCAGCCGGAGTTCGTGCGCGGCCTCATCGCGCAGCCGGGCAAGGCCGTGCCGATCGCCCAGACGCTGGACGACGTGATCGCCCGCCGCGTCGCTTTCCTCACCGCCTATCAGAACGCCGCTTATGGCAAGCGCTATGCCGAAAAACTGGCCGTTTTGCGTGCCGCTGAGGTAAGGGCCGTGCCCAGTTCGACCGCGGTCACCGAGGCGGCGGCCAAAAACCTGTTCAAGCTGATGGCGATCAAGGACGAATACGAGGTGGCGCGGCTCTACACCGACGGTTCCTTCGCGACGGAACTGTCAAAACAGTTCCAGAGCTACGAAAAGCTCGAATTCCATCTGGCGCCACCGATCATGGGCAGGCACGGCAATGACGGCAAGCCGAGGAAATCGAGCTTCGGCCCGTGGATGATGAAGGGTTTTCGCCTGCTGGCGGCGCTGAAAGGCCTGCGCGGCACGGCTTTCGATCTGTTCGGCTACAGCGCGGAGCGGCGCATGGAGCGACAGCTTCTGGCCCGTTATGAGGCCGATCTCGAGCTTATCGCGGCGGCACTTGCACCGGGCAGGATCGAGGCCGCCGTAGCGCTGGCCTCGGTGCCGGCGCTCATTCGCGGCTATGGCCATGTCAGGCAGGCCAGCGCCGAAAAGGCCGATGGCGAGCGCAAAAGGCTTGTCGAGCGGCTGGCCAACACGCCGGCGCGGCCTGAACTCCAGGCCGCAGAGTGACGCCTTGTTTACCTGAACAAGAATTTCCCCGGCTTACGCCGGGGTAGCCGACTTGACGACAGACGCCGAAACGGCATCTCTAAACCTTTCTTAAGGCGAATGTGCCATGACTGCGGTTCGTGCGACACCGCAGGCCATGCAAGAAAACAAAGCCGCAGAGATAGGTGAGGACGTCTATGCTGGGTTCGTGCGATCGTTGTTTAACGATCCCGGGATCCTGCTGATTGGCGCGTTTTGCCACGGCCTCATCGGTGTTCTCGTTTATTTTACCTCAGGGCATCCAGCCTATCTTGCACTGGCCGCGCTTATGCTTGCGGCCGGCCTTTACCGTTACTACGGCATCCGCAAAGGCCTGCGCGTCGGCAGTTTCGAGACCTATGAACAAGCCAAGAAGTGGGAGCGCTACTACCTGGTTGGCGGCACCATCCAGGCTTTTTTCATGGGGTTTTTCTGCTTTACCTCGATCTATCTCATTCCCGACGTCTTCGGGGAAAGCGCTGCCATTGCCGTCATAATGGGCTCGACGGTGACCATTGTCGGCCGCAATTACGGCTCCAAGACCATGGTCGCGGTGCAGGCTTTCACGGTCGTGCTGCCGATCGCCGTCGGGCTGATGCTCAAGGGCCATGTCGGCGATTTCATCCTCGGCCTCTATATCGTGCCGTTCATCTTCATCATCACCCGCATGGCCAGCCACGTTCGCACGGTGCTGTTCAACGCCATTTCGGAGCGCAAGACGGCGGCCAGGCTCGCCGAGCGCTTCAACCGCGCACTCAATACCATGTCGCATGGCCTGGTCATGCTCGGCCCCGACGGCAAGGTCTTGGTCGGCAATGCCGAAGCCGCGCATCTGATGTCGTTGCGCTCGCCGGACCAGCTGCTCGGGCGATCGATCCATTCCCTGCTGCTGCGCGGCGTTGCCGGCGGCATGCTGGCGCCCAAGGACTGCCGCTATGTCGAGGCGCAGCTGACGCGCGCACTGCGCGAGGGCCGCGACCGCAAGGTGCTGGTCTCCTTCTCCAATGGCCAGTACTTCGAGTTCTCTGCCCGCGAGGGCAATCAGGACCTCGGCGTCATTACCTTCGAGGACGTCACCGCCCGCGTCGAGGCCGAAGAAAAGATCCGCTTCATGGCGCGCTACGACAGCCTCACCGGCCTGCCGAACCGCGCCTATTTCCATGAGCTGGTCGGCGAAGCGATGGCGTCAGGCAGCCGCGACCGCCTGTGCGCGCTGGCGGTGATTGATCTCGACGATTTCAAGAGCGTCAACGACACGCTCGGCCATCCGGTCGGCGACGGGCTGATCTACGCCGTTGCCGAACGCCTGGCGGCCGTCGCCGGACAAGGTGTCAATGTCAGCCGCTTCGGCGGCGACGAGTTCATGATCTTCTTCGACCGCGTCGAGGATGAAAGCCATCTGACCGGCCTGCTCGACCAGATTTTCGCCGATCTGCAGGGCGAGGTCGATGTCGCCGGCCATGGCCTGCGCATCCAGGCCAGCGCCGGTGCCGTGCTGTCGAAGGTCGAGGACACCGATGTCGACGCCATGATCGTCAAGGCCGATCTGGCGCTCTACAAGGCCAAGGAACTCGGCAAGAACAACTGGCGGCTGTTCGAGGCTGCGATGGACGCGGCGTTCCGCAACCGCCAGCTGATGAAGGCGGATCTGCGCACCGCCGTTGAAGGCAAGGCGCTGCGGGTGGTCTATCAGCCGATCGTGGCGATGAGCACCATGCGCATCGCCAGCTGCGAGGCGCTGTGCCGCTGGGATCATCCCGATCTCGGGCCGGTTTCGCCCAGCGTCTTCATTCCGCTGGCCGAGGAAATGGGCATCATTTCCGAGATCAGCACTTTCGTGCTTGAGGCGGCCTGCGTCGAATGCGCCAAATGGCCCGGCCAGACCAGCGTCTCGGTCAATCTTTCGGCCAAGGATTTCCGCAACCGCGACGTCGTCCAGAAGGTTGCCGATGCGCTTGCTAAATCGGGGCTCGCCGCCGGCCGCCTGGAGATCGAAGTCACCGAAACCGCCCTGCTCGACGACAAGTCGCTGACACGCCAGTATATCGAGGAAATGAAGCAGCTTGGGGTGCGCATCGCGCTCGACGATTTCGGCACCGGCTATTCAAGCCTGAGCTATCTCCACAAGCTGCCGCTCGACAAGATCAAGATCGATCGTTCGTTCCTGATGGACGTGACCCAGAACAAGCGCTCGCTCGACCTGTTGAAAGGCATTGTCGACCTGACCCGCGTGCTCGGGCTGTCCGTCACCATCGAGGGGGTGGAAACCTTCGAGCAGCTGAAGGTCCTGGTGCATTCGGTGAAGCCGGATCTTGTCCAGGGCTTCCTGTTTGGCGCGGCACTCAGCGCCTCGGGCATCGAAACCATGTCTAATGTGACCTGGCCTTTCGCAGCGGAGCTGCGACCGGTGGCAAAACTCGCCACGCCCTGACTTTACCGTGATTAATTTGCGCTTGAAAAGCCCGTCTAAAAGGCGTTGTATTGTCTAGGCGTTAACCCTTTGTTAAGGTTAACGTTCAGTAAACGCAGACGATTTAAGTTTCATCTTCTTGTTCCTGCGGTCGTCCGGTATTGTTCTCCTGCGGCGGTACGAGGGGAAGTAATGGACACGCATCAGTCAGGCCTGCCTTCGGGTGCGGCGGTCAAATCCGAGCCGATTTCCTTGTTCGCCCGCAATGTGCTCGACGTTCTGGAGCGCATCGAATACCGGCGCTGCGAAAGCGGCGAGGATCTCGAAGCGATTTACCGGCTGCGCTACAAGGCCTTTCACACGCATGGCCTGCTTGACACCATCGTCGAACAGAAGCTCGCCGATCATCTTGACGAGGCGCGCAACTGCTACTGCTTCGGCGTCTTCATGGACGGCGAGCTCGTCAGCACCGTCCGGCTCCATCACCTGACCCGCGAGACCCCCGAGGCGCCGATCATGACGGTTTTCGGTGACCGGTTGCTGCTGCGGCTGGCGCGAGGCGAAACCTTCATCGACCCGAGCCGACTGGCGATCGATCCGCAAATGTCGTCGGCCAACCGGGCCCTGCCTTATGTCACGCTGCGGCTCGCGGTCATCGCCAACACCTTCTTCAACGCCACCAGCTGCATTTCGATGATCCGCGAAGAGCACACGGCGTTCTACCATCGCATCTTCGGTTCGGTGCAGGTCGGTGAGCCGCGCCTCTATCCGCCTTTCACCATGCCGATCTTCTTCTATGAATCGATCTGCGAGCAGAACATGGCGCCGACGCTGCAGCGCTTCCCCTTCTTCCAGTCGACGGCGCTGGAGCGGCGCATGCTGTTTGCCAAGGCGCCGGCCGGCGAGTTGGCGCCGCTGACCATCCTGCCGACCGCCAAATATTTCCGCGAAGCAGCGTAACGCCGGCAAAGCTCACGAAATTTAGCGCGTTGGTTCTGGAGCTTTCCGGCCGCTTCGGCGTTCTGGATGACGCGGCGCCTGACGCGTCCATCGAAAGGAACCCGACATGCACATTTCCACGCTTGCGCTCACCCCGCTGATCTCGCTGATCGCCGGCGTGCTGATCCTGGTGATGCCGCGGCTCCTCAACTACATCGTCGCCCTCTATCTGATCGTCGTCGGACTGCTCGGACTGTTCCCGCATCTGGCCGGCTGAGAGAAACGTCAGCCGGCGAAAAAGCGAAGCGCCGCAGCCACTATCGCTTCCGGGGCGTCTTCCTGCATGAGATGGCCGGAGTCAGGAACAAGTGTGAGGGCGCAATCCGGCAGCAGGGCGGCGAGCGTCTTGCCACTGTCCGGCGATATCCAGTGGTCCTCCTGTCCCCACAGAAGCGACACCGGGCAACGAAATTCTCGGTAGCGCTGTTCGACCTCGTCGGTGAAGCATTGGTCCATCTGGGCGATCTGGCGATAGAAGGCCGGCTGGCCGACAGGCCCCATCCAAGGCGCGATGTAGGGCTCAAGCTCGCTATCCGATAGTGGCCCGTAGGCTGCACCCGAAATATAGGCCTTCAAGATCGCCGCCTGGATGTAATCCGGCGTCCCCGCAAAAGCGGCCTCATGTTGCCGGACATGCTGGACAAAGGGCGAGCCCCAGGGACGCACGGCAACCGGGTCGATCAGCAGCAGCCGCTCATAGCCGCAACCGTCGATCAGGTGCGCGCGCAAGGCCGTGGCGCCGCCGAAATCATGGGCAATGACCTTCGGCCGGTCGAGCTTCCAGAAGGCTAGCATTGCCGCCAGCGCCTTGTTCTGAATGCCAAGCGAAACATCCTGACCCGTCCGTTTCTCGGACCGCCCATAGCCCGGCAGGTCGTAGAAATAGAGTGTGTGGTCACGGGCCAGTTCCGGAGCGACCCGGTGCCAGACATGCGAGGAAAACGGCGTTCCGTGGACCAGCACGACGGGCGGACCGGAGCCGGTCGTACCCCACGCGATGCCGGTGCCGTTCCAGTCAAATATCCGTGTCGGCGAGATCATGACGCATCACCGTTCGGCGGGAGCATCAAGCGATGATAGTCGCGCATCCTGTCGCCAGGAACGTGAAATCATCGGTCCAACTGCAATGGCATTGGCGAGGTCGCCTGAGGCGGCCGCAAAACCGGCTTCAGCGCAGCCGTGCTGACCGCTTTCAACATTCCTTTGAGGCTGTTGTCGCTGGCTGTGCGGCAATAGCGCCATTGCTCTTGGCCCGGCTTTTCGCTATGTGCCTCAAAGATGTCTTCGAAGGGGTATTCCTATGGCTGATCACACGCCGACCGGTCCTGTCGAACTGGGCGCGAAGATGGACTATGCGGAGCACGACCGCACCTATCACGGCTTTCTGGCACTGGCTAAATACGGCTCGCTGTTCTGCGGCGCCCTGCTCCTGGCCATGGCTTTCGGCTTCTTTGCAGGCGGCTTCTTCTCGGCGACCATCCTGTTCGTGCTGATCCTGGCCGTCGGCGCCTTCATTCTCCGATAGACTTTCAGACCCTTCGTCCGACGCCGCCGGACATCCGGCCGGTGACTTGCGCGAACAGGTTCCAGCCGAAAGGATCATGCGGTGGGACAGACGGTTTTCATCCCTCGTGAGCTCGACGCCAACGAGCCGCGCGTTGCCGCCTCGCCCGATACGGTGAAGCGGCTGGCAGCGCTGGGCCTCGACGTTACCGTCGAGACCGGCGCCGGGACCAGGTCGCGCATTCCCGATGAGGAATTTGCCAAGGCCGGTGCCGCGATCGGCAAGGCTGCGGATGCCGGCAAGGCTGATGTGGTGCTGAAGGTGCGCCGTCCCACGGATGCCGAACTGAAAGGCTACAAATCGGGCGCCGCGGTCATCGCCATCATGGATCCCTACGGCAACGACGCCGCGGTCGCAGCCCTTGCCAAGGCAGGCGTCACCGCCTTCTCGATGGAATTCATGCCGCGCATCACCCGCGCCCAGTCAATGGACGTGCTGTCGTCGCAGGCCAATCTCGCTGGCTACCAGGCAGTGATCGACGGCGCATCGGAATATGACCGGGCGCTGCCGATGATGATGACGGCGGCAGGCACCGTGCCGGCGGCGAAGATCTTCATCATGGGTGTCGGCGTTGCCGGCTTGCAGGCGATCGCCACGGCGCGCCGCCTCGGCGCCGTCGTCACCGCTACCGACGTTCGTCCCGCCGCCAAGGAACAGGTCGCCTCGCTCGGCGCGAAGTTCCTCGCCGTCGAGGACGAGGAGTTCAAGGCGGCCGAGACCGCCGGCGGCTACGCCAAGGAAATGTCTAGGGAATATCAGGCCAAGCAGGCGGCCTTGACCGCAGAGCACATCGCCAAACAGGACATCGTCATCACCACGGCGCTGATCCCCGGCCGGCCGGCGCCGAAGCTTGTGTCGGCGGCGATGGTCGCCTCGATGAAGCCGGGCTCGGTGCTCGTCGACCTTGCCGTCGAGCGCGGCGGCAATGTCGAAGGTGCCGTTCCAGGGCAGGTGGTTACCACGGCCAACAATGTGAAGATCGTCGGACACCTAAATGTCCCCGGCCGCGTCGCCGCGTCGGCTTCTCTGCTTTATGCCCGCAACCTGTTCGCTTTCGTGGAAACACTGGTCGACAAGACGACCAAGACGCTCGCCATCAATCGCGACGACGATCTGGTCAAGGCAACCATGCTGACCGACGGCGGCAAGATTGTGCATCCGGCCTTCGCCAAGGCGGCGGAGCAGCCGCATGTCGAACCGGCGGCCATCCCGGCCAAGACCATGGTCGCTGATGCCGCGCCGAAGAAGGCCGCACCGAAAAAGGCGTCCGACAAAGCCACTGCCGGCAAGTCCGCCGCCAAGCCGAAGGGGATCGCGTGATGGATCAGACCTTGCAGAAAGCCCTCGACCAGCTCGACCAGGCAAGTGCCGCTGTCCGGCTGGCGGTGCAGAACCTCGCCAATGCGCCCGGTGGCGCCGAGGCGGCGGGTGATGCCGCGCACGCCCTGTCCGGCGGCGCCATCGATCCTTTCGTCTTCCGCTTCGCCATTTTCATTCTGGCGATCTTCGTCGGCTACTACGTCGTCTGGTCGGTGACGCCAGCGCTGCACACGCCTTTGATGGCGGTCACCAACGCGATCTCCTCGGTCATCGTTGTCGGCGCGCTTTTGGCTGTCGGTATCTCGGCCTCCGGCATTGCCACCGGCTTCGGCTTCGTCGCGTTGATGTTGGTCTCGGTCAACATTTTCGGCGGCTTCCTCGTCACCCAGCGCATGCTGGCGATGTACAAGAAGAAAGAGAGCGCCAAGTAGGCGGCCGACACATGGGAGGGATCGCACGGCTCATCGTGGTGGCATTGGCGCTCGCTTTCGCGAGCGGCATCGTTGCCGCGCGCCCGCTGACGGATAGCGAACGCTCGGGCCTTGCCGATACGGTTGCCACGTTTGATGCCGCGATGCGCGGCGCTGACTATGCCGCGGTGTCCAAGACCATCCCGCCAAAGGTTCTCGGCTTTATCGCGAACAAGGGCGGGATGGACGTCGAGAAGCTGCGCGAAGTCGTCATAGAGCAGATGACGAAGGCGCTGGCCGAGGTCAAGATCGAGGCGTTCAGCATGGATCTGGCCAATGCCGAGTACCGCGAGCTGCAAACCGGCGAACCCTATGTGTTGATCCCTACCGAGACGATCATTAACGCAGGCGACAAGGGCCGGTTCAAGGCGAAAGCGCAGACGCTGGCGCTTATCGATGACGGCAAATGGTATCTGCTGCGTGTCAATGAGGACAAGCAGGTCACCATCATGCGTCAGGTTTATCCGCAATTTGTTGGCGTCGAATTCGACAGCGGTTCGGTGGAGGCTTTGAAGTAACATGAACGCCAACTTTGCGTCGTTTCTCTATCTGGTCTCCGGCGTCCTGTTCATCATGGCGCTGCGCGGCCTGTCGCATCCGACCACCAGCCGCCAGGGCAACATGTACGGCATGATCGGCATGGGTATCGCCATCGCCACCACGCTGGCGCTGGCCGTTCCTTCGGCCGGCGGCTTCGGCCTGATCGTGCTTGGCCTGGCCATTGGCGGCGGCGTTGGCGCCGTCACCGCGCGCCGCATCGCCATGACCTCGATGCCGCAACTGGTCGCCGCCTTCCACTCCCTGGTCGGCCTCGCCGCCGTGATGGTGGCGGCTGCCGCTATCTACGCGCCGGAAAGTTTTGGCATCGGCACCAACGGCGACATCCACGCCCAGGCGCTGATCGAGATGAGCCTTGGCGTTGCCATCGGCGCCATCACCTTCACCGGCTCGGTCATCGCCTTCCTGAAGCTCGACGGCCGCATGTCCGGCAAGCCGATCATGATCGGCGGCCGCCACTTCATCAACGCCGCACTCGGCATCGCGCTGATCGTGCTGATCGTGCTGCTCGTCACCACCGAGGCCAAGCTGGTGTTCTGGCTGATCGTCGCGGCGTCGCTGGTGCTCGGCGTGCTGCTCATCATCCCGATCGGCGGCGCCGACATGCCGGTGGTCGTCTCGATGCTGAACTCCTATTCCGGCTGGGCCGCGGCCGCGCTCGGCTTCACGCTCGGCAATCTGGCGCTGATCATCACCGGCGCACTGGTCGGCTCGTCCGGCGCGATCCTGTCCTACATCATGTGCAAGGGCATGAACCGAAGCTTCATCTCGGTCATCCTCGGCGGCTTTGGCGGCGAGACCGCGGCAGCCGCCGATGACGGCATCGAGCGCACGGTCAAGCAGGGCTCGGCCGACGATGCCGCCTACCTGATGATGAACGCACAGAAGGTCATCATCGTGCCCGGCTACGGCATGGCGGTCGCCCAGGCGCAGCACGCGCTGCGTGAAATGGCCGACAAGTTGAAGGCCAACGGCGTCGATGTGAAATACGCCATCCACCCGGTTGCCGGCCGCATGCCCGGCCACATGAACGTGCTGCTCGCCGAGGCGAATGTTCCCTATGACGAAGTGTTCGAACTCGAGGACATCAACTCCGAATTCGCGCAGGCCGACGTCGCTTACGTCATCGGCGCCAATGACGTCACCAATCCTTCGGCCCGTGACGACAAGTCATCGCCGATCTACGGCATGCCGATCCTCGACGTCGACAAGGCGCGCACCTGCCTGTTCGTCAAGCGCTCGCTCGGCTCCGGCTATGCCGGCATCGACAACACGCTGTTCTACAAGGACGGCACCATGATGCTGCTCGGCGACGCCAAGAAGATGACCGAAGAGATCGTCAAGGCGATGGATCACTGAGCCGGCGAGCGCCGCAACCCACAGGAAACGCCCGGCTCCATGTCGGGCTTTTTCTTGGCCAGACGGCGGTTTCAGCGTTACGATGATGCCTTCCCGTCCTGTCGGCGGGATTACCGTCAACGGAGACGTTGGTGCCCAAAGCTGTCAAATCGCCGGCTTCCAAAAAAGCCTCGCACAAGCCCAGCCAGGCGGTTGTGATCGTGCATGGCATGGGCGAGCAGCGGCCGATGGATACGCTGCGCGGCTTTGTTCAGGCGGTCTGGAGCGGCGACCCGACCCGCGCTCCGCCTTATGCCCAGATCCCTGATCCGGCTGCCCCCGGCACCACGATCAACCAGAGCTGGATCACGCCCGACAGCCGGACCAAGTCGCATGAGCTGCGTCGCATCACCACGCCTTACGATGTCGATGGGCGCCGCACCGATTTCTACGAGCTCTATTGGGCCGACATCACGCAAGGCACGACGCGTGGCCGGCTGGCCGCCTGGGTGACGAACCTGTTGTGGCGCAAGCCCGCCGACATCCCACCCGACGCCCGCAAGCTCTATGTCGCCACGCTTTTGATCGTCATCCTGATTCTCGGCGCGGCGCTGGCGCTGGCGACATCGGTCTGGCAACAGGCCGTAACCGTGACCACCGGCCTTGTGGTCACCGCTTTCGCTTCTCTTGTCATCTGGGCGGTCGACCAGTTCGCGCTGCCCTATTTCGGCGACGTCGCCGCTTATGTGCGCGCCGAGGCGGGAACGGTCGAGAAGCGCGCGTTGATCCGCGACCGCGGCCTGACGCTGCTCAAGACGCTCATGACCGACGACCGCTACGACCGCATCGTGCTGGTCTCGCACAGCCTGGGGTCGATCATCGCTTACGACCTGCTGCAGATCTTGTGGTCTGAGTTCCGGCCACGAAAACTGGAAGCCGTCCGGGACAAGGCGAAACTGGAAGCGGTCGAGGCCAGCGACAAGGCAACGCTCGGTTCCGATGGCTCGACGTGGCCCGCGAGCCTTGGGGATCTCGCCGGTTTTCGACGCGGCCAGTGGGCGCTGTACCGGCAGCTCCGAACCAAAGACGCCGACCACCCGCTGCCGTGGAAGATCAGTGATTTCGTCACGCTTGGCAGTCCGCTGTCTCATAGCGAATTCCTGGTGACCTACAATCTCGCCGAATTCAGGCGCGGCCTTGCCGAGCGGCTGTTCTCGGCCTGCCCGCCGATTGCCGACGGCGGCCAGGCCGGCGGCACCGTGCTTTATCAGGAAGGACACAGCCCCGCAGGCAAGGCGCAGCGCGCGGTGCATCATGGCGCGGTGTTCGCGGCAACGCGCTGGACCAACGTCTTCGATCGCGGCAATGGCTGGGCGACAGGTGATCCGATTTCCGGACCGATGACGGAAAATTTCGGCCCCGGCGTCGAAAACATCCAGGTCGAGCTCAAGGGCTCGCTCGGCCGCGTCTTTACCCACACGCTTTATTGGTCATCGACGGCAACCGGCAGCGAGGTCGCGCCGCCTGTAGGCGCCACGCCGCGCTCGCATCTGCAAGTGCTGCGCGACGCTGTCGACCTCGGCCGCAAGCTGGAACCAAAAGCCTAACCCCGGAGCTCTGCTCCGGCGGCAAGGCGCCCGGCGTCAAATATCCAGATTGGCCACCGACAGGGCGTTGTCCTGGATAAATTCGCGCCGTGGTTCGACCTCGTCGCCCATCAGCCTCGAAAACAGCGAGTCTGCATCGGTCGCATCATTGACCTTGACCTGCAGCAGCGAGCGCACATTCGGGTCGAGCGTGGTTTCCCACAGCTGCTCGGCATTCATCTCGCCAAGGCCCTTGTAGCGCTGCATGGTCAGGCCCTTGCGGCCGGTCGCAAACACCGCGTTGAGCAGCGCCAGCGGCCCCGAAATGGTTTCGGCGACATCCTTGCGGCGCAGCACCGGCGGCTCGCCATAGACCTCTGTCAGGCGCGGCGCATAGCGGTCGATCTGGCGGGCGTCGGCCGAATTGATCAGCCCGGCGTCGATCTGCGCGAATTCCTTGACGCTGCGCACCGTGCGTTCGAACACGTAGCCGCCGACACCTTCATTGGAGGTCGACAGCCGGCCGGTCCAGCCGCGCTCGGTGTCCTCGGCAATGATGTCGAGGCGCTGGGCGACGCGTTCGGCCATGGCGTTGGCGCGGCCGAGGTCGTTCAGCACGTCGGCATTGAGCGCGCCGGCGATCGCCGCCTGTTCGACCACGCCTCTGTTGTAGCGCGTGTGCAGCCCGTTGATGAGCTGGCGCACCGCCAGCGCATCATCGATGGAGCCGCGCAGATCCTGTCCGGCTCGCGCTTCGCCGGAGGCAAGCGTCAGCGACGCCTCTTCCAGCCCCGAACCGATCAGGAACTCCTCGAAGGCGCTTTCATCCTTGATGTATTGCGAACTCTTGCCCCGCGTCACTTTGTAGAGCGGCGGCTGGGCGATGTAGAGATGGCCGCGCTCGATCAGCTCCGGCATCTGCCGGAAGAAGAAGGTGAGCAGCAAGGTCCTGATATGGGCGCCGTCGACGTCGGCGTCGGTCATCAGGATGATCTTGTGATAGCGCAGTTTGTCGGCGTTGAACTCGTCCTTGCCGATCGAGGTGCCGAGCGCGGTGATCAGCGTGCCGATCATCTCGGAGCCGAGCATGCGATCGAAGCGCGCGCGCTCGACATTGAGGATCTTGCCACGCAGCGGCAGGATCGCCTGGTTCTGCCGCGAACGGCCGCCCTTGGCCGAGCCGCCGGCCGAGTCACCCTCGACGATGAAGATTTCGGATTTCGCCGGGTCGCGTTCCTGGCAGTCGGCCAGCTTGCCGGGCAGCGAGGTGACGCCGAGCGAGCTCTTGCGGGTGATATCGCGCGCCTTGCGCGCGGCTTCGCGCGCCGCAGCCGCCTGGATCACCTTGTCGATGACCACCTTGCCCTCGGTCGGGTGTTCTTCCAGCCATGTGCCGAGCGCCTCGTTGACCAGGCCTTCGACCACCGGGCGGACCTCTGACGAGACCAGCTTGTCCTTGGTCTGCGAGGAGAATTTCGGATCGGGAACCTTGACCGACAGCACCGCCGTCAGGCCCTCGCGGCAATCGTCGCCGATCAGCGCCACCTTTTCCTTCTTGGTCAGGCCCGAGGACTCGCCATAGCCGGTGATCTGGCGCGTCAGCGCGCCGCGGAAGCCAGCCAGATGGGTGCCGCCGTCGCGCTGCGGTATGTTGTTGGTGAAGGCCAGCACGTTCTCGTGGTAGCTGTCGTTCCACCACATCGCCACTTCGACGGTAATGCCGTCGCGCTCGGCCTTGATGGCGATCGGCTTGTCGATCAGCGGTTTCTTGACCCGGTCGAGATATTTGACGAACTCTTCCAGGCCGCCATCATAGTGCAGCTCGTGGCGCACGACGTCAGCATGGCGGGCATCGGTCAAAACGATGCGCACGCCCGAATTCAGGAAGGCAAGTTCGCGCAGCCGGTGCTCCAGCGTGCCGAAATCGAACTCGACCATTGTGAAGGTCTCGGACGACGGAAAGAAGGTGATCTCGGAGCCGCTGCGCCCTTCATAGGTACCGGGCTGCTTGTTCTGCTCGTAGCTGCCGGTGGCCTTGAGCGGCGCATCCGAATTGCCATGCGTGAAGCTCATTTCGAAAATCTGGCCGTTGCGGCGGATTTTCAGCTTCAGCCAGGCCGACAGCGCGTTGACCACCGAGACGCCGACGCCGTGCAGGCCGCCCGACACCTTGTAGGAATTCTGGTCGAATTTGCCGCCGGCATGCAGCTGCGTCATGATCACTTCGGCCGCCGAAATGCCCTCACCGGTGTGGATATCGGTCGGAATGCCGCGGCCATTGTCGATAACGGTGACCGAACCGTCGGGATTGAGCGTCACCGTGACGAGGTCGGCATGGCCGGCCAAAGCCTCGTCGATGGCGTTGTCGACCACCTCATAGACCATGTGATGCAGACCCGAGCCGTCATCGGTGTCGCCGATATACATGCCCGGCCGCTTGCGGACGGCGTCCAACCCCTTCAAAACCTTGATGGAATCGGCGCCGTATTCGGCTTCGACGCCGTTGGTGTTCTCGGTCTGGTCGCTCATGAAAACCTGTTGTCTAGATGCCGTTTTTACAGCGCGAAAAATCGGCCCCGAATCGCGCCTCTGATATGGCTTAGATATAGGCGCTAAAGGCGGTTTTTCCAAGGTTTGCGGGGATTTCGGGACCGAATCCCCACCTGGCAGCCGGCTATTTTTTCCGGGCGTTGGAATGAGCCAGAAGGTTGCGCAGATATTTGATCATGAATTTGTCTCCGGGCGCCAGCCGGCCCGTATTGTCAAGGTCCTGCGTCAGCTTCAGCGCCTTGGTGAGCGCCGCCTTCGGATCCCTCGCCACATAGGCATAGGCGACGTAGGCGCGCGCCAGATCGATTTGCCAGACCGCATTGTCCGGATCGGACTGGGCCAATTTCTGGGCAATGGCGAGGCTGGCTTCGAAGGCCGCCTTGGAACCCTCAAAGTGACGTCGGTCGGTTTCCAGATAGCCGATCTTTTGCAGGGTGATCGACATATCGCGTTGCCAGTTCGAATTGGCAGGATCGAGCTTGGCCAGCCGGTCGGCTATAGCAAGACTATCCTGATAGTTTTGCAGAGCACCGCCGGCATCGCCCTGCTCCCTAAGCACCTCGGCGACCTGTTCGAGACACACCGACAGGTCGCGCTGCCAGTCCGTGTTGCCGGGATCGATGGTGGCAAGGTCGCGCGCCGTGGCCAGCGCCTGCTGGAAGGACTCCAGCGCGAGCGGCCAATCCTTCTGGTCGCTGTAAGCTTTGCCGATCTTGGCGTAACCGACCGACAGGTCGCGCTTCAAATCGGTGTCGTTTGAGTCGCGGCGCACAAGCGCTTCGGCGATCACCTGGCTCTTGTTGTAGGCGTCGAGCGCACCGGCAGCGTCGCCTCGCTCGCGCAGAACGTCGCCGATCCTGGTGTAGCTGACGGAGACAGCGCGCTGGTGCTTGGGGTCATCGGGGTTGTTCTGCGCCAGCGCCAGCCGAATTCTCAGGCTCTCTTCGAATGCCGTCTGGGCGCCGTCGAGCTGGCCGGCGGTGCGGGCAAGATCGCCGATTTCGTCATAGGTAATGGTCAGGTCGCGCAGCAGATAGGCGCTGTTCGGCTCCGCATCGGCCAATTGCTGCTTGATCGCCAAGCTTTGCTGATAGGCTTGGGCCGCCGCACCCACATCGCCTTGCGTCGCCAGCACATTGCCGATCTTGTCGTTGGCCATGGCCAGATCGCCGAGCCAGGCTTTTTTGTCCGGAACCCTTGCAGTCAGATCCTGCAGCATGTCCCGGGCCGCCTCATAGTTTTGCAGGGAGGCCGGCAGGTCGCCTTGCTCCATCTTGATGTTGGCAAACTTGATATGGCCGATGGCGAGATCGCGTTTGACGCTGGGGTCGGTTTCCTGACGCGACCGCTGCTCGAGGTTGGCCAGCAGTGCCGTAAAGGCGCGGCCGGCTGCTTCGACATTGCCGACCGTCGTGTAGAGGATGCCGAGTTCCTCCATCGTGCGGCTCTGGCGGTCGGCCTGTTCCAGGCTGAGCGAAGTCTGCCCGGCCTCGCCGTAGAGCGACAGCACCGTTTCATAGTCCTTGATGGCGGTAGCATAGTCGAGCCCGGCGCGCGCCGCGCCGCCTGACAGAAACCGCGTCGCGGCCTCGGAAAGGGTGCGGCTGACGAATTTGGATTTCAATGTGTTGCGCGAGACATTGTCGATGTCGGCGGCCTTGGCAAGGATCGCGCGTGCGCCATCGAAGGCGCCGAGCGACAACTGCTCCTCGGCCTGGCGGCGCAGCTCCGTCACCGTCGGATCATCGGCGGCAAGTGTCCTCATGTCGTCGCGCACCTTGACGAAGGCGTCGGCAGCCTCGCGCAATTTGGCGTCCAGGCTTTCGCCGGAGAGATGGCTGGTGTCGGTGCTGATCAGCGCGCCATAAAGCGGCGCCAGCGGCATATCGGCGTCGCTGGCGATCCGCTCGACCGCGCCGCGCATTTCCGGCGTGACGTCGGCCATGGCAAGCAGCAGCCGCTCGCGCTCCGGCAATTGCTCCTTGGCCGCCGAGGCAAAGAACAGCTTCGGCAGGCCGTTCTCGACATAGGGCAATTGCTTGCCGCGGCTGAGGTCATAGACCTCCTGCTGCACCAGCGTCAGCACAGAGCGGATCTCGAGGCCGTCGGTGCCGAGATATTTGGTCAGCGCCGCCGTGAAGGGCGAGTTTGCGCCGGTACCGTCGGCGGCCGTCTCGCCGGGCGCCGCCGAAAAGGCGAACAGGATGTTTTCCGCCTTGCCGACGCGCCCGAGGCCCGGCTTGATCTTGTCCACCAGATCCTTGATCAGCGATGTCGCGCCGCGTCCGTCGCCACTGCCGACCGTGAACGGATCGCTGCGGCAGGCGTCGAGCACGATCAGCCCGACCTTTGCCGTGTCGGCAACCGCGTCGCGCACCTCCTCCAGCGGCAGGCTGGTCTTCTCCAGCTGGTCGAGCGAGGAGGCGTCGGCGTCGACCGGCAACAGCCGGTTGTCGCCGGATATCTCGACGCCGTGGCCGGAAAAATACACCAGCGCCACATCGGCGCCCTTGGCGTCTTCGCGAAAATCGTCGAGTGCGCGGCGCATACGCCGGAGATCGCGGTTGGTTTCGAGAACGACTTCGAAGCCGAGCTTCTTCAGCGCCGCTTCCATCGCCTCGCCATCGTTGACCGGATTGGCCAGCGGCCGCACCAGCCGGTAGTCGTCATCGGCAATGACCAGCGCCACGCGCCGCTCCGCCACCACAGTAGCGGTGGTCGCAAGCATCAGCAGCAAGGCAAACAAAAACCGCAAGTCGAACCGCCCCCGGCTCAGTCGTTTGCCGACCATTCCATCGGTTTGTGGCGAGGGCAAGTCTGGGTCTAAAAGCCGCCTAAGGACGGAGATATATCAACCTAGTTGCCAGGCTTGCAGAAATTAGCTTCGGCGGCCTCCCAGAAGGTGAAGAATTTTGCAGTGTCAGGCAACCCCATCATGGACGTAACGTCCGCCACGCGCCGATTGTAATTAAAACACGGCCTGAGCAGGGAAAGAGTTCTCGCCGCATACGTGGCGCCATCGACCGTGACTCGTCGTCCTGAGCGAGGAGTGATCTCGTCGATCAGTTTCTCTGAAATCATGTCCTTCGTGGCCTTATTGACCGTTTTGGCATACAGATCAACGATCCTGTTGCCACTCTCAATTCTGTCTGGGCCAGTAAAATCCGATATCAAACTCGCAAGGTTAAATTCCGTAGCTTGATCCTCGGACAGGCAGCTGTAGTCGGCATATTCGCCGGGGTTCTCAACGACTTTGCTGTCGAGAAGTTTATAGCCGAACTCTCTATCGGCGATAAGCTTTCCTCTCATTTCAGTAAACAATTGCTCGGCGAGGCTGTCATCGCTCCCCGTGTCGATCACCAGATTGTACGGGTCTTGTTTGGAGAATCTTGTGAAATCGACACGTCTCTGAATCATTCTCCGGATATTTGTCGCGTATGATTTAGCAACATCGCAATCTGATACAGAAAACAGTAAGACGCGCCATTTTCCCAACGCAAGACTTTCAATCGGGCCGGCCTTGGGCTTGGGCGGCTCCGGATCAGGATCGTCGTCATCCGGTGCCGGTGGCGTCGGCTGCGGCAGGACCACGACGACCTCCTTAAGCACGGGGGAGCCCAGACGTGCGAGGCGGATAACATTACCCCACGTCAGCTCATAGTCCCCCCGCTGATCGCCGATGTTAACCGCTACCAGGCCGAGATAGAGCAGAACCGCCAGCGACAGCATCGCGATCCCGATTCGTCGTTTCCATGACCACCGCGGTGGCGGATTGGCTGGAACTGCGTCTTGTTCCGAAGCCTTAAGCTCGCTCTTCTTGGTTGAGGGCTGTGCAACTCCCTTGCCTACGACGTTCGCGGTGGCTTCCGCACTGCTGACGCCAGTATTCTGTTGGTCAACAAGGGACGGTGCCGGTTGGACCCGCGCCAAATAAACGTCGAGAGCTGCCTGCAGTTTGTCCCGCAGCTCAAAATCCCGTTCCTTGCCCTGCGGGTCAGTATTAAGGCGGCCCTCGAAGGCAGTCTGAACAAGTCCGGCCTGATAGGCATCCTTTCCGCCCAGAACCTTTATCAGCTGATCGATGGCGAAGTTGCGCTCGGTGAGGTTCTGGCTGACCAACTGGTCGAGCAGACGCTGATCCAGCGGCTTGCGCACATTCGGATTGCTGCACAGAACCAGAGTGTCGCTCTGGTTGAATACGGTCAGCTCAGGGGTCGTCTCCACACCATCGCGATTTCGGTGTTCGCGAATGTAGTCGTGGATGTCGGAGACCGTGATGTCCTTGCTGTCGGGAGCGGCATTCCCCGTGGAAATCGCATCGACGATCAGGCCGGTGTAGATCGACTTTGCGGTCTTGGTTTCCGGATCGATCTCCTCGAACGCGCTTTGCCCCGATTGTGACGCCGCCAGTATGTAGGTGCCGGTGCCTACCGGCAGAAAACTGTCGCGCACCAGACCAGCGTCATAGGCAGCGCTGCGCGCCCGCAACGTTCCGTCTTCGAACACGGCGCCGGCATGACAGCAATCGAGGATCAGCACTTTGCGGCGGGATGCCGATTTGGACATTTCATCGAGGATGAACTGGGCCGGCAGAGCGGTGGCGTTCAGCCGCTTGATCTGGGTCTTTCTGACCGCCAGATAGAGCCGGCCGTTATTGTCCCGCACGCCATGTCCGGCAAAATAGAGCAGCAGCAGATCGTTCTTTTTGGCGTCGGCGAAGAGATTGCTGATCGCCAGCCTGAATTCATCGGCGCTGATGTCGAGTTGCGGCGGGGCGACATCGAACCCGCCGATCGCGGGGTCGGACAACAGCGCGCCAAGTTTCTCGATATCGGTTCTGGGTGCCAGGAGCGGCGTTATGGCCGGGTCGACATACGCACTGTTGCCGACCAGCAGCGCCTTGCGGCTGGGATGTGCGCCGTCTCCTTTTGTGCCTTGGCTCATGCGTGCTTTCCTCAGCTCTCCAGATATGAAGCAAAGTCCGAAAGCAGGGTGCGGATCGCCGCCACCGAATGCGCATAATTGCCGATCTTCGGATTGCCGCCGAAATGCAGACCGATGACGCGCAGCCCGTCTTCCCCGAGGTCGACAATGGCCGAGCCTGAACTGCCGCCAAGCGTCGTGCAGTCATGGCTGAACACCGTTTGTTTGGGATCGGTGTCCAGATGCGCGTGCTCGATTTGCCCTGGCGAATAGCGTTTGACGCCGAACTTGAAGTCGAACATGGCTTTCAACAGGCTGAAGGGTTCCGCGCCCGGACGCGGTTTTCCCGGAAAGCCGATCGCGTAGGTGTCGCGGCCCTCGATCACATCGCTCTGCTGGCTTTCCAGGCTGAGCCGTTCTGGAAAGGCGCGGTCGCCGACCTCGCAGCGCAGAACCGCCAGATCGATCTTTCCAAAGTCGATTTTGGCAGGGTCGATTGTGGCTGCGGTCGTCAGAACCAGCTCGGCCAGAGCGAATGGTTTTACCGGCACCGCCGCGTTCTCGCCGCCAAAGTCGATGCCCGCCTGTTCCTGCAGACGCCATTTACCGTTCTCGTCCGCAACGGCGATGTCCTGCAGTACATGCCGGTTGGTCAGCACCAGGCCGGGGCCGATGGCGAACCCAGTTCCGACATGGTTTCCTCCAAGGTTGATCCGGCCAACGGAACTGCAGACTTTCGAGATCGCACCGGCAAAGGCGGTGGTGGCATCATGCCAGATACCGAGCCGGGCGTCGGCGAAATCCAGGCCGCAATCGGTCAGCGCGAGCGAAGGGCGTTGACCGGTGGCGATGACGATCGCCTCCAGCCCGACGGTCTCGTCCGTGGTCAGGATGGCTGCGTCGCCGTCTTGTCCTAGTTTGCCGAGGCCCCTTTTGCCGTCGGCCAGAACTTTGGTCATGCCTTCGTTCTGGGGCAGGCTTTCCATGCCGGAAGACTCGACGGCAATGGAAAGGGCCTCGGTTGCCAGTCCAGCGATCTCGTCGGCGCGTCCCTGGTCCAGTGCCTTCACATCCGACCGGTCTTGCGGTGCGCGTATCGACCGCTCGGTGAATGTGCCGGCAGCATTGTTGCCAGCACCGAGAATACGTAGAAACCTTTCGGCAGCCCGACCAGTCATTTTGCCCCCCAGCAACATCGAGCTTAATGAGTTGAGGGGAAAATACAATATGTAGCCACGAGTGCTACGGGATCTTCGGGTTTATTATCGAATATCTCAAGAACTGCGATGTCGCGCCACCTGCCAACACTTTACGCAACCCGCATCGGCTTCAGCGCGTCGCTCCAGCGCGACAGCTCGTCCAGCATGGTCTTGGTTCCACCCTGTACCTGCTCACTAGCCAGGAAGGAGCCGTCGCTCTCCAGCAGTTTCTGATACAGTGGCAGCGCGACACCTTCGGGGATCGGCATGATGCCGACCGAGGTCAGCAGCGGCTTCAGCGCTTGCGCGGCGCGCAGGCCGCCGGAGACGCCGCCATAGCTGAAGATGCCGGCTGGCTTGTATTTCCATTCCCGCAACAGGTAATCGACGGCGTTGACGATCGCCGGCGCGACGAAATAATTGTACTCCGGCGCCACGAACACAAAGGCGTCGGCGGCATCGATGGCCTTCGACCAGGCTTTGGTGTGGTCGTTCTGGTAATTGCCGAGCCTGGGGTGGTGCGGTTCGTCCAGAACCGGCAGCTGGAAAGCCGCAATGTCGGTCAGCACCGGCTCGAATTTGCCGTGCTCGCGGGCAAAACCCTCCAGCCAGTGGGCGAAGACCGGCCCGGCGCGTCCCGGCCGCGTACTGCCGATGATGATGTTCAGCTGGTGTTTCAAGGCGGGCTCTCCTGGCGATTGGCAGTATCTGTTGGTCACTACGGCAGAATTGCGCGGATGGACAAGGCGCAAAACTTTCGCGCGCGGTCACGATAGGATGAACAGACTGTCCTTACAGTTCATTGGCAACCGCGTGTGGGCCTACCCATCGGTCACATGGACGCCCCGATTGCCAGTCACTACATTGAGGCATCAGCGGAGTACCTCATGGACACGCAGCCCGTCCCCTTCGTGCCGCCGGCGCCCAAGCCGCGCACGACGCCGCCTTCGACGCTGGAGATGATGCGGATCGTCTACCGCAACCCGCTCGAACTGTGGGGCGAGCACACCTACAACGAACCGTGGATTTCGGCGAATGGCGTCGGCGGGCATCTGATCGTCGCCAACGATCCCGGCCTCATCCGCCACGTGCTGATCGACAACGCCAAGAACTACAAGATGGCGACGGTGCGCCAGATGATCCTGCGCCCGATCCTGCGCGACGGCCTGCTGACCGCCGAAGGCGAGGTGTGGAAGCGCTCACGCAAGGCGATGGCGCCGGTGTTCACGCCGCGCCATATCTTCGGCTTCGCCGAACCGATGCTGCGCCGAACGATGCAGTTCGTCACCCGCTACGAGAGTGGCGGCATGTCCGATATCGCCCACGACATGACGCTGCTTACCTACGATATTCTGGCCGAAACGCTGTTTTCCGGCGAGATTTCAGGCGAGCCCGGCAGTTTCGCGCAGGAGATCGATCGGCTGTTCGAAACCATGGGCCGCGTCGATCCGCTGGATCTGTTGCGCGCGCCCGAATGGCTGCCGCGGCTGACCCGCATCCGCGGCCGCAAGACCATGGCCTATTTCCGCAAGATCGTCACCGACACGGTCAAGATACGCGAAGAGCGGCTGAAGCGCGACCCCGACACCGCGCCGCAGGATTTCCTGACGCTGCTGCTGCGGGCCGAGGGGCCGGACGGGCTGACGCGGGCCGAGGTCGAGGACAACATCATCACCTTCATCGGCGCCGGACACGAGACGACGGCGCGGGCGCTTGGCTGGACGCTCTACTGCCTCGCCGAAGCGCCATGGGAGCGCGAAAGGATCGAGCGCGAGATCGATGCCGTGCTGGCGCGCGAACCCGACCCGACGAAGTGGCTGGACGCCATGCCGTTCACCCGCGCCGCCTTCGAGGAGGCGCTGCGGCTCTATCCGCCGGCGCCGTCGATCAACCGCGAGCCTATCGAGACGGAGACGTGGAACGATCTGGTGCTGCCCAAGCGCGCCGCCGTGCTGGTTATGCCTTGGGTCGTGCACCGCCACAGAAAATTGTGGGACAGGCCCGACGCCTTCATGCCGGAGCGTTTCCATCCGGGAAACCGCGAGAAGATCGACCGCTTCCAGTATCTGCCGTTCGGCGCCGGTCCGCGCATCTGCATCGGCGCCAGCTTCGCCATGCAGGAAGCGATCATCGCGCTGGCCATCATGCTGTCGCGCTTCCGCTTCGATGCGACGGCGGAAACGAAGCCGTGGCCGGTGCAGAAGCTGACGACGCAGCCGCAGGGCGGCCTGCCCATGCAGGTGACCCGGCGCGTTTGACGCGACGCCTTAGTTAGCGATACCTCCGGGCTTGCGCTGGAACTGGCCGGCGGCGCGGAAGCGCCAGAGATAGCTTGGCAGGATGGTGCCGATCGATTGCGGCTGGATGTCGAGACCGGCAAGCGTCCGGTTGGTCTTGTTGGCCTCCTCCGAGACGATGTTGTGCTCGCGCAGCTGCAGCACCTGGTCCTTGGTCAGCAGCGGATTGGGCAGCAGGCCGAGGAACGAGGCCTGCAGATTGGCCACCCACCACGGCACCGGCACCAGCAGCCGCTTGCGTTCGATGACGGTGAGCAGCTCTTCCATGCACTGCTTGAAGGTAAGCACTTGCGGCCCGCCGAGCTCGTAGACCTGACCGCCCTTGATCTTGCCATCGACCGAACGCGCCACCGCCTCGGCGACGTCGCCGACATAGACCGGCTGGAACTTGGTCTGGCCGCCGCCGATCAGCGGCAGCACCGGCGAATAGCGCGCCATGTCGGCGAAGCGGTTGAAGAAGCTGTCCTCCGGTCCGAAATTGATCGACGGCCGGAAGATGACGGCGTCGGCGATCGTCTCCAGCACGGCCTTTTCGCCGAGTGCCTTGGTGCGGGCATAGTTGGACTCGGCGTTGAGGTCGGCGCCCAGCGCCGAAATATGGGTGAGACCGGCGCCGACCGAGCGCGCGGCTTCGGCGACGGCGCGGGCGCCGAACTCGTGCACGGTGTTGAATTTCTGCCGGCCGCTCTCATGCAGGATGGCGACCAGATTGATGACGTGGTCGGCGCCCTGCACGGCGCGGTCGACCGACCAGCGCACGCGCACATTGGCCTGCACCGGCTGGATCTGGCCGACATTGCCAAGCGGCTGCAGATGTCCCGCGAGGTCGGGCCGGCGCACCGGCACCCGGATGCGGTAGCCACGCTTGGCCAGCGCCCGCACGATGTGGCGGCCGACGAAGCCAGAGCCGCCGAAGACGACCACGAGCTTGGGGATCTGCAGGATTTCGGTCATGGCTGGCTCCGGCGCTCGAAAGCTTGGCTGAAGCCGTTTCATAGTCCGTTTTGGGCCAAAGGCAAAGGGCGACGCGTCGTCGCTGTCGCCCTGCTTTCGAACCTTCAGAATGCCTTGCCGACCCGCGCGTCGACCGACTGGCGATTGCCGCCGCGGACGACGAAGAACAGCAGGATCGTCGCCCACAACAGCGACTTTTCGGCGCCCGAAAAGCCCTGGCCGACAGTGATCCAGTGGAACCAGACGGTGACCAGAAGCACGACCATGCCGGCGAAGGCGGCAGGCCGGGTCAGCAGGCCGATGGCGATCAAAATGCCGCCGAAGAATTCGGTGCAGGACAAAAGCAACGACCAGAACGCGCCGGGGTAGAAACCGAGGCCTTCGACCATCTCGGCGGCGCCGAACGGATCGGTGATCTTCAGCGAGCCGTGGATGGTGAGGAACCCACCGGCGACGACGCGAAGCAGGGTTTCCACGCCGTCATGCAACAACGAATACAGGCGGCCAAACACCGGGATGATCAGTCTGCCGTGGGAAGCGTCGGTGGTTACGGACATCGTAGCTCCTGTTGTTGAGATGACCCCTCGCAAACGCCCGATGCCTCCCATCAAGTCAAGTTAACAAAAGTTAACTTTCACCATCATGTTTAGCGCACGGAGCACGAAACGCAGAAAACCCCGCCGAAGCGGGGTTTTCCGGGTGACGCAACGGTCGAGACAGGGCTCGAGGCGGCTGACCTGAGACGGCGTACGCCCGCCCCGGCCCTAAACGCATCCGACAGAAGACACCGACCGGGCAAACCCAACCCGGCAGCTATGGGTCGCTGCGATCGGCAGAAAGGTTCAGCCAGGTCGCGGAAAAATTCGTTGCGGAGGACTGCTTCAGCCCGAATAGCGCTCGGCGAATTCGGAAATGCGCTGCACCACCGCCTTGGGGGCATTGATGCCGCGGGCCTGCGCCTTCTCGGCTGCTTCGGCGCGGGCGCGACCTGGCACGTGCACGCCGAAGCGCCGACGCAGCCGGTCGAGCTGGTCCTTCATGCGCTGCTCGAAATCGGGATCGAGCAGTTTTGGCTCGACGGCGAGCACGAACAGGCCGGTTCCCGGGCTGTCCGGTCCGCCGGTGAACCAGGGTGCGTCGAGCGACCAGTTGGCGCCCGACAGGCCGGCCGCCAGCACTTCGACCATCAGCGCGATGTTGGCGCCGCGCTGGCCGCCGAAGGCAAGCATGGCGCCTTTCATGGCGGCGGCCGGATCGGTGGTCGGGTTGCCGCTGACATCCAGCGCCCAGCCTTCGGGGATTTTCTTGCCGTCCTCGGCCGCCTTGCGGATGTTGACGAAGGCGGTGGCGCTCGACGACTGGTCGATGACCAACGGCGCGCCGTCGGCGGCGGGTGCCGCAAACGACATCGGGTTGGTGCAATAGACCGGCTTGACCGAGCCGGAGCCGGCCAGCACGGCCGGCCCGTTGGTGGCGGCGAAGGAAACCAATCCCAGTTGCGCCAGACGCCCGGTGAAATAGCCGAGCGCGCCGCATGTATAGGCGTTCTTCTGCGAGAAGATGGCGACGCCGAAAAGCTTTGCCGCCTTGGCGAGGTCGTCGATGGTGCGGTCGAAGCCGGTATGCGCCAGCCCACCGCGTGCATCGGAGAGATAGACGGCGAGCGCCGGCCTGGTGATCACCGGATCGGCATTGCCGTCGATGCGGCCGGCTTCCAGCGCTTCGAGGTAATCGATGAAATGCGTCAGCCCGACCGTCGACAGCCCTTCCGCCTCGGCGGCTATGATCGAGGCGGTGAGCGACTGCGCCGCCTCTTCATTGGCGCCGGCGCCAAGTGCTGCCATCCGGCACAGCCCTGTTGCCTGGTCGAGACTGAGTTGCATCATGGCGTCCTGCGATTGTGGAATCTGAATTTGCGCCAGTTGGTCTAGCAGCACTAGCGGCAGCGGTGGTGTTGAAAATCGTCCGCAACTGCAAGAAAAGCGGCTGATATCTCCGCGCTTGCGGTCTGCCGATCAGCGTGGTGCCTCTAACCGATCTTGTTCGGAATCCGCGCCTCGATCTTGCTGAAGGCAAACACCAGTATGCCGGTGATGATCATGTAGATCAGCGCCAGCAGCAGCAAGGGCTCGTAAGTGAGATAAGTGTCCTGCCGCACTTTGGACGAGACAGCGAAGATGTCGATGACGCTGATCGTCGCCACCAGCGGTGTCGACTTCAATTGCAGCACGGTTTCACCGGTCAGCGT
This sequence comes from Mesorhizobium sp. P2_F5, assembly GCF_056403715.1. Classification (NCBI taxonomy): domain Bacteria; kingdom Pseudomonadati; phylum Pseudomonadota; class Alphaproteobacteria; order Hyphomicrobiales; family Phyllobacteriaceae; genus Mesorhizobium; species Mesorhizobium sp. P2_F5. Next base: position 260,657 of record NZ_JBFUEY010000001.1, on the reverse strand, counting down.
CGGCAGCGCCCGGTAGATGGCCTGCGGCAGCCAGATGCGGCGGAAAATCTTCCAGCGGCTCATGCCGAAGGCGCGGGCGGCTTCGAGTTGACCTTTGGGCACGCCGGCAAAGGCGCCGCGCATCACCTCGCCCTCGTAACCGGCGAAGGACAAGGTCAGCGCCAGCACGCCATAGGGCCAGGCCTGGCGCAGATATGGCCACATCCAGGACTCACGGATCCAAGGATATTGCGGAAACAGCGAGCCCAGCCCGTAATAGAGCAGCCACAGCTGGATCAGCAGCGGCGTGCCCCTGATGACGGTGCAGAATGTCTTGGCGGGGGCGGCGAACCAGAACGAGCCCGCGGCCTGCGCCAGTCCGAGCGGCACGGCGAGCAGAAAGCCGAGAAAGCAGGTGACGGCCAGGATCCACAGCGAGCGCCAGATGCCGAGAAGTCCCATCTCATAATATTGCGGCAGCCAGTCCCAGCGCATGAAGAAGGCTGCACCGAGAACCAGCGCGATTGCGATCAGGATCAGTACGATGCGATGCGGCTGCAGCCATAGCGACGTCCGCGCGGCGGCGTTGATGAGGGTCGCTTCGCCGGCCATCAACGCGCATCCTTGAGCGAAGGCATGCCGCGCCGCGACCATGCCTCGACGCGGCCGATGAGCAGGTTGGAGACCAGCGACAGAATGAGATAGAGCACGCCCGCGGCGACGAAGAAGGTGAAATAGGCTTTGGTGACGCCCGCCGCCTGCCTCGTCGCCAGCGCCAGTTCGTAGAAACCGACAACCGCCAGAAGGGCGGTGTCCTTGGTGGCGATCAGCCACAGATTGGCGAGGCCCGGTATGGCGAAGGGCAGCATCGCCGGCAGCGTTATGCGCCGCAGCATCAGGCCGGGCGACATGCCGTAGGCGCGGGCAGCTTCGATCTGGCCCTGCGGTATCGCCAGGATGGCGCCGCGGATCACCTCGGTCGAATAGGCGCCCTGGACGAAGCCGAGCACGGCGATGCCGGCGGCAAGTCCGCTGATGTCGATGCGCTGGTAGCCGAGTGCTGCCAGCACCTGGTTTATCAGATCGGTGCCGGCATAGTAGAGCAGCAGGATCAGCACCAGCTCCGGAACGGCGCGCACGACGGTGGTGTAGACCGCCAGGAGGTCGCGCACCACCGGGCCGCCATAGAGCTTGCCAAAGGCACCACCGGTGCCGATCAGCAGACCGAGGACCGTGGCGCCGACCGCGATCTCGATCGAATGGAGCAGCCCAAGCAGAAGCGTGCCGCCCCAGCCGGGCGGATTGGGCGAAAGAAGCTCGATGATACCGGCCGCGGAGGCCGAAAGAAGTGCGTCGATCAGCGTCGCCCCCGAATTGCTGGCGTCAGCCGCTGTCCATTGTTGTCAGCGGTTTCTGCTCAATGCGTGGACGATGTCAGTTCGACTGTGGTTCGTCGCCGTAGATGTCGAAATCGAAATATTTCTTGGTGATCTCGGCATATTTGCCGTTGGCGCGGATGGCCTTGATGCCGGCGTTGATCTTGTCCTTCAGCTCGGTGTCTTCCTTGCGCACACCGGCGCCGACACCTGGCCCGAGGACTTCGAGGTCCGGCGCAACCATGCCCTTCAGGTCGCAGCAGGCCTTGCCCTGGTCCGATTTGAGGTATTCCACAAGCGCGATCGAATCGGCCTGCACCGCATCGAGACGGCCGGCAGCGAGATCCTGGTTGGCTTCGTCCTGGGTCTGGTATTCCTTGATTTCCTGCGCCCCGGTGAAGTGCTTCTTGGCGTACACCGCGTGTGTGGTCGACACTTGGACGCCGATGACCTTGCCCTTGAGGTCGTCCGGCGTCGCGCCGAACTTCTGGTCCTTCGGGCCGATGATCGCCGGCAGCGCGTTGTAGTACTTGTCCGAGAAGTCGATCGTCTTCTCGCGTTCGGCGGTAATCGACATAGAGGAGACGATGAGGTCGATCTTCTTGGTCGTCAGCGCCGGGATGATGCCGTCCCAGGCGACAGGCGTGATGACGCAGTCGAGCTTTTCTTCAGCGCACACGGCGTCGATGAAGTCGATTTCCCAGCCGACCCATTTGCCTGAGGCATCCGGCGAGGTGAAGGGCGGATAGGGCTCGGCGGCGACGCCGATCTTGACCGGATCGGCCTTGGCCACGCCCATGGCGGCGACGCCGAGCAGCAGGGCTGCGGCAAATGTTTTCAGAACAGTCTTCATTTTCACGACTCCCAGTTTGTTGTTGGTTCCCGGTTTTCTTCCGTCCCGGCTTTCTAGCCGATGTTGCGGATGAACTGCTTCAGCCTTTCGGATTTCGGTGCGCCGAAGATCTGCTCCGGCGGCCCCTCTTCCTCGACCAGCCCGTTGCAGAGGTAGACGACATGGGTCGCGACCTCGCGGGCGAATTTCATTTCATGGGTGACCAGCACCATGGTGCGGCCCTCGCGCGCCAGGTCGCCGATCACCTTCAGCACCTCGCCGACCAGTTCCGGGTCGAGCGCCGATGTCGGCTCGTCGAACAGCATGACGCGCGGGTTGATGGCGAGCGCGCGGGCAATCGCCGCGCGCTGCTGCTGGCCGCCGGAGAGATAGGCCGGATAGACGTCGCGCTTTTCGGCGAGGCCGACGCGTGCCAGCAACTTTTCGGCTTCCCTGATCGCGACGTCGCGCTTGACGCCCAGAACATGCACCGGAACTTCGATGACGTTCTCGATCAGCGTCATGTGGCTCCACAGGTTGAAGTTCTGGAACACCATGCCGAGCTTGGAGCGGATGCGTTCGATCTGCCGGCGATCGGCGGGAACGGTATGACCGTGGCTGTCGGCCTTGAGTTTGATCTCTTCGCCATTGACGCGGATGATGCCGCTGGTTGGATTTTCCAGGCAGTTGATGCAGCGCAAGAGCGTCGATTTGCCGGAGCCCGAGCCGCCGATAATGGCGATCACCTCGCCGTCGCGCGCCGACAGCGAAACGCCCTTCAGCACATGCAGCTGGCCGAATTTCTTGTGCAGGTTCTCGACATGGATGGCTTCGGCGGCGCTATTCTGCGCCTTGCCGGATTGGACTGCGGCGGCTCCCACCGCGCTCACCGGGCGACCTCTACCACAGGGTCGGCCGCAGATCGTCGAACGTCTATCCGGCTAATCAACATACGCTGTAATGCCCACTCCAGACTTCAGCATGGACCCAACGGCGCGAGCCCGTCAATCCCGCTCATTACGGCACTTGCAGCCTTATTGTGCAAGTGTATAAATAGCTTTCGATGAAATTTCTTCCATTTTTTTCACCTGGAAAAGGGCACTGATGAGCGCTTTCGGATCACAGTCCATGGCGGCGCCGTTGCGGCGTGTGCTGATGCGGTCGGCGGCCAATGCCATGCGCGGCGCCGACAGCGCTACCTGGCACTACGGCCCAGGTTTCGACCCGGCGAAAGCGGCGTCGCAACACGCGGCCCTCGCTGAACTGGTGGCAGCTTCCGGCGCCGACATCGAATGGATCGATGACAAGGCCGACGGACTGTCGGATTCGGTATTCACCCACGACCCGTCGCTGATGACCGACCGCGGCGCGCTGATCCTGTCCATGGGCAAGCCATTGCGCGCCAGGGAGCCATCGCTGCATGAGGAAACCTACATACGCCTGGGTATTCCTATCCTCGGCCGCGTCCAGGCTCCCGGCCAGGTCGAAGGCGGTGATTGCGTGTGGTTGGACGCCCGCACGCTGGTGATCGGGCGCGGTGTGCGCTCCAACCAGGAAGGCATCCAGCAGGTGTCCAACCTGCTGACGCCGCTGGGCATTTCCGTCTACGGCTTCGATCTGCCGCTGTGGCAGGGCGAGGAGGCGTGCCTGCATCTGATGTCGGTGATCAGCCCGCTGGCTGACGACCTCGCTTTGGTCTATTCGCCGCTTTTGCCGGCGCCGTTCTATCAGTTGCTGAAGGCGCGCGGCATTCGGCTGGTCGAAGGCGACGCCGAAGAGTTTGCCGCGTCAAATGGCCTCAGCCTGAACGTGCTGCCAACCAGCCCGCACAAGGTCATTGCCGTCGCAGGCTTTCCCAAGACCAAGGCTGCGATGGAGGCAGCCGGCTGCACGGTTGAACTCTTCGAGGCGGACGCGCTCTGCATCGCCTGCGAAGGAGGGCCGACATGCCTGACACGGCCCATCCTGCGCCAATGAATGAGCGCCGCAAGTTCCGCCGCGAGGGCGAGGAGCGGCGGCGGCAGGATTTGATCGACGCGACCCTGGACAGCGTGGCGGAACATGGCCTGGAGGGCGCCAGCCTGCGCACCATCGCTTTGCGCGCTGGCGTCACCGCCGGGCTAATCCGGCACTATTTCCCCGGCAAGGAAGAATTGCTGCAGGAAGCCTACGCGACGCTGATGGGCCGCATGACCGAGCAGGCAAAGGCGGCATTGGTCATGGAAGGCGCCTCGCCGCGCCAGCGCCTTGCGGCCTTCGTCACCGCCAACCTCAACGCGCCGATCATCGACGCGCGGGTGTTTTCGCTCTGGGCAACCTTCATCGGCCGCGCCGGCGCGGATCCGACGCTGGCTCGCGCCCATCGCGAAGGCTATCTCGGCTTTCGCAACGAGGTGGAAGCAGTCGTGGCCGAAGTGCTCGGCGCCGAACAACGCAGGCCGGACGCAAATGAGCTGCGCCACCATGCCATTGCGATCAACGCGATCCTCGACGGGCTCTGGGTAGAAGGCTGCCTGGCTGGCGAGATGTTCTCGCCTGGCGAATTGGCGACGATTGGCGTCAAAGCCATAGAGGCCGAGCTCGGCCTCGCGCCGGAAAAGGGAGAAGACAAGTGACCACCATCGGCGAAGCCCTGATCACTCTGCTCGAAGCGCATGGCGTCGACACCGTCTTCGGCATTCCGGGCGTCCATACGGTCGAGCTTTACCGTGGGCTGGCGCGCTCAAAAATCCGCCATGTCACACCGCGCCACGAGCAGGGCGCCGGCTTCATGGCTGATGGTTATGCGCGCGCCAGCGGCAGGCCGGGCGTCGCCTTCGTCATCACCGGACCGGGGTTGACCAACACCATCACCGCCATGGGCCAGGCGCGCGCCGATTCGGTGCCGATGCTGGTGATTTCGGGCGTCAACGCGATGCCGACGCTGGGCAAGGGGCTGGGCTTCCTGCACGAGCTGCCGGACCAGCGCGGCATGATGGAAAAGGTGGCGCTGTTTTCGCAGCGCGTCACCGAGGCCAGCGAATTGCCCGGCGCGCTGGCGCAGGCTTTCGCCCTGTTTTCGTCCTCGCGCCCGGGGCCTGTGCATATCGAGATCCCGACCGACGTCATGGTCAAACCGGCCGACGGCATCACTGCTTCGCTCACCAACGCGGCGCCACCGACGCCGGATGGCGCGGCCATTGCCGAAGCCGCCAAGCTGATCGCCACCGCGCGCCGGCCGCTGATCCTGGCCGGCGGCGGCGCCAAGCGCTCCGATGAGCCATTACAGCGCCTGGCCGAGCGGCTTGGGGCGCCAGTCGTGCAGACCGCCAATGCGCGCGGCCTGCTGCATGCGCATCCGCTTTGCGTGCCCGCCAGCCCGAGCCTGAAAGCGGTGCGTGCGCTGATGGCCGACGCCGATCTGGTCATCGCCGCCGGCACCGAATTCGGCCCGACCGACTATGACGGCTATAGCGACGGCGGCTTTGTATTGCCGACAAATCTGATCCGCATCGATATCGGCGCCGACCAGCTCGCCCGCCGCCCGGTGAGCGTCGCCATCCAGGCCGATTGCGCCGAGGCTCTTCGTGCTCTGCTTAACGCGACCGGCCCCGATCATCCCGCAGCGAAAGACGGTGAGGCGCGCGCCGCCGCGTCGCGAGAGGCGGCCTTTGCCGAGCTTAGCCCCGCCTATGCGGCACAGGTGCATGCGGTGGAAACCATTCGCGATGCCTTGCCGGGCGCCATCATCGTCGGCGATTCGACACAGCCGATCTACGCCGCCAACCTCTATTACGACCATGACCGGCCGGGCGGCTGGTTCAACGCCGCCACCGGCTTCGGCGCACTCGGCTACGGACCGCCGGCTGCGATCGGTGCGGCGCTCGCCATGCCCGGCGTGCCTGTGGTCTGCCTCACCGGCGATGGCGGTTTCCAGTTCACCCTACCGGAGCTTGGTGCGGCGCTCGATGCACCGGCGCCGGTCATCTTCGTCGTCTGGAACAACAGAGGCTATCGCGAGATCGAGACCTCGATGCTCGATGTCGGCGTCGAGCCGGTCGGCGTGTCGCCGGCGCCGCCGGATTTCTGCAAGCTGGCCGAGGCCTACGGCATTGCCGCCGAACGGCTTGCCGGCACCGGCGGCCTGGCGAATGCGCTCAAGCGAGCACGCTCGACCGGGCTGCCTTACGTCATCGAAATCACCATCGACTGACGCTTTGCCGAGTGCCGTACGTCCATGCGCCGGCAAAGCGGCCGGCCGGCGGCTTCGAGCGATGCAAAGACGCAACACTGCCATGTCGAGATGGCGGTTGAGTGATCGTGCAAAAGGCGCGACGCTCTGCGTCGGGCGCGGCACAACGAGACATAATCATAAAAAACGACAGGAGCGTCCAGGATGACGGAAACACTTCAGGGAAAGCATATCGTGGTGACCGGCGGTACCGGGGCGCTCGGTGCAGCGGTCGTCGGCAAACTGCTGGCCGACGGCGCGATCTGCCATGTGCCCAATGCGCACGCGTCGGCCCCCTCGCATTTTCCCTTCGTGGCCGACGATCGCGTCCGGCTGGCGCATAATGTCGATCTCGCCGACCCGGCCAAGGTCGATGCTTTCTATGACAGCGTTCCGGATCTCTGGGCCTCCATCCATCTCGCCGGTGGTTTTGCCGGAGCACCTGTCGAGAAGATCGAATCGGCATCCTTTGCTGAAATGATGGACACCAACGCCCGCACTGCCTTCCTGTGCTGCCGCGCGGCGGTGCGCTCCATGCTTGGCTCGGCTACTGCGGGCCGCATCGTCAATGTGACGGCGCGCGCCGGGCTCGACCCGCGCCGCGGTGCCGGCATGGTCGCCTATACCGCCAGCAAGGCCGCAGTCGCAGCTATGACAGTAGCAATGGCGGAGGAGCTGAAGCACAAGGGCATACTGGTCAACGCGGTCGCGCCCTCGACGCTCGATACGCCCGCCAACCGTGCCGACATGCCGGATGCCGATGTCACCAAATGGGTCAGCCTGGAAGCCGCCGCTGAAGCCATCGCCTATCTCGCATCACCTGCCAATCTGGCGATGAGCGGCACGCTGGTGCCACTCTACGGCCGCGCCTGAGGAGGCGCCGCCGCGGGGCGGCTCATTTGCAGACGAGCTTGCCAACCTGCAGCTTGAACTTGCGCGGGCCTGGCATCTGTTCGGCGCTCGCGTCGTCGACGATAAACACATCGAGCGCGCAGGAGCCGGCCCGCACCTGGTAGTGGTCGTTTCCGACATGCTCGATCGCGTCGATGGGCCGTGATCTTCCAGCCTGCGCGCAACATCGCCACTGTCGGCGATGGCGTTGATCTCGGCCTTGCGCTGCCAGTAGGGCGGCAATGCCGCCGACGCCGCCACTGTGCCGATCAACAGGAATGCTGCGACAAAACCGATGCGAGTCATGGGGCCTCCGATCGTCTGGCTTCCAATAGCGGCCTTTGCCAAACTGGCGAGCATGGCGGCCGCCGACGCTCTACGGCATTAGAAGAACCCGCGACTATGTCAGGTTCGAGACGCCCGCCTCCACGACCTCGACTGCATCGCCGATGGCGATCGTCCCGGCGTTGTTGGGGATCGCATTCTGGCCGAAGATGATGCCGCCCTTGGCGGAGCGGTGGAGTTTGCCAAGCGTCTGCAACGGCTCACGCGGGTCCGGCTGCTCGCCGCTGCGCGGATCGCGGGTGGTGATGACACAGCGCGAGCAGGGCTTTGCGATCCGCATCTCGACAGAGCCGATGCGGATCGTCTTCCAGCGGTCTTCGGGCCATGCGCCTTCCGCGTCGAGGACGATGTTTGGTCGAAACCGCGCCATCTCGATGGGTCTGGCAAGATGGCTGTTCAGATGATCCAGCGAGCCCGTCGTGGCGATCAGCAACGGAAAACCATCGGCAAAGCTGACGTAGTCGCCAGGCTGGCCGAATTCCGGATCGACCGGCCGGTTTCGCGGATCGTCGAAATAGACGAGATCGACGGGCCGGCCAAGAATAGCCGAGAGATAGACGCCGGCGGCCGGATCGCCCGATCTTGCTGTAACCATGTCCTTCCAGATCTTGACCTGGCGGAGCGCAGCATCGGGGCCTGGAGCCTCGACGGCGTGCGAGCCATGCCGTTCATGTTTCAGCAGGATGCCCGTGCCGCGATGCTCGACGTCGATCGTCGTCATGGCCGGTATCTGGCGAATGGTGAGGAATTGTCCGTCCTTCTCGACGACCATCCAGCGGCGGTCCCCGGCCATGCCCATGGTCTCGACGTCGGCGCTCTGCACGGCATGGCCGCGCAGGCTCTTGACCGGATAGCGGTGGAGTTCGACGACCTTCATGCGCAATGCTTCTCTGTTGGCCGAGGGGCAGGACTTCCCGTGCGACCCTCCACATACGCGCGACCCTACAGCCGCGCGCGTGGAGTTGAAGGGGTTGCACGGTCTTTGTCTTGTGCCACCCGGCCGCACATGAAAAACCCGCGAGCCTTGCGGCCCGCGGGTTTCTTGTTCAGGCCGCGCGCAAGGCGCGGCGGAGCCGAGGCTTAGCTGCCCTGCTTCTTCAGCGCGGCGCCGAGGATGTCGCCCAGCGAAGCGCCGGAGTCGGTCGAGCCGTACTGAGCGACCGCTTCCTTCTCTTCGGCGATTTCCAGCGCCTTGATCGAGACCTGCAGCTTGCGGGTCTTCTTGTCGAAGGCGATGACGCGGGCGTCAACCTTCTGGCCGACGGTGAAGCGCTCGGGGCGCTGCTCGTCGCGATCACGGCTCAGATCGGAGCGTTTGATGAAGGTCTCGATGCCGCTGTCGACCAGCCGCACTTCCAGACCGCCATCCTTGACGCCGATGACTTCGCAGGTGACGACCGCGTTCTTGCGCAGTTCGCCCGAAGTCGCGGCTTCGCCGACCGTATCCTTGGCCAGCTGCTTGATGCCGAGCGAGATGCGCTCCTTGTCGATGTCGACGTCGAGCACCTGCGCCTTGACCATGTCGCCGCGATTGTACTCTTCGATGACCTGCTCGCCCGGACGGGTCCAGTCGAGGTCGGACAGGTGCACCATGCCGTCCACGTCGCCTTCGAGGCCGATGAACAGGCCGAACTCGGTCTTGTTCTTGACCTCGCCCTCGACCTGGCTGCCGACCGGATGGCTCGAGGCGAAAGCCTGCCACGGATTCTCGAGCGTCTGCTTGAGGCCGAGCGAGATGCGGCGCTTGGCCGGATCGACCTCGAGCACCACCACGTCGACTTCCTGCGTCGTCGACAGGATCTTGCCGGGGTGCACGTTCTTCTTGGTCCACGACATTTCCGAAACGTGGATGAGGCCTTCGATGCCCGGCTCCAGCTCGACGAACGCGCCGTAGTCGGTGATGTTGGTGACAGTACCCTTGATCTTCTTGCCGATCGGGAACTTGGTGCCGATCTCGGACCACGGATCGCTCTCGAGCTGCTTCATGCCGAGCGAGATGCGGTGGGTTTCCTGGTTGATGCGGATGATCTGCACCTTGACCGTCTGACCGATGTTGAGGATTTCGGTCGGATGGTTGACACGGCGCCAGGCCATGTCGGTGACATGCAGCAGGCCATCGATGCCGCCGAGGTCGACGAACGCACCGTAGTCGGTGATGTTCTTGACGACGCCTTCGACAACCTGGCCTTCTTCGAGGTTCTGCACGATTTCCGAACGCTGTTCGGCGCGGCTTTCCTCGAGCACGGTGCGGCGCGACACCACGATGTTGCCGCGACGGCGATCCATCTTGAGGATCTCGAAGGGCTGCGGGTTGTGCATCAGCGGGGAGACATCGCGGATCGGGCGGATATCGACCTGGCTGCGCGGCAGGAAGGCCACGGCGCCGTCGAGGTCGACGGTGAAGCCGCCCTTGACCTGGTTGAAGATGACGCCTTCGACGCGCTCACCCTTGGTGAACTTCTCTTCGAGCTTGACCCAGCTCTCTTCGCGACGGGCCTTGTCGCGCGACAGGACGGCTTCGCCCAGCGCGTTCTCGATGCGCTCGACCATGACCTCGACCGTGTCGCCGACCTTGAGCGTCGAGTCCTTGCCCTTGACGCCGAATTCCTTCAGCGGCACGCGGCCTTCGACCTTGAGGCCGACGTCGATGATGGCCATGTCTTTTTCGATCGCCAGGATCGTGCCTTTGACGACCTGACCTTCGCCGGAGTGACCGGTGGTAAATGATTCTTCGAGCAGGCTCGCGAAATCGTCGCGAGTGGGATTTGCAGCTGACATATTTTCTCCTGGAGTGCCCCGCATCTGGAAGCGGGACGGGCGCCGTGGGTTAGCGTTGCGTTAGCCTGCCGGCGTTCCGGGCTACAAAAGCCCTGGGCCGCCTAGGCGGCAATTCCGGCGCATGAAGAATGCTGGCAGGCTGGTTCGTGCCCGATATGGGTATTTTCTTCGCTTCCGGCAATCGGTGGCAGCGGGAAAACCTTCAATCAGGCCTTATCTCTCTTGGCCAAGGCGTCGTCGATGATCGCTTTGGCCGCCAGAAACGCGGCCTCTATAGCCATTTCGGAGGTATCAAGCAAGTGCGCGTCGGCGGCGGGCTTCAGCGGCGAGTCGGCGCGACCCATGTCGCGCTCGTCGCGGCGCACGATATCGGCGAGGATTTCGGTGAAATTGGCGGAGCCGCCGATGCTCTCGATCTCCGCCAGCCGGCGCTGCGCGCGCACCTCGGCACTTGCCGTCACATAGAGTTTTATGTCGGCGTCGGGGCACACGACGGTGCCGATATCGCGCCCATCAAGCACCGCGCCCGGCGACGTTTTGGCGAAGCCGCGTTGCTTTTCCACCAGGATGCGCCGCACGGTCGGGTAAACGGCGATCTTCGAGGCCGCCTCGCCAACCGCATGCGCCGACAGCACCGCCCGGTCGAGCTTCGCCAGATCGACCTGGCGGGCGGCGGTTTCAGCCGCTGAGACATTGTCGAGCGGCAGCGCGTGCTGGATCAGCGCATGGGCCACGGCGCGGTAAGTGAGGCCGGTGTCGAGCAGGTTCAGCCGGTAGTGGTCAGCCAGTCGCCGGGCAAGGGTGCCTTTACCGGCGCCGGCGGGTCCGTCGATGGCGATGGTGAAGACGTGTGTCATTGGCGGGCCAACCGAAGGCGCAGGCGCCGCGATCCTTCGCGCCCCCCTCTGTCCTGCCGGACATCTCCCCCACGAGGGGGGAGATTGGCAGTTCTGTCGCTCCGCTCAATTCTGCAACGTTGGCGACTGGCGAAAGCCGCAGTGACAGCTGATCTCCCCCCTTGTGGGGGAGATGTCCGGCAGGACAGAGGGGGGCGCTGTCCCGCCAACATCTCTGCTTGCTTTGCGCTTACCATCAACTTTTACCCGATCTCCGCGCCCAGCCCCGTCATCAATCCCATGAACTCCGGAAAGCTCGTCGCGATCATGGCGGCGTCGTCGATGGTCACCGGCTTTTCGGTCGCCAACCCCATCACCAGAAAGCTCATGGCGATGCGGTGGTCGAGATGGGTCTGCACCGTCGTGTCCTGGCCATTGGGATGGCCACCCAGCCCTTTACCGCCGGGCTTGCCGCGCACCGCAAGCGAAGCCTCGCCTTCGGTGCAGTCGACGCCATTGATCTTCAGGCCGTTGGCTACCGCCGCCAGCCGGTCGGATTCCTTCACCCGCAGTTCTTCCAGCCCCTGCATCAGCGTCTCGCCCTCGGCGAAGCTGGCGGCAACAGCCAGCACCGGATATTCGTCGATCATCGACGGCGCTCGTTCGGTCGGCACGGTGACGCCTTTCAGCTCGGAATAACGCACGCGCAGGTCGGCGACATCCTCGCCGCCGGCATTGCGCGAGTTCAAGATGTCGATCCGGCCGCCCATTTCCTGCAGCGTCAGCAAAAGGCCGGTGCGGGTCGGGTTCATCAGCACGTTCTCGATGATAATGTCCGAACCCGGCACGATCAGTGCCGCCACCAGCGGGAAGCCGGCCGAGGAGGGGTCGCCGGGCACCGCGATGATCTGTCCCGTCAGCTTGCCCTGACCCTCGATGAAGATATGGCGCACGCCGCGCTCGTCGGTCTCGACCGACAGATTGGCGCCAAATCCCCTAAGCATCTTTTCCGTGTGGTCGCGCGTCATCACCGGCTCGATCACGGTGGTGATGCCCGGCGTGTTGAGACCGGCGAGCAGCACGGCCGACTTCACCTGCGCCGAGGCCATCGGCACGCGGTAGGTGATGGGTGCGGCGTGTTTCGGCCCATGCAGCGTGATCGGCATGCGGTCGCCCGGCGTCGCCTTCAGCACCTGCACGCCCATCTGGCGCAAGGGTTCGAGCACACGGCCCATCGGCCGACCGGACAAAGAGGCGTCGCCGATGAAGGTCGTTTCCATGTCGTAGGTGCCGACAAGGCCCATGGTGAGGCGCGAGCCGGTGCCGGCATTGCCGAAATCGAGCGGGCCTTCCGGCTGCAGTAGCGCGCCATTGCCGGTGCCGCGGATCACCCATTCAGCGCCGCGCTTCTCGATATGGGCGCCCATCGCCTTCATGGCCGCGGCCGTGCGCATTACGTCCTCGCCTTCGAGCAGGCCGGTGACGCGGGTTTCGCCGGAGGCCAGGCCGCCAAACATCATGGAACGGTGTGAAATCGACTTGTCGCCCGGTACGCGGGCAGTGCCGGAAAGGGCAGATGATTTGCGGGCGGTGGCCGGCTTGGCAGCGGCGGCGTGAGACATGGAATTTCCCTGGACGGAATGCCGGCGCACCGGCGCTTTTCATTTGTTGCGGCGGTCTCGTATCACGGCGGGCACAAATGGTCATCCCCATGGTCGTCACTTGGCGCGAGGCCTTTCAGTACTTGGTTTTGTGACGCCGGCTTTTCGCTTTGACAGCGCGGTAAACTGTGGTTAAGGGGACCACTCTTTTACTGACGAGGCTTGCCGTGGCAAAAAACGAACTTGGCACAAAGCGTGTCGACCCTGAGACGGGCCGAAAATTCTACGACCTGAACAAGGACCCGATCGTCTCGCCCTATACGGGCAAGACCTATCCGCGTTCCTACTTCGAGGAAGGCAAGATTGCCGCCATCGAAGAGGAAGAGGAAGTGGCCGAGAAGGAAGTGGACGCCGAGGAAGAAGAAGGCGTTGAAGTCGTCTCGCTTGAAGAGGCCGACGAAGACGTCAAGGCCGGCGACGACCTTCCCGATCTGGGCGACGACGAGGACGATGTCGACCTCGGCGACGACGAGGACGATACGTTCCTTGCCGACGAAGAAGAAGAAGATGACGACGTCGCTGACATGATCGGCGTCGGCGACGACGACGACGAGGTCTGATCGGCCGCGGGCCTAGAGCGTTTCACGGAAACCGCGAACCGCTCTATCTTATTGTTTTGACGCAATTCCGGACGGAAAACCGCTCACACTTTTCCTGGAATTGCTCTAGCGCCCGCAGGCTTTCTTGCGCTGTTTCGAAAAAGCGGTTCTTGCAGGCTTGATATTCAGGGAAGGCGGGGTTAGAAGCCGCCTGCACTAAACGGCGCGGTCTTGAAAACCGCGCCGGACCTCTACGCCGGCAACGGCGCCGGCTGACTGCCGGAGTGGGGCCATAGCTCAGTTGGGAGAGCGCTTGAATGGCATTCAAGAGGTCGTCGGTTCGATTCCGATTGGCTCCACCAAACAGTCTCTTTCCGACGCTCGGTTTCGCGGCATTCATGCTTGTCGCCTGCCAGTCGGCGCCTGAACCATCATCCCCGCCGCCAGCGCCGGCACCTCAGCCCATGGCGCCTGCCGCGATCTCTGCTCCGGACGGTGCGGCGGTTCTCGATCCGTCTGTCAGGGTCATGCCCCCAGGCGAGGGCATCCCGGCCAAATATGTCGCATTTTCCGGCATTTGGGGCGGACAGCTGGATGGGATGTATGACGGCAAGCTCGCCGTGCTGACGATTTCGCGCGGCGGCAATGTCACCGCCACCTACGCCTGGGGCGATATCGCCGACAACAAACCGGGCGTGGCCGACGGCGAAGGCAAGATTTTCGGCAACACGTTGAAACTGCGACGCCTTCCCAATGGCGGGGACGTCAGCGCGGTCATGCAGGCGGACGGAACGCTGGCCGTCACCTATGGGCTTGCCGACCGCACTTATACGGGCACGTTCACCAAGCAATAGTCGTGGACGACATTCCGCGTTCAGGCGGCAAGGCCGACCCGGTACGGCACTCCGGCCACCCGGCATGCCTCGGCGACTGCCTGGCGGGCCCGCGCCAGGACGGCTTCGGACACCGGCACGCCGTTGGCGAAATCCTTGTCCGAGGCGTAGATCGCGGTCGGCATGGTCTGCGCCTCGAAGAAGCCGAACAGCGGCCGCAACTGGTGCTCGACGATCAATGAATGACGCTCGCCGCCACCGGTTGCCGCGAGGATGACCGGCTTGCCGCGCAGCGATGATGGGTCGAGCAGGTCGAAGAAGTGCTTGAACAGCCCGGTATAGCTGCCCTTGAAGGTCGGCGAGCCGACCACCAGCACGTCGGCGCCGAGCACTAAGTCGACAACGGCGCGGGCCGCCGGGTCGAGATCGGCAAGCTGCCTGGCCGGCGGGAAGGATGGGCCGAGATCCTCGATGTCGAAAACGCTCGAAGCCGCGCTGGCACGGCTCGCCAGCTCGCCGGCGATGTGGCTGACGAACGCCTTGGTCTTGGACGGACGGGTCAGGTTGCCCGACAGTCCCACCACCAGCTTTTTCGGCATTTCGGGCTCCTTGCACGGTTGGCTATGCGCGTTAAGCCTACTGATTTTGTAGAAATTAAATGAGCGAGAAGATTTCAAAACCAGCCCGTGAAGCGAATGGAGTTTGCGGCACATTGCCTTTGGTTGGTTCATTTGCGCCAAAAGGCGCGGCGCGGCAGATGCTGGCATGGCCGCACAATGGCATCGCCGGGGGCCATGGCCTGATGCGTTGCACACTGATGGGTGTCGTCGCGAAATCGTCAAGACCGCTGCCATTGACACTGCGTTGCGTGCGATACGATTGAACCCAGTCGCACGGGCGACGAAGTAGGGATCTGCAAAGAACAGGACGCGCATATGAAAAAGATCGGCTTTCTTTCCTTCGGCCATTGGTCGCCCTCGTCGCAATCGCAGACGCGCTCGGCTGCCGACGCGCTTTTGCAGTCGATCGATCTTGCCGTCGCGGCCGAGGAGCTGGGTGCGGACGGCGCGTATTTTCGCGTGCATCATTTTGCCCGCCAGCTCGCGTCGCCCTATCCGCTTCTGGCCGCGGTCGGCGCCCGCACCAGCCGCATCGAGATCGGCACCGCCGTCATCGACATGCGCTATGAAAATCCACTATACATGGCCGAGGATGCCGGTGCTGCCGACCTGATCGCCGGTGGCCGGCTGCAGCTTGGCATCAGCCGCGGCTCGCCGGAACAGGTGATCGACGGCTGGCGCTACTTCGGCTACGTGCCGCAGGAAGGCCAGAACGACGCCGACATGGCGCGCAGCCATGCCGAGGTGTTCCTGAATGTGCTGCGCGGCGAAGGTTTTGCTCAGCCCAATCCACGGCCGATGTTTCCCAACCCGCCCGGGATGCTGCGCCTCGAACCGTTCTCGGCCGGGCTGCGCGATCGGATCTGGTGGGGCGCCGCCACCAACGCCACCGCCGAATGGGCGGGAAAGCTTGGCATGAATCTGCAGAGCTCGACGCTGAAGTTCGATGAGAGCGGACAGCCGCTTCACATCCAGCAGGCCGAACAGATCCGCGCTTTCCGCGCGGCGTGGAAGGAAGCCGGGCACGCCTGCGAGCCGCGCGTCTCTGTCAGCCGCAGCATCTTCGCGCTGGTCGATGACCGCGACCGCGCCTATTTCGGCGGCAACGACAGCGAGGACCATTTCGGTTACATCGAGCCCGAGAAGCGCGCCGTCTTCGGACGCACCTACGCGGCCGAGCCGGATGTGTTGATCGATCAGCTGAAAGAGGACGAAGCGATCGCCGAGGCCGATACGCTGCTTCTGACCGTCCCCAACCAGCTCGGCGTCGAATACAACGCCCATGTCATCGAGGCGATCCTGAAGCACGTCGCGCCGGCTCTAGGCTGGCGCTGACGCAAGCGCCATCCGTCGGGCAAGCGGGCCTAAGAGAAGTGGCGGCTAAACGTCCGCCTTGAAGGTCTGCTTCTGCTGGCCGAGCCCCTCGATGCCGAGCTCCACCACGTCGCCGGCCTTCAAGAACACCGGCGGCTTCATGCCGAGGCCGACGCCGGGCGGGGTGCCGGTGGAGATGATGTCGCCGGGATGCAGCGACATGAACTGGCTGAGATAAGAGACGAGATAGGCGACGCCGTAGACCATGGTCTTGGTCGAGCCGTTCTGCATGGTCTTGCCGTTGACGGTCAGCCACATTTTGAGGTTCTGCGGGTCCTTGACCTCGTCCTTGGTGACCAGCCACGGGCCGGTCGGGCCGAACGTGTCGCAGCTCTTGCCCTTGGTCCACTGGCCCTGACGCTCGGCCTGGAAGGCGCGCTCGGACACGTCATGGGCGACGGCATAGCCGGCGACATAGTCCAGCGCCTCGGCTTCGCTGACATACTTCGCCGTCTTGCCGATGACCACGGCGAGTTCGACCTCCCAGTCGGTCTTTTCCGAGCCACGCGGGATCAGCACGTCGTCGTCCGGGCCGACAATGGCCGAGCTGGCCTTCATGAAGATGATCGGCTCAGGCGGCACGGTGGCGCCAGTTTCGGCGGCATGGTCGGAATAGTTCAGGCCGATGCAGATGAATTTTCCCGTGCCGGCGACGCAGGCGCCGAGACGGGGCTTGCCGGAAACGACAGGCAGCGACTTCGGGTCGAGCTTCGACAGCATGTCCAGCGAGGTCGGATGAAGCGCGGTGCCGGCAATGTCGGCGACATGGGCGGAGAGATCGCGGATCGTTCCGTCCGCATCGAGCAGGCCGGGACGTTCGCTCCCTGTCTCGCCATAGCGCAACAACTTCATCGTATTTCTCCTGTTTGAGGGCGACCGGCGGGCGTGATTCCTGGAGCCACCGATCGCCGATAAGGGCTGGAAGCGGTCAGATCGACCAGCCGCCGTCGATATTGTAGGCCTGTCCCGACGTGTAGGTGGCGCCGGCGAGATAGACGGCAAGGTCGGCGATTTCCTCGGGCGTGCCGAGACGGCCCATCGGCTGGCGGGCGATGAAGGCGGCCCGCGCCGCGTCATAGTCGCCCTGCGCGTGCATGCGCTCCTGCAGCGACGGGCTTTCGACAGTACCGGGGCAGATGGCGTTGCAGCGAATGCCCTTGGCGACATAGTCGGCGGCGACCGCCTTGGTGAGGCCGATCACGGCCGCCTTGGTGACGCCATAGGCGAAGCGGTTGGGCACGCCCTTGCCGGCGCCGGCGACGGAAGACATGTTGATGATCGAGCCGTCGCCACGCTCCAGCATGCCGGGCAGCACAGCCCGAATGGTGCGGATCATGGCGCGGACATTGAGGTTGAAGGCGAAATCGAGATCGGCATCCTTCATCTCGAGGATCGAGCCGGAATGGACGAAGCCGGCGCAGTTGAACAGCACGTCGACGCGGCCGATTTCGGCGAAGCCCGATGCCACGGCATCGTCGTTGAGAACATCGAGCTTGCGGGTCTTGATGTCAGAGGTCCTGGCGAGTTCGGCCAGCAGCGCTTCGTTGATGTCGGTGGCATGGACGACGGCACCTGCCTTGGCGAAGGCCAATGCGCTCGCCTTGCCGATGCCTTGCGCCGCCGCCGTGACGACAACGACCTTGCCTGCCAGATCCGCCATGCTTTTCTCCTCGCCCTGTTGGCTCAGTCCGATTTACTGACGGCCGGCCAAGGCGTCCTGTGCCAGACAGGCGCGACTATGCGGCCTGCACTATCCATCAGTCTACGAATAATATATGTTTTTTCTCGTTAAAGAACACAAGTTCAGGCGTCAAGCCCGAACGCGATCACCTTCACGACAGCCGATGTAATGCACATCGCTTGCTCTGACGCAACGACATGTATGACAACCGGACAATGAGTCACGCTGCCTTGGTTCGTTCAAGCACGAAGCGCCTTAGCGACATTCAGTCGCCGTAAGGCACCCAGACGTTCTTGACCTCGATGGCCCGGCGCAGCAGGGCATCGCCGGCGGCTTCATCGGACGCCCAGTCGAGGTTGCGGCCATTGCCGGTCCAGACACGCTTGAGATTGCCGATGGAATCGGCCTCCGCCTTGGCGCAGGTCTCGGCATCGGCGAACAGCCAGAGCCCGTCGACATCGTCATGCTTGGCCAGCACGCCGGCAAGCTCCGCCGTGCGGCCGGTGACGATGTTGATAGCACCGGCAGGGACGTCGGAATATTCGATCACCTGGTAGAGATCGGTGGCGAGCAGCGGGTATTTTTCCGACGGCACGGCGACCACGGTGTTGCCCATGGCAAGTGCTGGGGCGATCAGGGAGATGAATCCGAGCAGCGGCGCGCTGTCCGGGGCAACGATGCCGACGACGCCGACCGGCTCGTGCAATGCCAGCGTGACGGCGCGGGCCGGCGGCTGATGCACGCGGCCTTCGAACTTGTCGGAGAGGCCGGCATAGAGGAAGAGGCGCTCTATGGACTGCTCTACTTCTTCCCGCGCGGCCTTGGCGTTGGCGCCGGTCAGTTCGGTGAGGCGCGCGGCGAACTCGTTTGCGCGGCCGGACAGGTTTTCGGCGAGGTAATAGAGCACCTGGGAACGGTTGTAGGCGGTCGCTTCCGGCCAGGCCTTGCAGGCGCGAGCCGCCGCAACGGCATCACGGATATCCTTGCGGCTGCCAAGGCCGACTTCGCCGGCGAGCTTGCCCTTGGCGGTGGCGACGGCCAACGAGTAATTGCCATCGGGCCGGACTTGCTTGCCGCCGATGAACAGCTTTGCCGTACGATCAATGGCGCCGCCATCCGCTTGCTCGACAGGCTGTGCCGAAGACATTGCCGGCTTGATGACAGGGCCAAGCGGCAGTTTTGCCGTGAGATATTCGAACATGCCCTCACGGCCGCCTTCGCGACCAAAGCCGCTTTCGCGGTAGCCGCCAAAGCCGCAGGCAGCGTCGAACATGTTGGTGCCGTTGACCCAGACGACGCCGGCCTTCAATTGCGGCGCGACGTGGAGCGCGAGGTTGATGTTCTCGCTCCACACGGAGGCCGCCAGCCCATAGCGGGTGTTGTTGGCAAGCTCTATCGCTTCCTCGGTGTTGCGGAAGGTCATGGTCGCCAGAACCGGGCCGAACACCTCTTCCTGTGCCAATATATTAGCCGGCGAAACTCCGGTGGCGAGCGTCGGCAGATGGTAGTAGCCGGAAGACGGCAGCGCTGCGTCCGGCTGCCAGCAGACGGCGCCTTGTTTTGCGCCCTCGGCGACCAGACCTTTGACCCGGTCGAGCTGCGTGGCATCGACCAGCGGGCCGATATCAGTGTTCTTGTCGAGCGGGCTGCCGACGCGCAGCCGGCTCATCCTGACCTTGACCTTGGCTATCAAGGCTTCGGCGATGCCTTCCTGCACCAGAAGCCGCGACCCGGCGCAGCATACCTGGCCCTGGTTGAACCAGATGCCGTCGACCAGACCCTCGACCGCGCTGTCGAGATCGGCGTCCTCGAACACGATGAAAGCCGATTTGCCGCCGAGCTCCAGCGATAGTTTTTTTCCTGACCCCGCCGTGGCTTTCCTGATGATCTTGCCGACTTCCGAAGAGCCGGTGAAGGCGATCTTCTGGATGCCGGGATGGTTGACGATGGCCACGCCCGCTTCAGGTCCGCCCTGGACGATGTTGACGACGCCCTTCGGCACGCCGGCGCGCTCGCAGATCTCGGCGAACAGGATGGCGGTGAGCGGCGTGAACTCGGCCGGCTTCAGCACCACCGTGCAGCCGGCGGCAAGGGCTGGCGCAATCTTCCAGGCCAGCATCAGCAGCGGGAAATTCCACGGGATGATCTGGCCGACGACGCCAACGCCCTTATGGCCGGGGAAATCCTTGTCCAGCGCCTGCGCCCAGCCGGCATGGTGGATGAAATGGCGGATGGCGAGCGGCACGTCGATGTCGCGGCTTTCGCGGATCGGCTTGCCGTTGTCGATTGTCTCAAGCACTGCGAACAGGCGCTGATGGCGCTGCATGGCGCGGCCGATGGCATAGAGCACTTTCGCGCGCTGGTAACCCGAGGATGCCGACCATTTCGGCAGCGCCTTGGTGGCGGCAGCGACCGCGGCGTCGATATCCGCGGCGCCTGCATCCGAGATCTTGGCCAGCAGCTTGCCGGATGACGGCTCGCTGGTGTCGAAAGTCTTGCCACCGGCAGCCGCCTTCCAGGCGCCATCGATGAACAACGCCTTGCCGAAGTCGCGCGCGGCGAGCCAGGCATCGGCCTCATTGCGGGCTTCCGGCGCCGGGCCGTATTCCATGGCGTGATAGCGTTCGAGGATGTTCATGGCACGCTCCAGATAATTGTCTTGGCAGGCGCTCTGTCGCGCCCCCCTCTGTCCTGCCGGACATCTCCCCCACGAGGGGGGAGATCAGCCTTCACCTCTGTCGGCCGCGATACTGCAACGTTGGCGATTGGCGAAATCGCCGATGCCAGCCAATCTCCCCCAAAGTGGGGGAGATGTCCGGCAGGACAGAGGGGGGCGCGAAGGAACTCGGCGTTCAAGGCCCTACGCGCCCTAAGCCATCGCGTGGCGATGATTGGCCGAATAGTGCCCGGTCAGATGATGCTCGAGCTGGCGCTCGATGTCGGTGAGCAGACTCGAGGCGCCGAAGCGGAACAGGTCTGGTTCCAGCCATGGCCGTCCGAGCTCTTCCTTCATCAGCACCAGCCAGTCGAGTGACGCCTTGGCGGTGGAGATGCCACCGGCCGGCTTGAAGCCGATAAGAAAGCCGGTCTCTTCGAAATAGGCCCTGATGGCACGCACCATGGCGAGGCCGACGGGCAGCGTGGCGTTGACGCTTTCCTTGCCGGTCGAGGTCTTGATGAAATCAGCGCCCGCCATCATCGCCACCATCGAGGCCAGCATGACATTGCGCAAAGTGGCGAGGTCGCCGGTGCCGAGGATGACCTTCAAATGCGCATCGCCGCAGGCTTCGCGCATCGAGACGATCTCGTTGTAGAGCTCCTGCCATTTGGCGCCGAAGACCAGGCCGCGCGGGATGACGACGTCGATCTCGTCGGCGCCGTCGCGCACCGATGCCTCGATCTCCTGCAGGCGCGTCGACAGCGGCGCGAGGCCGTGCGGGAAGGCGGTGGAGACAGCGGCGACATGGATGCCAGTGCCGCGCACGGCGTCGACAGCCGTGGCGACGAAGGGATGATAGACGCAGACCGCCGCCGGGCGGATCTTCTCGCCCTCTATGCCGAGGCCTTCGACGATGTCGCGGCGGAACGGGTTGATCGCCTTGGCGCACAACCGGCGCACGCGTTCTTCGGTGTCATTGGAATTCAGCGTCGTCAGGTCCATGCAGGAGACGGCGCGCAGCAGCCATGCCGCCTGGTTGTCGGCCTTGATCGAGCGCCTTTTGGTCAGGCTGGCGACGCGACGCTCCAGCGCCGAGCGGTTGACGCTGCGCACCGATTCCATGAAGCCGAGATCGAGCCGCATGCCGGTGTTGCGGGCAATGCCATGGGTTTGCGGCACGGGCGTGTTGGCGGCGGCACGCGCCGGCAGCGGCGTGATCTTGGACGCGCCGAGATCGGCTTCGCGGATTGTGCTGCTCATCTCCTGCCCTTTCGCTCGACGATTTTACGTCGTGGTGCGTGTCGGTGCTCGAACCGACTGGCGGTTTGGGTGACACACACCGAAGATAGCCCGTGAATCGATGCTTCACGAGTCCTTCAAGAGGTCATAGCGGAAAAAGGCGGCAAAAGCAGCTGAATTTTGACCGTATGGTCAAAACGTGAATCCAAGAGCGCAGCCGCCGAAGCGTCGGCTGATGTCAGCCGACGAAAGCGCGCTCGACGACGAAAGTCGAGGGATGGCTGAGCGAACCCTCATGGAAGCCGAGGCTTTCAGCCAGTTCCTTGACGTCCTTCAGCATGTGCATCGAGCCGCAGATCATGATGCGGTCCGTCTCCGGATTGAGCTTCTCGATGCCGAGGTCTGCGTAGAACTTGCCGGAGCCGATCAGCGCCGTGATGCGGCCCATGCGCGCCGACTCTTCGCGGGTCGTCGAATTGTAGAGCGTAACGCGGCCGGTGGTCAGTTCGCCGATCAGCGGATCGTTCTCGAGCGCCGCCACCAGTTCCTGGCCATAGACCAGTTCGGCATTGTCGCGGCAGGTATGGGTGAGGATGAGCTCGTCGAACTTCTCATAGGTGTCGGGATCGCGCAGCAGGCTGGCGAAGGGCGCAATGCCGGTGCCGGTCGAAATCATGAACAGCCGCTTGGCCGGGGTCAGCGCGTCGACGACCAGCGTGCCGGTCGACTTCTGGCGCATGATGACGGTGTCGCCGACCTGGATCTTCTGCAATTCGGAAGTCAGCGGGCCTTCCGGCACCTTGATCGAGAAGAACTCCAGCTCTTCGTCCCAGGCCGGGCTCGCCACCGAATAGGCGCGGTACACCGGCTTCTCGGCATTGGGCAGGCCGATCATGACGAACTCGCCGGAGCGGAAGCGCAGCGACTGGGGACGGGTGATGCGGAACGAGAACAGGCGGTCGGTGTAGTGCTTCACCGAGACGACGGTTTCGGCATAGACATTGGCCGGAATCGGGAACTGCAGCGGACGGGCGCCGGCCGTGTTGAATGCGGATGTGGTGTTCATCAAATCCAACTCTGTCTTGCCCACTCACATATGCGGGCGCCAAACCATTTCCTGCGCGCCCAGACCATTCAGGTCCCGGCGTGCCGTTCACACACTCCAAAGCGGTAAGCTCTTGTGTCCGAAATTTATTAGTATACAAACGATATTTGTGTCAAGATACCACGCTAAAACAGCTTTCCAAACTGCGGCGTATTCGTAGTCCTGCCATTTCGGGTTTCGACAATGAAAGAGAATTTTTCGGTGCAGCAACCGGATTCCCTGGGTAACGTCGTTGCCGGCATCGATGTCGGCGGAACCTTCACCGACCTCATTTTGATCGACGGCAAGGACGGCGGCAGGGTGCATATCGCCAAGACGCCGACCACAGTCGACAACCAGGCCTTCGGCGTGGTTTCAGCGCTTGGCGCCACCGGCTTTGCCATAGACGGCATCGACCTCATCGTGCATGGCACGACCACAACCACCAATGCGGTGCTGGAACGCCGGCTGGCCAAAACCGGCATGATCACCACGCGCGGTTTTCGCGACGTGATCGAGCTTGGCCGGCGCACACGGCCGCAGCCTTATGGCATGACGGGGACGTTCGTTCCGATTATCCCGCGCGATCTCAGGCTGGAAGTGTCGGAGCGCGTCGAAGCATCGGGCGCGGTGCGCACGCCGCTCGACGAGGCCGAGATGCGCGCGGCAGTGAAGACGCTGGTTGTGGCAGGCTGTGAGTCGCTGGTCATCCATTTCCTGCATTCCTACGCCAACCCGACACATGAGCGGCGCGCCGCCGAGATCGCCGCCGAACTCTGGCCGAACAGCTACATCACCACGGGCCATGCGCTGCTGTCGGAAGCGCGCGAATTCGAGCGCGGGGTGACGGCCGCAGTCAACGCCTCGGTGCAGCCGATCCTCGAGCGCTATGTCGAGCGGCTGCGCAAGGAATTGGCTGCCAAAGGCTATGCCCGCGACTTCCTGATCATGAACGGCAATGGCGGCATGATCTCGGCCCGTTTCGTCACCAGGGAATCGGCCAAGACCGTGATGTCCGGTCCGGCGTCCGGCGTCATCGCCGCTGCCTATACGGGTAAGCGCGCCGGCTTCGAAAACCTCGTTACCTACGATATGGGTGGCACCTCGACCGATGTGGCGCTGATCCGCAACGCCGAACCGGCGGTCTCCAACGAGATCGAGATTGAATATGCGATGCCGATCCACGTGCCGATGGTCGCGGTGCATACTGTCGGCGCAGGCGGTGGTTCGATTGCCCGCGTCGATGCGGCCGGGCTGATCCAGATCGGTCCGGAAAGTGCCGGCGCCAATCCCGGCCCGATCTGCTACGGCCGTGGCGGCAACGAGCCGACCATCACCGACGCCAATCTGGTGCTCGGACGGCTGGCGCCGAAGAAGCTGCTGGCGGTCGAAAACCCGGTCACCGTCGAGCGCGTCACCGGCATTTTCGAGGACAAGATCGGCAAGGCCACTGGCCTGTCCGGCGTCGAGGCGGCGGGCGCAATCCTGCGGCTCGGCAACATGAAGATGGCCGGCGCCATCCGCATGGTCTCGGTGTCGCGCGGCCATGATCCGCGCGATTTCGCGCTGTTCGCCTTTGGCGGCGCCGGGCCGTTGCACGCATCCGCGCTGGCGCGTGAACTCGGCCTGCCCCGTGTGCTGGTGCCGGCGCGTCCGGGCATCACCAACGCGCTTGGCTGCGTCGTCGCCGATCTTCGCCATGACTTCGTCAACACGATCAACCAGCCCGTGGTGGCGGTCGATGAATCCCAGCTCCATTCGGTATTGGAACGGCACCGAAACGAAGGCGAAGAGCTTATCGGCAAGGAAGCTGTAAAGCCGGAGACGATCCGCGTCACCCATTCCGCTGATATGCAGTTCGTCGGCCAGACCCACATCATCAACGTGGCGCTGCCGTCTTCGTCAGTGACACGGCAAGAGTTGCAGGCGTTGTTCGAAAAGGCCTATTTCGCCCGCTTCAAGGTCGAGCTGCCAGAAATCCGCGCCAATCTGGTCAACCTCAACACTTCGGTCACCGGTGTGCGGCCGGCCATCGATCTGTCACGGCTGATCGACCCGGCCGGACGCGCCAGGACGCTTGACGAGGCGCTGCGCGAGACAAGGCCTGTCTGGTATGCTGGACGCTGGCACGATACGCCGGTGTATGCGCGCGAAAAGCTGCCTCGCGATGCCGTCATCGAAGGGCCGGCGATCCTCGAACAGATGGACGCCACCACCGTGCTCGAACCCGGCGACCGCGCAAGGTCGGACGCCGACGGCAACATCATCATCGACATCGGCGAGGCCTGAGATGCAAAAGCTCGACGCCATCACGCTTTCGGTTCTGCAGGCAGCACTTCAGCAAGTCTGCGATGAGATGGATTTGACCTTTTCCCGCGCCGCCTTCTCGCCTGTCATCGCCGAGGCCAATGACCGCTCCGACGGCATCTATTCCGCCGTCGACGGTTCGCTGATCGCGCAAGGCAGCCAGGGCCTGCCGGTGTTCGTCGGCGTCATGCAATATTCGACGAAGACGGTGATCGAGATGATTGCCGACGGCCGCTGCCTGGCGCCGGAACCCGGTGACATCTATATCGTCAACGACCCCTATCTCGGCGGCACGCATCTGATGGATGTGCGTTTCGCCATGCCGGTCTATCGCGGCGGCCAGATTTTCTGCTGGCTATCAAATACCGGCCACTGGCCCGATATTGGCGGTTCGGTGCCGGGCGGCTTCTCCGCATCGGCGACGGCGGTCGAACAGGAGGGCCTGCGCCTGCCGCCGGTCAAGCTGTTCAAGAAAGGCGTGCTGGACACCGAAATCTACGCCATCATCTGCTCCAACATCCGCGTTGCCGACCAGCGCATCGGCGATATCCGGGCGCAGGCTGCTGCACTGCTGATCGGCCAGGACCGGCTCAATGGAATCCTGGATCGTTACGGTGACGAAACGGTCGTCGAGGCGATCGCCGAACTGCGCCGCCGCGCCGCCGAGCAGATGCGCGCCAACATCTCCGCCATTCCCGATGGCACCTACAGCTCGACGGCCTTTGTCGACTCGGACGGCGTGGTCAACGAGCCGCTGACCATTGCGCTCGCCGTCGAGAAGCAGGGCGACACGCTGACGTTCGATTTCTCTGGTTCGTCAAAGCCATGCGCCGGGCCGATGAACAGCGTGCTGGCGACGACACTGTCGTCGGTCTATCTCGCCATGCGCCATATTTTCCCTGATGTGCCGATCAGCGCCGGCGCGTTCGAGCCGCTGATCGTCAAGCGGCCGGAAGGCACCTTCCTCGACGCGAAATACCCGCGCCCGGTTTCAGGCTGCGCGGCGGAAGTCTCGCAGCGCATCGCCGAGGCGGTGTTCGCGGCGATGGTGCAGGCGCTGCCCGACAAGGTGACGGCCGCACCCGCCGGCTCCAGCGGCAATTTCGCGCTTGGCGGCAACGATCCCGCGCGCGGCCGCGACTATGTCATGTACCAGATTTCCGGTGGCGGCTATGGCGGCAATTCTGGCCATGACGGGCTGACCAATGGCTGCTCGACCATCGGCATTTCAAAATCGCCACCGGTCGAGATCATGGAACAGGCGTTTCCTGTGCTCTACCGCCACTACGCCTTGCGCGAAGGCTCCGGCGGCGCCGGCAAGCAGCGCGGCGGTTTCGGCCTCTTCTATGAAGTCGAAATCCTGCGCGGCGAGGCACGCGCCTCCTTCGTCATGGATCACGGCCGTTTCGGCCCGCAGGGCGCGCTTGGCGGCAAGGATGGCGCGGTGAACACGGTGACCGTGTTCCGCGGCGGCGAGGAACATGTGCCGCCGCATCTGTCGAAGGAACAGGACATCGCGCTCAAGGCCGGCGACCGCGTGCGCGTCGGCACGCCAGGCGGCGGCGGCTATGGCGATCCGCGCCAGCGCGATCCAAAGCTGGTCGCCGAGGACGTCCGCCTTGGCTACTACACGGCAGCGCAAGCCAGAGACCTTTTCGGTGTGAAATAGACTCGACGGCGCGTGATTCCGGCGGGAGACAGCCCAACCATCAAGTCTGCAGCTTGGCCTTCAGCGCATCGGCGAATTTCTGCGCGATCTTCTTGAACCCGGCGGGATCGGGATGCAGCTCGTTGGCCCAGTCGGCCAGCTTCAGCGTTCCCTGCGTGTCGACCAGATGGAAATTGTTGTGGGGATCGTCGGCCAGGCGCTTCACCACATCGCGGAACGCTGCCAGCGCGTCGTGGACGATGACCGTGCCCTTGGCCACCGTCCAGTTGCAGAAATCGAGCGACGGTTTCAGCCACGGGCCGACACAGGACGGATGCGCTCCGTTCGGAATCGGAAAATCATAGCAATGGCCGAAGATCGGAACGCCTGGCGCGACACGGTCGCGCAGCGCGAACAAATCGAGATAGCAGGCCTCGACCATGCCGAGCGCCTTGGCGAAGCGGTTCTTGTTCAGGCCGGGGGCATGGCCGTCATTGAAGTCGAGGAAGATGCAGAACTGGTCGCCGGCAATGTCGTTGCCGCCGGCCGAGAACAGGATGGCGTCTGGTTTGCCGTTCAGCCAATTGGCCTTGTTGCGCAGGGCCGCGATCATCCGTTGCTGTTTGGGCAGCGACATCTCGTCGGTTGCCGCATCGCCATGATGGGCAAGGTTGAGGATGGTCGGCGGCATCGAGCCTATGCGCCGCAGCTGCGCGATCACATCGGTGTCGACGAAGGGAAATCCGTTGCCGGTCAGCGGATAGTCGAACCAGGAATCGCCCTGAGCCAGCATGACCAGTGGTCGATTGGCGACAGCGGCCTCGAGATTGCCGGCACTTTCTATTGCGGTTTCAAGCCGCTCGATGTTGGCCTGGTGGACCTTGATGCGCTTGGCGATGTCTTCGTCGATGCGCCGTTGCGCGGCTTCCTGCACGAATTCCTGCTGGTCCATCCCCTGGTCCCTCCCACGACCGCCTATGACTGGCTCAGCATGAGCCGATGCACATGATCGTTCTGTAATTTAGATCACAGTAAGATTTCCTGAGGAGGGACGGCTTGCCGCGCCGTGATCGCCGCAGAG
This sequence comes from Mesorhizobium sp. P2_F5, assembly GCF_056403715.1. Taxonomy (NCBI): domain Bacteria; kingdom Pseudomonadati; phylum Pseudomonadota; class Alphaproteobacteria; order Hyphomicrobiales; family Phyllobacteriaceae; genus Mesorhizobium; species Mesorhizobium sp. P2_F5. The sequence continues at coordinate 232,684 of NZ_JBFUEY010000001.1, read as the reverse complement.
CATGTCGTTTCCGTCTCCGTCACGCCCCGCAAAGGCCGTAGACTTCTATCTTGTTTTTGCGCAATTCCGGACGGGAAACCGCCAAAACTTTCCCTGGAATTGCTTTAGTCAACGGGGAACCAGAACATGCGTATTTTCGGTCGTTTCGTGCTTGCCGCTTCCGCCGCTCTGGCACTCGCCACCGGTGCTGCCTCTGCCGAGAAACTCAGGATCGGCACGGAAGGCGCCTATCCGCCCTTCAACTATGCCAATTCGGACGCCACGCTGGGCGGCTTCGACATCGATCTCGGCAAGGCGCTGTGCGCCGAGATGAAGGCCGAGTGCGAGTTCTCCGTGCAGGATTTCGATGGCTCGATCCCCGCGCTGCAGGCCGGTAAGTTCGACGCCATCATCAACATCACAATCACACCGGAGCGGGCCCAGAAGGTCGAGTTCACTCACAAATACTACCAGACGCCGCCGGCCATCGCCGTGCCGAAGGATTCGACCATTGCCGGCACATCGCCCGACGATCTGAAGGGCAAGGTGCTGGGCGTGCAGAGCGCCACGATCCACCAGAATTTCGCCGAGCAGAAATACTCCGGCTCGACCGTGAAGGCCTATCCGACCGGCGACGACGCGCGCACCGACATGGCCAATGGCCGTCTCGACGCCATGATGGACGGCTCGATCATCCTGACCGAATGGCTGAAGAAGCCCGACGGCGCCTGCTGCAAACTGCTCGGCACGCTGACCGCCGACCCGGCCATTCACGGACCCGGCGTCGGCATTGCGCTGCAGAAGGGCAACAAGGAACTGGCCGACAAGTTCAATGCCGCCATCGACGCGCTGCGCGCCAACGGCAAGTACAAGGAAATCAACGACAAATATTTTTCCTTCGACGTCTACGGGGGTTAACCACTTCACCGATCCGACCTCGGCAGCGCCGCCCGGCGCTGCCGTTTTCATGAATGACGGAGAAGTTTCTTGGTTGAGCGGCGCTCCCCTTTTTACAACAGCATAGTCGGCCTGGGTGCCACCATGGGCCGGGTCGGCGGTAACTTCGTCTCGGCCAAATACTATTCCGGCATTGCCGACGAGCACCTGAACACGCGCAAAAATGTCGGCGTGCAGGATCTCAGCACCATGGGCAAGATGGACATCAAGGGGCCGGAAGCCGAGGCGCTGGTCAATCATGTCATCGTCAACGATGCCGCAGCGATGAAGCCCGGCCAAGTGCGCTATTCCACCGTCTGTCGCGACGATGGCGGCATCATGGATGACCTCACCGTATTTCGGCTGGCACCGGAGCATTTCATGCTGGTGACCGGCTCGGTTAACCGGCTGAAGATGCTGCCCTGGCTGCAGCACCATTCTGAAGCGCGACAGGCCTATGTCACCGACATCACCGCGGCCGTCGCCTTCCCGACCATACAGGGGCCGCGCTCCCGCGAACTGTTGAAGGCGCTGGTGTCGGATGCCGATCTGGACGGGTTGAAGCGCTGGGCATTCACCGCAGGACGTATCGGCGAGACCAAGGTGCTGATCTCGCGCACAGGCGTGACCGGCGAGGTTGGCTTCGAACTGTTCGTGCCGGCTGATGAGGCGACTTCGGTCTGGGGCGCGCTGATGCGGGCCGGTGGCGATTTCGGGCTAAAACCTTACGGCGTGCTGGCGATGTTCACGCTCGGGCTGGAGAAAGCCTATCCGGCGCACGGTATCGACATGGATGAAAGCCGCACACCGTTCCATGTCGGGCTCGATCGCTGGATCAAGTTCGACAAGGGCGAGTTCATCGGCCGCGACGCGCTGCTCAAGGTGCGGGACAAAGGCCTCGACGAGCGCTGGACCGGACTGATCCTCGACGGCGACCGGCCGGCCGCCACGGATGCCAGGGTTTTCGCCGACGGCGAGGATGTCGGCGTCGTCACCTACAGCGACCACGGCCATTCGCTGGGCAAGGTGTTGGCGACGGCGCATCTGCGGCTGCCGTTCACTGCGATCGGGACGGAACTGAGCATCGACATCGACGGCAAGCCGACCCGCGCGGTAGTGGCGCCGATGCCATTCTTCGACCCAGAGGGGACGAGCCTGCGCGCCTAAGATATCAGGCCAACTTCGCCAGCAGTCGCATAAATGTGGCCGCTTCCTTGGCGGTCAGCGGCGCCAGCGTTTCCTGGGTGATGGTGCGGGCCAGCGGGATCAGCCGTTCGATCGCCTCGCGTCCCTCAGGCGTCAGATTGACCAGCAGCCGTCTCTTATCGACCTCGTGCTTGGTGAGATCGACAAGGCCACGCGCCTTCAGCCGGTCGATGACGCCCTTGACCGTCGCCGCATCCATGGCGATCAGCGTTCCCAACTGGTTCTGCGAGGTCTCGCCGACATCGTGCAGCTTGGCCAGTGCTGCAAATTGCGGCGGCGTCAGGTCGCTGATCTGGGCGGCAAAGATCGAGACATGGCGCTGATGCGCCTTGCGCAGGATGAAGCCGACCTGCTCCTGCAGGCGGTAGTCATGTTCGTCAGGCTCTTCGGCCTCGACCAGCTTCAGAAGATTGTCCCCGCCGCTCATCGCAAGCCATCCCAGGCCTTGATATCGCCGACGGCCAGGCCGCCCATGCGGTCATGTACGCGCGGACCGCAGCTCATGGCGAGGCAGAACAGGATTTCGTCGGCACGCGGTCCGTCGCTGATGCCGACCTCCATGGCGTCGAAATGGCTGCGGACATAGGCGGCGTTGGTGTGGCCGAGCGGCACATCGAGCCGCGAGCCGAAGGCGCCGACCTTGGTTGCCGACGGCACGATCGCCTTGGCGTCGCCGAGCCGCTCGCGCATGGCGTAGCCGCCCGGCACATGCCACAACGCGCCATGCTCGAGCTCACCTAACGAGCCGACGATGGTGCCCTTGCCGTAGGCGTCGATCTGCTTGATGTCGCCGCCCAACGCGGCAATGAGCTTGTCCGTGAGCAGCAGGCCAAGCGGCTTCAGATCGTCCATGGCGCTCTGTAGGTCTTCCACGTAGCGGCCGGCGAACGGGTTCTTCACCAGCGCCACGGCTGCGGCGCGTCGGCGCGGCGCGGCAGCAACCGGCCCGCCATCGTGAAAAATCTCCTCGGTCAGAACCGCGATCTTGCGGATCGGAAACTCAGGCATGGGCAACTTCCTTCCCTGGATTTTTGTTGGGCGCGGCAAGCGCCATGGAACCACTGATGCGGGCTTCCCCGCCTAGAAACAGCGCCGATGCGGCAATCAGGCCGCGCCGGCGAAAATCTTCGGCGACGGCAAGGCCATTGTCCAGCGCCCGCTCCACATCGCCACGCGCGAGAATGCCGACGCCTTGTGTCACCAACCGTGCACCGAGATCGCTGTCGGGCAAGAGTTCTTGTGCGGGAATGCGCTTGATGGCCGGATTGCCGGGCAGGTCGACGGCGTTGGCAATGAGTGTCGCCGCCGCATCGGCCTCGGCGCCGGTCCGTGCCAGCACAGTGACGGCGTCGGCAATGCCCAGCGAAAACGAACGACCGCGCCAGCCACTGGTGGCGACGCCGCGCACACCGTCTGCTGAGCGAACGGTGATGCGGTCGGCCATGCCGTTGCCGGTGCCGGCGATCGCCAGGTTCATTGACTTGCCCTTGCCTATATGGAGAGCGCTGTCGCCGCCATTGTTGACATAGGCGCGGTCGAGCGTGCGGCCGGCCAGCAGGGCAGCGAGAATTTCGTCGGCTACCGATCCGGCAACGGCAGCCATCGGCGTGATGAAGCATTCCGCCAGCGGCATGACGGCTGCTTCCATCCGGCGCGCTGTCGGGCCGGCAAAGGTGCGCGGCGCCAGGAAAAATGCCGGAAGCCGCAATTCGGGAAGCTCCTCGACCAACTCGATCAGGATCGTCTGGAAGCGCGAGATCGCCTGGTCGTAGGCGGCAAGACACTCATCCGCTTCGCCAAAGGCCTCGACGATGAGGTCGATCGGCCCGTGGTTGAGGTGCAGCCGCTTGCCGTCCTGCAGCCAGTTGACCTGCGGGCCTTGCATCAGCCGGCCCCGTTCGAGCCGGCGCTGCGCAACTGCGCCAGGGGCGGCCACGGATTTTGGGCCTCGGCACCTGTGCCACGGCGCGGGTTGAGGTATTCGCCACCCTTGGCAACAATATCCTCGATGCTGCGGATCTCGGCCTCGTAGCCGCCCAGCCTGACATAGTCGTCGCGGCGCAAGGTGAATTCGATTGGCGCTACCAATGCCGGGGTCGGCACATAACCGAAGGCGCCTTCCGGCACGCGGGTGACGTCGACCATCAGCGTGATGCCGCCGCCTGGCCAGACATAGACCGGCGCGCCGCCGACCGTCACATAGGTCTTCAAGCCTTGTACCGAGCGGGTCAGATTGACCGGGTTTTCGGTGACGCCGGCGCGCAGCGAACCGCCGGCGCCGCCGATGAACAACACCGTGCAGAGCGCTGGCTCGCAATTGTCCTCGATCAGGCCAACGGACTTCTGCAGCCGTTCCGGGAACGGTTTTTCCACAGGCTTCAATTCGTCGTCGAGCTCGTAGTAGGCGAACTGCTCGCCGGTGGTCGACACCATCAGCAGCGACAGGCCGGGCCGTGCGCCCTTCTTGGCGTTCCATTCGCCGAGGATCGACAGCGGGTCGGAAATCGAGGTGCCGCCCCAGCCGAGTCCGGGCTCGGAGACCTTGAAATAGCGGCCTGGCGTCGATCGGCGGCCGATGATCTTGATGCCAGTATCCTGCCATCCCAGCACCTTGCCGGCCTGATGCTCCGAGACGACGCCGGTGATGTGGTCGTCGACCACCACCACCTCGTCGACCAGGCCGCGCCATTGCGTGGCGAACATGCCGATGGTGGCCGAGCCGCAGCCGACGCGCATGCGTTGTTCCTGCTTGCCGTCGATGACAGGCGGTTTGCCGGCTTCGACGATGATGGTGGCGCCGCCGTCGATGGTCAGTTCGACCGGCTTGCGGTTGCACAGATTGAGCATCGCGTCACAGGTCGCGCGTCCCTCGGCCTTGGAGCCGCCGGTCAGATGATGCACGCCGCCAAGCGACAGCATCTGCGAACCGTATTCGCCTGTGGTGACGTGGCCGATCGCCTCGCCTTGCGAGCGCACGATTGCCGTCTCGGGGCCGAGATGGCGGTCGGTGTCGATCTTCACCTTGACGCCGCAGTAGGAGAAGATGCCCTCGGTGACCACCGTCACCAGATCGACGCCCTCGACCTCCTGGCTGACGATGAACGGAGCCGGCTTGTAATCGGGATAGGTGGTGCCAGCGCCGATTGCCGTGACGAAGCGGCGGCCGGTGTTGACCAGTTCGCCATCCCATTGCTCGCCTTCGGCGGTGAAGGGGACCATGGCGGCGCCAGTCTCGGCCGCGTGGTCGAGAATGGTCAACGGGTCCATGCGAACGATGCGGCCGCCGATATTGCCGTAGCGGTCGCAGGCGCCTGTGCGACCGTCGGCGATGTAGCACATGACCGGGCAGGCATCGCAGCGGATCTTTTCCGCAACCAGCTTCTCGCCGGGGTCATGGGTTTCGAAGCGTTCGGCAAGCTCGCTCATGCGCGTGCGTCCTTCTCGCGAATCGCAGCGCGGATGCGCGTCGGCGTCGCAGGAACCTTGGTGATGAGAACGCCGGTGGCGTGGCGGATAGCGTTGAGGATCGCCGGTGCGGTCGGGATCAGCACATGCTCGCCCAGGCCCTTGGCGCCGAACGGGCCTTCCGGATCGGGAACCTCGATCAAGATGTGCTCGATCGGCGGCACGTCGCCGATGGTCGGGATGAGATAGTCGTGCAAATTCTCGGTGCGGCCGGGGATATACTCCTCCATCAGCGCCATACCGATGCCTTGCGCGATGCCGCCCTCGATCTGGCCTTCGACCAACAGCGGGTTGATCGCCTTGCCGACATCATGCGCGGCGGTGATTTTCAAGAGGTTGACGGTGCCGAGCTTGAGATCGACCTCCAGTTCGGCGATCTGCGCGCCGTAGCCATAGACGGCGTACGGCTTGCCCTGCCCCTTGGCATCGAGCGGCAGCGTCGGCGGATCGTAGGTCTCCTCGGCGCGGAAGACGAAACCGTTCGCATCGACATCGAGGGCGGCAAGATCGATGCGGCGGGTGGCTTCGCCTTCGCGGATGACGATCATCGGGCCGTCCAGTTGCAGGGCCGCGTTCTCCGAGACGTTGGCAAAGCGCAGAATCTTTTCGCGCAAAGCACGGCCGGCTTTTTCTGCAGCCTTGCCCGTCACAAAAGTCTGGCGCGAGGCCGATGTCTTGCCGGCGTCGGGGCTGATCGCGGTGTCGGCGCTCTTCAGCCGGAATCGTTCCAGCGGCAGGCCGAGCGCGTCGGCGCAGATCTGGGTGATGACGGTGTTGGAGCCCTGGCCGATATCGACGGCGCCCTGATGCAGGATGACCTCGCCCGCTGGCGCAATGCCGACCCTTATGGTCGACGGATTGGGCAGCGAAGTGTTGCCGCAGCCATACCAGCAGGACGCGATGCCGACGCCACGCTTTTTGCTCGTATTGGAGGAATTGAATGCATCTGCGTCGGCTGTCGCGCGAGCCCAATGCGGCCGCAAGGAGTCAAGGCATTCGAATATGCCGACGCCCGACTCCAGCCTCTGCCCGGTAACCGTTTCGGAACCGTTCCGAAGGCAGTTTTTCAGGCGGAAATCGAGCCGGTCCATACCAAGCTTGCCGGCGAGCTCATCATAGAGCGTCTCCTGCATGATCGTCGCCTGCGGCACGCCGAAACCACGGAAGGCGCCGGAGATAGGCCCATGCGTGTGGATAGCGCGGCCCTCGGCGCGGTAATTCGGCGTCGCATAGGGGCCGGAGGCATGCACCGGCACACGGTTGGCGACGGTCGGACCCCAGCTGGCATAGGCGCCGGTGTTGAAATCGCCGGTGAAGACCATACCGGTGACGCGACCCTCGGCATCGGCGCCGATGGTCGCCTTCATCTGCGAGGGATGGCGCTTGGTAGTCGACATCATGGATTCGTTGCGAGTGTAGGCGAGCGCTGCCGGCCGGCCGGTCTTCAGCGCCACAAGGCCGATGAGCGGCTGCAGCGACACGTCCAGCTTCGAGCCGAAACCGCCGCCGGTCGCGGTCGGAACGATGCGCACCTTGTCGACGGCGAGACCGAGCACCTTTGCCGTGTCGTCGCGGTCCATGTAAGGCGCCTGTGTGCAGGCGACGACGACCAGCGTGTCGCCGTCCATATAGGCATGGCCGGCTTCGGGCTCGATGTAGGCATGCTCGACATAAGAGGTGTCGATGGCGCCGGTCACGGTGAAGGCGGCGGCGGCAATGGCAGCCTCAGGGTCGCCGCGCTCGACAAAACCCTTGGTCAATAAATTGTCCGGGCGGTTGGGATGAATCAGCGCCGCACCTTCCGCCTGCGCGTCGCCGGGCAGCAGAAAATGCGGCAGCTCGGTCCAGCGGACAGGGAAATCCTGGAGGTCGAGATCGAGGATCGCCTCGCGCTCGCCGGCGACTAGCGCCACTGCCTCGCCGCGCAGGCGCGCAAAGCCTTCGGCCAGCGCCGGCTGGTCGGCGAACGGGCCGATGACGCCGAAACAGTTTTTTCCGGGAATGTCGGCGGCGGTGAAGACACCGATGATGCCGGGATGCTTCTTCGCCCAGCCGTCGAGGTCGCCGAAGGCGAAGCTGCCGTGGTAGTGCGGCGAACGAACCACCAGCACGGCCAGCGCATCGGCGGGGAAGGAATCACCGCCGAATTTTTCGCCGCCGGTGACTTTTGGCACGCCGTCGAGCCGCACCGGTGACGAGCCGATCGCATGCCCCGACTCCGGCATGCGGAAATCCAGGCTGGCTGTCTGCGATGAGGCATCCATCACCGCCGTGATGATCTTGCGGTAACCGGTGCAGCGGCAGAGGATGCCGCCCAGCGCATCCTGTACCTCTACCTCGGTCGGGTGCGGTTTCGTCTCCAGCAGCGCCGTTGCCGCGACCAGCAGCGCCGGCGTGCAGATGCCGCATTGCGCCGCGCCATGCGCCAGGAAAGACGCCTGCAGCGCCGACAGGCGGCCATTGGCGAGGCCCTCGACCGTCGTCACGGCCGTGCCCGCCGCGGAGGCCGCCGACATCAGGCAGGCGCAGACGGCGTCGCCGTCGACCAGCACCGTGCACGCGCCGCAATCGCCGGCGTCGCAACCGATTTTGGTGCCGGTGAGCTGCAATTCGTCGCGCAAAACCTGCGACAGACGGCGCAGCGGCGGCACGTTGACCGAGACGGCAGCGCCATTGACCGCGAAAGCAATTTCCGCGCGCTCGAGGCCGTAGCCCGGCACGAGATCGGGCAGAGCTTCAATCATCTCGGACTGGTTCATGCCGCCACCATGCTGTTGTCGTTCGTCAATCCGCAGGCGCCCAGTACGGCGCGGGCGACAAGCTCGCGCGCGGCGTCGAGCCGGTATTCGGCGCTGCCGCGCACATCGGCGATCGGCGACAGCTCGGGCATCGGCGCGGACAATACGGCATCGGCAAGCCCCTGATCTGCAGCAAGCCCGCGCAGGGCAGTCTCGACGCCAGCCAGCCGCCTGGCCACAGCCGAACAGGAGCCTACGGAAACAGCCGCTTCCGTGACTGTGCCGCTGTCGATGACAAGGCGCGCCGCCACCATGGCGATGGAAATGACAAGATAACGCCGCGCACCGAGCTTGACGAAAGCGGAGGTACCGGCGGCCGCATGCTTGGGGACGCGGATGGCGGTGACCATTTCGCCCGGTAGCAGCGCCGTGCGGCGGTTGCCGAGAATGAAATCCTGCAGCGGCAGATGGCGCGTCGTGGCCGCCGATCGCAGCTCGACCTCAACGTCGAGCACCAGCAGTCCCGGCACGCCATCGGCGGCCGGAGAGGCGTTGCAGAGATTGCCCGCGATCGACGCAACATTCTGGATCTGCACGGAGCCGACTTCGCGCGCGGCTTGCTTCAGCGCATCGAATGCCGGCGGCAAGGGATGGCGGACAAGGTCGGTCCAGGTGGTGCGGGCGCCGACAACCCAATGGGTTTCGGTCTCGGCAATGCCGCGCAGGCAAGCCAGGCCATTGATGTCGAGAACATTGTCGCGGAACGGCTTGGCGCCTTGCGCCGGATAGAAATCGGTGCCGCCGGCAAGCACGCGCCAGCGATCCTCGCCAAGCAGAGCGAGCGCCTCATCGAGCGTGGTGGGTTTCGCGTAACGGATCACGCCTTACCTTCCAAAAAAATTGGCCTTCCCAAAAAGGCCTTCCATTGGGGCCTTGCCAAAAGTGGGTTCTTCCCGAACCCCTGCCAGTATCAGATCCGGCCAAATTCATTCGTATGCAAATGATATCAAGCTGGTGGAAATTGTCAAAGCCGGAGTTTGAGGGAAGCTGGCCGCCACGCTTTTGTTATGTCTCCAGAGGTTGACGCCAGCCAGTATCTGGTCAAGTTTCTGCATCCGGTCGCATCCGCGGCGTTTTTCACTCGATCCCCGCTCGAGACGAAGAAGAGGAGAGGCGCCATGGCCGACGAAGCGCTTGTTGTCATCGACCTGCAGAACGACTTCTGCCCCGGCGGCGCGCTGGCGGTTGCCGGCGGCGACGAGATCGTGCCGCTGGTCAACGATTTGATCCGGCACGCCGAGCATGTCGTGCTGACGCAGGACTGGCACCCGGCCGGACATTCGAGCTTCGCCTCCAGCCATCCGGGCGCGCAGCCTTTCAGCGCAATCGAGATGCCCTATGGGCCGCAGACGCTGTGGCCCGACCATTGCATTCAGGGCAGCCTTGGCTCGGACTTTCATTCGGGACTCGCCTGGACCAAGGCCGAACTGGTGATCCGCAAGGGATTTCGCCCAGCGATCGACAGCTATTCCGCCTTCTTCGAGAACGACCACAAGACACCGACCGGGCTCGGTGGCTACCTCAAGGAGCGCGGTATCGATACTGTGACCCTGGTCGGCCTGGCGACCGATTTCTGCGTTGCCTTTTCAGCGCTCGATGCGGTCAAGCAAGGCTTCAAGACGACGGTGCGGCTCGACGCCTGCCGCGGCATCGATCTCAACGGCTCTGTCGAAGCGATGCTGAAGCGAATGCGTGAGGCCGGGGTGATGCTCGAAGATCAAACTTCGGACTGATGGCTACCCAAATCCTGTCGAGCTATTCGACCTTGACCAGCAACAGCCCGTAATACAGGCCGTTGCCCTGGATCGAAGAGTTCGAATTGCTTTGCACGGAGCCGCCGAACGATGCCTTCAGGGATTCGATTACCAGGCTCTTCACTTCCGCGGACGCGCCGCGCTTGAAGTTGGCGGTATAGACCACGTCGGCCCTGATCGCCCCCTTGGTCTGATAGGCGATCGATTTCTTCTTGAAGCTCTCGACAAGGTCGGCGCAGACAGGTCCGAGCTGCGACCGGATGGTGGCGAGGTCGTCGAAGGCCAGTTGCTCGATCTTCACATTGCTGAACTTCATGGTCACGGATTCGACATTGCTCACACCGGCACTGATGCCGAGATCGGCCAGCGCCGTGGCGTCGAGCTTGAAGGTGCCGTTGAACTCGCGTGATGCTTCCGACGAGGCCGCCGTGTCGATGATCGGTGGCGGCGCATTGGTGAAATCGGGGCGGCAGAGGTAGGTCAGCTTCAGCGGCGAGGCAAAGCCGGAACCCTTGACCGATGTCACCAGCGAGCCCGGGCCATAGGCCGTCGACGGCAAGGCGACGGCTTCGTAGCCGAGCTTTTGTATGGCCGCGGTCGGCGATGGCGACGGCGCTATCGGATCCGGCGTGGTGCAGCCCGCCAACGCGACTGCCCCAAGGACAGCGGCAACTCTCCTGAACATGTGACGCCCCCAGAATTCCCTGAAGTAATGAAGCACGGCAGGAAAAATCATGCAATGCGATTTACTTGGGCAGGGAAGACATGCCGAAACAAAGTCGCCCACAGTGTCTTTACCGCTACATGGGCTGGTGTCGCGACGAAGCTTGTTTCGGCCTCGATCCGCTTCGCGCACCGACCGGCGGAAGCGACCGGGGTTGCGCCGCGCGGCTGGAGCGGCCATTGATCCTTGCAACACGCAATCAGACCGGCAGAGGTTCCATGCGACCATCGACAGGCAAGACCGCCCTCCTTGCCAGCCTGTTTCTCCTGGCAACAATGGTGGGCGCTTCGGCGGCCGAAGAGCACGGCCTGCCGGGTGCAGCAATGTCGTTGTGGTGGGGGCTGCCGTTTGCCGGCCTGCTGCTGTCGATCGCCACCGGACCGCTGCTGTTCCACCATGTCTGGGAGCATCACTACGGCAAGATCGCCGCCGCTTGGGCGGCGCTGGTGGTGGTGCCGCTGGCGATCGCTTTCGGCATGTCTTTGGCGAGCGAGGCGGTGCTGCACACGCTGCTCACCGAATACATGTCGTTCATCATCCTCTTGTTCGCGCTCTACACCATCTCCGGCGGTATCCTTGTCGCCGGCAACATCCATGGCACGCCGCTGGTCAATGCCGGGCTGCTGCTCGTCGGGGCGGTGCTGGCTTCGGTGATCGGCACCACCGGCGCCTCGATGATCCTGATCCGGCCGATGCTGCGCGCCAATGACAACCGGCCGTTCAACGCCCATGTCGTCATCTTCTTCATCTTCCTGGTGTCCAACATCGGCGGCTCGCTGACGCCGCTCGGCGACCCGCCATTGTTCGTCGGCTTCCTGCGCGGCGTCGACTTCTTCTGGACGACCACCAATCTCTGGCGCGAGACGCTGTTCACCGGCGGCCTGGCGCTGCTTGTCTTCCTGGCCATCGACATCGTGCTGCATCGCCGCGAAGGCGGCGCGCCGAAGATCAAGGATCCGACGCCGGATACGAAGGTGCGCATTCGCGGCCTGGCCAATCTGCCGCTGCTGGCCGGCGTCATCGGCGCCATCCTGCTCTCGGCGGCATGGAAGCCGGGCGTGAGCTTTTCCGTTCTGGGCATCAGCCTCGAACTGCAAAACCTGGTGCGCGACGCCATCATCCTGGCGCTGGCCGGGCTGTCGCTTGTCGTCTCCTACAAGAGCCATCGCGAGGCGAATGGCTTCAACTGGGGCCCGATCGCGGAGGTGGCACAACTGTTTGCCGGTATCTTCATCTGCATCGTGCCGGTCATTGCCATCCTGCGCGCCGGCCATGACGGCGCGCTGGCGCCGCTGGTCGCGCTGGTCACTTCGCCCACCGGACAGCCCAACGATCTCGCCTATTTCTGGCTGACCGGCGGTCTGTCGTCCTTCCTCGACAATGCACCGACCTATCTGGTGTTCTTCGAGCTGGCCGGCGGCGATGCACAGCATCTGATGACGGAGTTTGCTTCGACGCTGGCGGCGATCTCGGCGGGCGCCGTGTTCATGGGCGCCAACACCTATATCGGCAACGCGCCCAACTTCATGGTCTACGCCATCGCCCGGCATCGCGGCGTGAAGATGCCAGGCTTCTTCGGCTACATGGCGTGGTCGGGACTGGTGCTGATCCCGATATTTTTGATTGCCGGGTTCCTGTTCTTCGGCTGATCATCCCACACCCACATAGCGCCGGACCGCCGACGGGTCGGCGCGAAGCTGCTCGACATCGACGGTCTCGCGGTTGCGGCCGTTTTCGATGAAGCAGACGCGGTCGGCGACCGATAGCACGGCGTCTACCCGCTGCTCGACCAGGATCGTCGAGACGCCAAGTTCACGCAACTTCACCACCGTCTCGCGGATCTTGGCGATCATCGACGGCATCAGGCCTTCGGTCGGTTCGTCGAGCAGCAGCACCTGCGGCTCAAGACAAAGCGCGCGGGCCATCGCCAGCATCTGCTGCTCGCCACCGGACAAGGTGCCGGAGCGTTGCCGCAATCGTTGGCGCAGCAATGGAAAAAGGTCGAGGACGTTTTCCCGCACGGCCTTGCCCTTGCCGCGCGCCATCAGGCCGATCTCGATGTTTTCCGCTACCGTCATCTCGGCGAACAATCGCCTGCCTTGCGGCACATAGGCGACGCCGGCCTTCGGCACCTCATGCGCCGGCAGGCCGGCCAATTCCTGGTCCCCCAGCCGGATCGAGCCGGCCTCCGCCGGCACCAGGCCCATGATTGCCTTGAGCGTCGTCGTCTTGCCGGCGCCGTTGCGGCCGAACAGGCACAGCACCTCGCCCTTGTTGAGGACCAGGTCGAGCCCGTACAGCACCTGGACCTCGCCGTAGAAGCAGTCGAGCCCGGAGATGGTCAGCGCCTCGGTCTTAGGGGCTTCGGTCATGTCGCGGTCCCCAGATAGGCTTCCTGCACCTGGGTGTTGGCGCGGACCTGTTCGGGCGTACCTTCGGCCAGGATCCTGCCGGCGTTGAAGACAGTGATGCGGTCGGCCAGCTGCATGACGACCGGCATGTTGTGCTCGATCAAAAGCACGGTGGCGCTTTTGGCGATCTCGCGCACCAGCTCGATGAAATTGTCGATCTCGCTGTCGGCCAATCCTTGCGTCGGCTCGTCGAGAATCAACAGCCGCGGCTTCAGCGCCAGGCCCATCGCCACTTCGAGCAGGCGCTGATGGCCATAGGAGAGCTGGCCGGCCGGCATGTGGGCGCGGTCGGCGAGGCCGGTGCGCTCGAGTGCCGCCATGACGCCGGTGCGCACCGCACCTTTCGAGCGGCCATCGGTCAGCGTGCGCTGCACCGGCAGCGCAACATTGTCGTAGGCGGAGAGGTTGGCGAAGACGCTGGTGATCTGGAAGGTGTAGGCGATGCCCTGGCGTACCCTGAGATAGGCCGGCTGGCGGGTGATGTCGGCGCCGTCGAAGACGATCATGCCCGAGGACGGCTGGATGCGGCCGCTGATCAGACTGACGAAAGTGGTTTTGCCTGCACCGTTGGGGCCGATGACGGCGCGGATCTCGCCCGGCATCAGCTGGAAGTCGACACCGTCGACGGCGCGCAGACCGCCGAAATTGCGCGCCAGGTTCTTTGTCGTCAGCAGCGGCATCATGGCAACCACCCGAGCCAGCGCTGGCGGATGGTGCCCAGAATGCCTTTGGGGAAAAATAGCACCAGAAGGATGAGCGCTATGCCGACGATCAGGAGATAGGCCGAGGTGTAGCCACTGGCGATGTCGATGACATAGTACATGAACACCGTGCCGATCAGCGCGCCCAGCGTCGTGGCGGCGCCGCCGAGCAGCACCCAGAGTAGCGGCAGGATGGAATACTGCACCGAGGCAAAGCTCGAACCGACATAGCCGAACAGCAGCGCATAGGCGGCACCAGAGGCTGCACAGATGGTGCCGGAAACGACGACGGCGATGAGCTTGTTCGAAAAGGTGTCGTAGCCCAGCATTTTCGTGCGCTCCTCGTTCTCGCGCACGGCGACCAGAACGCGGCCGTAGCGGGAGCGGACGATGGCGAGCGTGATGAGCAGCACGACCGAGAACAACGCCAGCGCGCTCATGTAGCGCACGATCGGGTTGGTGAGGTCGAGCGACGTCGCGCCGAAATTCAGAACTCGCGCTGGCTGCGGCACGACCAGGCCCTGGTCGCCGCCGGTCCAGGCGGCGAAATAGAGGATGGTGAGGTAAAACACCTGCGCGAACATCATGGTGACGATCATGAAAGCGACGCCGGTGGTGCGCAGCGCCAGCAAGCCGATGACCAGCGCCAGCAACGCGCCGCAGGCGATGCCGGCGAGGAAGGCCAGTGGCACGTTCCAGCCGAGATGGATGACGGCGAGGCCTGCGCCATAGAGCCCTGCGGCAAAGAACATGGCGTGGCCGAGGCTGAGCAGGCCGACATAGCCGAACAGCATGTTGTAGCCCATGGCGAACACCGCCAACACCATGATGCGGGCGAGCAGGCCGTGATGGTAGTCGGGCAGGACGAAGCTCAGCGCGAAGAGCAGCGCGATGACGCCGAGATGCAACGCATAGGCTTTTGCCGGCGACGCTTCGCTCATCGCGACGCTTGCCCGAACAGGCCTTGTGGCCGGAACACCAGCACCATGGCCACCAGCAGCGTGGCGATGATCTTGGCCAGCGTCGGTGAGAAGAACACCGAGATGATGCCGTCGGAGAGGCCGATCAGCACAGCAGCAACGACCGTGCCGCGCAGCGAACCGAGGCCGCCGATGATGATGACGATGAAGGAGAGCAGTAGTGGGTCTTGCCCCATCAAATAATGCGCCTGGCTGATCGGCACGATCAGTACGGCGGCGATGGCTGCCAGCATGGCGCCGAGCGCAAAGACGCCGGCATAGACGCGGTCGACCGGAATGCCGAAGGCCTGCGCCGTCTCGCTGTCATATTGCGTGGCGCGCATGATGAGGCCGATCTTCGTGCGCGTCAGCACCAGCCAGGTGGCGACCAGCAGAAGCGCCGAGGCGGCAATGATCGACAGCTTGTAACCGGAATAGCCGAACCAGGGCAAAAGGATGCGGTAGCTGAAGGGCGGCTCCACCGGCCGCGCTTCCGGACCGTAGAAACTCAACGCCAGCTGCTGGATGATGTAGAGCATGCCGATGGTGGCGACGATAGTGGCTTCCGGATTGTAATTAAGCCGGCGCAGCACCAGCCGCTCGGCAACCAGTGCAATGGCGCCGACAATCAGCGGCGCGATCACCAGTGCGGCGAGGAAGCCGACCGTGGGATGGCCGGGGATAGCCGTCGAGATGGCCCATGCCAGCACCGCGCCCAGCATGAAGAACTCGCCATGGGCGACATTGACGACGCGCATGACCCCGAACACCAGCGACAGCCCGAGCGCCGTCAGCGCCAGTACGGCTGAGGTGACGAGGCCTTCGAGGGCGGCGAGGAGGAGATGGGGTCCAAAGTGCATGGGCTAGGCACCAGCGGATGCGCGAGGCACCCCCCTCTGCCCTGCCGGGCATCTCCCCCTCAAGGGGGGAGATTGGCTGTACCTGCGACGGCGCCTCTCGGCCATCGTTGGTAGTTGGCGAAACCCGCCGTGAAATCCAATCTCCCCCCTTGAGGGGGAGATGTCCGGCAGGACAGAGGGGGGTAGCCTGGCGCTCACGCTGCTAAGCTACAGCGCCTGCGTCGTATAATCCCCCTCGGCCTCGTACAGCCCGTCCTCGATCTTGGTCTTGTGGACGACATTCATCTTGCCGCCTTCGACCTTGGAGATGTTCTGGATGCCGAAACACTGGTGGATCTTGCCGTTGAACGTCTTCGGCCCCTGCGGATGCTCCGGTCCTTCGGCGAATTCGGTCAGCGCCTCGGTCGCCTCGACCAGCTTGCCGCGGTCCTCCGGACCCTTGTAGCCAGCATCTTCCATCGCCTTCTTGACGACATAGAGCGTTTCCCAGCAGCCGAACATGTGGGCGGCGGTGGAGACGTCCTTGGGGTCGCCGACGGCAGCGCCATTGTCGTCGATGCCCACGGCGGCGCGGTAGGCCTTTTGCGCGGCTGAGTCATCCGCCTGGGCATAGCGCGGCGAGCCTTCCCAGAAATGGCTACCGTCGAGGAATTCGAGGCCGGGGCTGTTGATGTCGGTGGCTTCGAGCGAATCGATGAAGCCGAACAGCTGCGGCCGGTTGGAGCCGTAGAACTCGCCGAGTTCCTTGACGAAGGTGAGCACGGCCGGGCCGACCATGACATGGTAGATGACCTCGGTTTCGGCCGGGATCTGTGGAAAATACTTGGTGAAGGAGGATTCCGTCGGCGGGATGGCGATCTGGGCGATGACTTCGGCGCCTTGCGCCTTCAGTGCTGGCGGCAGGTAATCGCGATGGTCGTAGCCGAAGGCGAAATCGGGGAAGATCTGCGTCACCTTCTTGCCGGCATTGGCGGCAATCCACGGCGCCATCGACTGGATCTGGCTCTTCACGTCGGTGATGCCGGGCTGGAAGACGTAGCGGTTGAGCTTGGTCGAGGCGACGTGGTGGCCTTCACTGACGACGAAATAGGGGATCTTGTTTTCGCCGGCGGCGGGCGCGGAGCCGATCACGACATGCGAGAACAGTGTACCGAAGACGATGTCGGTCTTGTGCTGGGTGGCGAACTTGCCGACCACTTCGGCGCCGCGGCCGGGGTCGGTGCCGTCATCCTCGATCACCAGTTCAACCGGACGGCCGTTGATGCCGCCGGCATCGTTGATCGCCTTGACCGCGGCCGCACTGGTCTTCTCGTACCAGCGGCCATAGGCGGCGCCGATGCCGGTGCGGTGCGACTGGAAGCCGATCTTGATCGGCGCCGAGCTCTGCGCCTGCGAGTAGCGGACGAAGCCCGGCGCGAGCGTCAGACCGGCGCCTGCGGCGAGACCTTTTAGCGCCGTGCGGCGGCTAAGAGTGCTTTTGGAGAGGTCGAAAAACCCATTCTTGTCAGTCACGGCAGTTCCCCTGTTTTTGAGTTTTGACTGTCTGTAACGAGGCAAGGCCACTCCCTTGCAGGAGGGGCAGAAATCGCATGTATACAAACTAAATCATCAAAGCTTCGACCTGGCAAGCGGGCTTTCCTCTCCAGCGCCGCGCGTCCGTTAGGACGCGTAAAGGATGCTGGAGCATTTTTAGTGTGCGCATGATCCTTTCCGAAAATCGAATCCGATTTTCGGGTCATGCGCTGGGCATGCCGGTCGCCTTTTGTCATCCCGCCGTCGGCGTGGCAAGCAACCAGAGGCCGAAGATGGTGTAGGCGATCATCAGCACGGTGAGCGGCAGCTGGCTGAGTGCGGCGCGCGATGGCACCGAGTGCAGTCGCCAGGCCAGACCATGGGCGACGAGCACCGCCAGCATATGGCCGGCGATGATGATGCCGGCCTGCACATTCCACAGCCACCAGGCGGAGTCGGCGCCGGCGACGATGCCGGCTTCGATCTGCATGTCGGCGGTGCCGAACAGGTTCCAGCCCAGCGCGAACGGGTCGGACAAAGCGGCCATCGCATACTGGCCGTCGACCAGCAGCGCCGTCAGATAGTGGGCGACATGATAGGCGAGCGCGATCGGCACGATCGACCAGACCAGCAGTCCTGCCGCTTCGCCAAGGGAATGCCGGCTGCCGGCAAGGCGCTGGCCGAGGATGATGGCCAGCATGAACACCGCCGCCAACAGAATGAAGGTCAGCACCAGGCCAAAACTGCCGATGCCGATCAGCACGGTGCGGCCGGGATATTCCAGCGGATTGATGCCGAACAGGCCGAGCCAGAAGAAGGTTTTCGACAGGCCGTCGAACGACACCGATGACAGGCTGAGCAGCAGGAAAGCGATGCCGCTTGCCGGCAGAGGCGCGGCGCCGAGCAGTTTGGCGCCGGCCCAGCAAAGGTTGAGCCGGCCTTTTTCGTCGCGTTCGACAGGAGCAAAACGCGCCACCATGGCGAAGAACACCGTCAGGAATTCGCCGCGCCTGCTCCAGTTGGGGTAGCCGACGATCAACATTGCGATGAAGGTGAACAGCCAATAGAGGCCGGCGGCATATGCCAGCCGCGCGGGGTCGTCGGGCGCCGGATCGATCAGCTCGAACCAGGCGAAGGCGAAGAACAGGATGACGGCCGGCCAGAAGCCGAGCCATTGCAGCAATCGCGATTCCTGCGCCTCGGCATCGCGCTGGCCAATCAGGCGGGTGACGACGCGCCATGGGCCGTACCAGGGATTTAGCCAGGACCAGAGATCGCCAAGCAGACCTTGCGTGATGGCGAGGCCGACCCAGAGCAGCGTCCAAATGACAAGCGGGAGCGGGTTGGAGAGCGGGTCGCGGCTGCCGAACTGGCCGGCGGTGATGAGGGTTACGAAGCCGGCAAAGGAGATCAGGCTGACGATTGTGCGGGGCACGTTGGTAAACCCGAAGAGTGGCAGGCGGCGACGCCAGAAGCGGTCGAGTGTGTCGGGTGGCAGGAGAGCCAGGATGAGGAAGCTGACGGCGACGGCGAGCGCTCCGCCGGCGATGTAGTAGCCGGTGGGGAGGAGGAGGACGTGGCCGCGGTCGGAGGCGTGGGCGAAGGTCGGGGTGGGGAGGGATGCGAGGGCGATGGTGAGAGGGGCTAACCGTTGACGACAGCACTCTACGGCGCCCCCCTCTGTCCTGCCGGACATCTCCCCCACTTGGGGGGAGATTGGCGGTTTCGCCGGCGGCTCTTCCCTTGCAATGTTGGAGATTGGCGAAGGTGGAGATGCGAGCGTAATCTCCCCCCTCGTGGGGGAGATGTCCGGCAGGACAGAGGGGGGCGCGAAGGAACTCAGCCTATCCAACCTTGCCTACTCGCATCGCGATGCCGGAGCTTCGGCCGCCTTCAAACCTTGACCAGCTGCTCCACGCGGTCCTTCGCCCCGAAAATCCTGAGATAGCGCTCGATCTCTTTCTTGTCGCCCGTCGCCTTGGCCGGATTGTCCGACAGCTTCACCGCCGGCCTGCCATTGGCCTCGGTCACCTTGCAGACCAGCGAAATGGCATCGAGGCTGTTGGTTTCGGTCGGCGCGCAGCCTTCGAAGTCGTTGGTGAGGTTGGTGCCCCAGCCGAAGGACATGCGCACCTTGCCCTTGAAGTGCTGGTAGGTCTCTTCGATGGTCTCGACCTCGAGCCCGTCGGAGAAGATCAGCAGCTTCTGCCTGGGGTCCTTGCCCTTCTCGCGCCACCAGTCGATGATTTTCTCGCCGCCTTCGATCGGCGGCGCGCTGTCGGGACGGAAACCGGTCCAGTCGGCGACCCAGTCCGGCGCGTCGCGCAGGAAGGATGCGGTGCCGAAAGCGTCGGGCAGCACGATCAGCAAATTGCCGCCATAATAGCGCTGCCAGTCCTGCAGCACCTTGTAGGGCGACTGCTTCAGTTCCTTTTCGGTATTGGCAAGGGCGGCAAACACCATCGGCAGTTCATGCGCGTTGGTGCCGAGCGCTTCGAGGTCGTTGTCCATGGCAAGCAGCACGTTTGAGGTGCCGGTGAAGGCTTCGCCAATGCCTTCCTTGAGCGCCTCGACGCACCAGCGCTGCCACAGGAACGAATGGCGGCGGCGGGTGCCGAAATCGGAGATGCGGATGCCGGGCAATGCCTTCAGCCGCTCGGTCTTGGCCCACATCTTGGCCTTGGCGCGGGCGTAGAGCACGTCGAGCGCGAACGGGCCGTAGGCGCGCATGGCGGCGCGGGAACGAAGCTCATTGATGATCGCCAGCGCCGGGATTTCCCACAGCGTGGTGTACATCCAGGGACCGCTGAAGGAGAGCTCATACTGGCCGTCGCGCTTGGACAGCTCATAGTCCGGCAGCCGGAAACCTTCCAGCCAGGCGAGGAATTCCGGCTCGAAGATCTGCTTGCGGCCATAGAAATTGTTACCGCCGAGCCAGATCATCTCCTTCTTGGAAAAGCGCAGCGTGCGGGCATGGTCGAGCTGGTCGCGCAATTCGCCTTCGTCGATCTCGTCGGCCAAGCGCACCGATGTGGTGCGGTTGATCAGCGAGAAGGTGGTGTCGACCTTGGGATACATGCCCCAGATCATCTGCAGCATCAGCAGCTTGTAGAAATCGGTGTCGAGCAGGCTGCGGACGATCGGGTCCAGCTTCCAGGTGTGGTTGTAGACGCGCCGCGCTATATCGGTTCTTGCCATGTCCTGCCGTCGCCTTCGCTGCTCACGTCTGTCTTACGCAATTCCGGACGGAAAACCGCCGCACGCTTTCCTGGAATTGCTTGGCAAGAGCTTATTAGCATTGAATTTTTGAAAGCGCTTCCCGCTTTCCGGGCTGGCCCGACAAAAAGCAGTCGCTCCGGTCCAGCCTCAACTCTTGGAGCCGACCATCCGCAGCGCCGGGCGCTTCCTGCGGCTGCCGATGCGACCGGCCACCGGCGCGTCGGCGCGGCTGTCGGCCTGTTCCTTTTCGGCGAACAGCCAGTCGACGAACAGTTGCACAATCGGCGCCGAGCGCATCTCGTTGCGGCAAACGACGTAGAAATCGTCGACCGCCGGCACCGACAGGCTGAACGGCGCCACCAGCAGGCCCCTGGCGAGCAGCATGCTGGCGGTCACGGAATCGCCAAGCGCCACGCCATGGCCATGCACCGCGGCCTCGATGGCCGTGCGGGCATCGCCGAGATGGTGACGGCGGCCACGCTCGAGATCCAGCCCGTCGGCGGCGGCCAGCCAGGTGTGCCACTCGCGGCCGTCATCGCCATGCAGGATGACATGGTCGGCAAGATCCCGGCAGACGCGGATCGGCCGGTTGTTGATCAGCGTCGGGCTGACCACCGGGAACAGTTCGAGGCCCGACCATTTGCGCATCCAGCAGTCGGTCCAGCTGCCGTCGCCATAGAGCACGCAGACATCGACCTGCGGCGCGCGGATGTCCTTGGGGTCGTTGGAAGGGATCAGCGTCAGCCTGATGTCAGGATATTGCGCCATGAAGCTGCCGAGCCGCGGCGTCATCCACAAAAGCAGCAGCGCCGGCACGCAGGAGACCGACAGCGTGCCGGCGCTGGCCGGTCTCGTCATGCGCTGGGTGGCGGCGGCGATGCCATCGAAGGCGGTCGACACCGCCGGCAGCAGTTCGGCGCCATGCGGTGTGAGCTTTACCCGCTGTCCGGTGCGCTCGAACAGTTTTACGCCCAGCGATTGCTCAAGCGCCTTGATCTGGTGGCTGATGGCGCCGTGGGTGACATTCAGCTCCGCCGCCGCCTTGGTCAGCGAGGCATGGCGCGCCGTCGCCTCGAAGGCGCGCAGGGGATTTAAGGGGGGCAGACGCTTGGCCATGAGCAACCGGAAACTCTGTGAGTTTTTCTCACAACCGACACCCTAACAATATCAATTGATTTTTCAATGCGGCTGCCGGACACTTTGGCAGGTCAACAGCATCAGTGACGTGAAATCTGCAGGCAGCCAGCGGGACAGCGACCCGGCCGGATGATGGTCAGTTCGCAAACGCTGCCGCATGCACTGGCCCGGCAGGAGGAGACCGACATGGGTTATGATCGTGGCAAGCTCGAGGCGCTGCGCCGCAAATATGGCGAGAGCCATGGCGGTGAGATGTTCGACCCCAAGTTCCGCCAGGTCGCCGACAAGATCTTCACCAAGACCGGCACCAGGCTGGCGCCCTATTCCGGCATCCCGACTTTCCTCGCCGCGCCCTACCGCGAAATAGCAGCCGACAATCCGGATTTCGGCGACTTGCAGGTGGCGATCATCGGTGTGCCGATGGATCTCGGCGTCACCAACCGGCCCGGCTCGCGCTTTGGACCCAGGGCGCTGCGCGCCATCGAGCGCATCGGCCCCTACAATCATGTGCTGGAATGCGCGCCGACGCATGAACTGCGCGTTGCCGACATCGGCGATACGCCGTTCCGCAGCCGCTACCGGCTGGAGGTCAGCCACGAGGACATCGAGCGCCGCACCAACCAGATCGTCGATGCCGGCGTGCTGCCGCTCTCGGTCGGCGGCGACCACTCGATCAGCCATCCGATCCTGAAGGCGGTCGGCAGACAAGCGCCGGTCGGCATGATCCATATCGACGCCCATTGCGACACCAGCGGGCTGTTCGACATGACCAAATTCCATCATGGCGGCCCGTTCCGCAACGCAGTGCTGGACGGTGTGCTCGACCCGACCCGCACCATCCAGATCGGCATTCGAGGCTCGGCCGAATATCTGTGGGAATTCACCTACGAGTCCGGCATGACCGTGGTGCATGCCGAAGAGGTGACTGGGCTGGGCATCCCCGCCATCATCGAGAAGGCGCGCAAGATCGTCGGCGACGGCCCGACCTACATCTCCTTCGACGTCGACAGTGTCGATCCGGCCTTCGCGCCGGGCACCGGCACGCCGGAGATCGGTGGCCTGACGACGCGCGAAGTGCTCGAACTGCTGCGCGGCCTGAAAGGCCTCAACATTGTCGGCGGCGACGTCGTCGAGGTAGCGCCGCAATACGACGCCACCACCAACACCGCCCATGTCGGCGCGCAGGTTCTGTTCGAGATCCTGAGCCTGATGGTGTTCAGCCCGGCCATTACGAGCAAGGGGGCCTGACGGACTTTAAATGCAAAGGCGGCCGCCGCGCTGGAGCCGGCGGCCGTTTCAAAACAAACAAGCTTCCAGAAGGGAACCACAATGAATTTTCACATGAAATCAACCGTCGCCGCCGCGCTGATGCTCGCCGGCCTCGGCCTTACCGCGCAAGCGCATGCCGACGCCGTCGACGACATCACCAAGGCCGGCGCCATCAATGTCGGCATCTTTTCCGACTTTCCGCCCTTCTCCTCGGCGAGCGCCGATATGAGCATCAAGGGCTATGACGTGGACGTGGCGCAGGCCATCGCCGACTCTCTGAAGGTGAAGCTCAATCTGGTCAGCGTCACCGGCCAGAACCGCATCCCCTACCTCACCGACAAGCGCGTCGATATTCTGATGAGCGTCGGCTATTCCAAGGAACGCGAAGAGGTGATCGACTTCGCCGCCGCTTACGCGCCCTACTACATCGCCGTCATTGGCCCGGCAGCACTTTCGGTCAAAGGCAAGGAAGACCTCGCCGACAAGTCGATCGCGGTCAATCGCGGCACGCTGGAAGATACCTCGCTGACCGAAGCGGCACCGGCGTCGGCCGACATCAAGCGCTTCGACAACTACAATTCCGTCATCCAGGCCTTCATCTCCGGCCAGACCCAGCTGATGGTGGTCGGCAACGATGTCGGCGCCCAGGTGCTGGCCAAGCAGGACGCGCTGAAGCCGGAGCAGAAGTTCCAGCTTTTGACCTCGCCCTCGCATATTGGCCTCAACAAAAAAGAGGACCGGCTGAAGACGGCGGTCAATGATGCGGTGGCCAAGATGCTGGCCGACGGTAAGCTCGACGAGAGCTCGAAGGCCTGGCTAAAGACGCCGCTCAATCCTGACAATCTGAAGGATTGAGTTGCCGTGGCCTTTGGCTGGCTTGCAGGCGCCCTGGGCGACATCGCGCGCGGCGCGGCCACGACGATCCTGTTGATCGTCGTGACCACGCTCGTGGGTACGCTGCTCAGCATCCTGGGCGCTGCAGGCCGGCGCAACGGCCCGGTGTTCGTGAAGCGTGCGATCGCGGTCTATGTCGAGGTGATGCGCAACACGCCGTTCCTGGTGCAGCTGTTCTTCATCTTCTTCGGCCTGCCCAGCCTCGGCATCAGGCTCGATCCGATCCTGGCCGCCATGCTGGCAATGACGCTCAACATGGCGGCCTACACGATTGAAATCGTCGGCGCCGGTCTCGATGCCGTGCCCGGCGGACAGACAGAAGCCGCTCTTTCACTGGGGCTTCGGCCACGCCAGGTGTTCATCAAGATCGTGCTGCCGCAGGCGCTGACGGTGATCTACCCCGCGCTGACCAGCCAGATCGTCATCATGATGCTGGAATCGGCCGTGGTGTCGCAGATCGCGGTGCGCGAGCTGACCTACGAGGCCGACATGCTGCAGGCGCGCACGTTCCGTTCCTTCGAGACCTATTTTGTCGTGACCCTGGTCTATCTCGCTTTGTCGATGGCATTGCGCCGGGCACTGGTCACCGGCGGGCGCCGCGTTCTGGGAGCCGGCGTGTCATGATCGAATTCACTTTCTGGGACATCGTTCGCAACCTTTTGCTCGCCGCCCGCTGGACGGTGCTGTTGTCGCTGGCGGCCTTCGTCGGCGGCGCGCTGGTTGGGCTGATCGTGCTGTTCTTCCGCATCGCGAAGAATAAATGGAGCCGGCGCATTGCCTCCGGCTATATCGCACTGTTCCAGGGGACGCCGCTGCTGATGCAGCTGTTCCTGATGTTCTTCGGCCTGCCGATGCTGGGCCTGCGCATCGAGCCATGGACGGCAGCCGTGCTCGGCCTCACCTTCTTCGCCAGCGCCTATCTCGCCGAGATCTGGCGCAGTGGCGTCGACGCGCTGCCGCGCGGACAGTGGGATGCCGGCGCCAGCCTTGGCCTGCACCGTCTGCAGGAGCTGCGGCTGATCATTCTGCCGCAGGCGTTCTCGATCACCAGGGCGCCGATCGTCGGCTTCCTGGTGCAATTGATCAAATCGACGGCACTGACCTCGATCATCGGCTTCGAGGAGCTGGTCAGGACCTCCAACGCAATCAACAACGCCACCTTCGAACCGTTCAAGGTTTACGGACTGGTGGCGCTGATCTTCTTCGTCATGTGCTTTCCACTGACGCAATACGCCCGTACGCTCGAACAACGAGCGGCGGCCCACTGACGCCAGGCGGCGACAGTGCGTGAAGGGAACCTGCCGGCATTGAACGGCATCAACTGAGGAGAAACCGGATGAACAGACTGATCGGAAAATCCCTGACACGGCGCGGCGTGCTTAGCGCGGGCCTCGCCACCGCAGGCGTGCTCGCCATGCCGTCGATCCTGAGGGCGCAGGACAAGTCACTGAAGGTCGGCGTCTATGGCGGCTATTTCAAGAAGTCCTTCGACGAGCACGTCTTCCCCGACTTCACCAAGGCAACCGGCATTGCCGTGGAATCGGTCGCCGAGCCGACCGGCGAGGCCTGGCTGGTGCAGCTGGAGCAGGCGGCCAAGGCCGGTCAGGCGCCGGCCGACCTTTCGATGATGTCGCAGACCTCGACGCTGAAGGGCCAGTCGACGGAATTGTGGACGCCGCTCGATACGTCGAAGTTCAAGCACTATGGCGACCTGTTGCCGCGCTTCATCAATAAGTATCCGGATGGCCGCGTCGCCGGCATCGGCGCCGTCGCCTGGTGGATCACGCTTGTTACCAACACCGACGTCTACAAGGATGCGCCGAAATCGTGGGATGCGCTGTGGGACAAGGCCAATGAGGACAAGCTCGGCCTACTGGCGCTTGCCTCCAATTCGTTCCTGCTCGAAGTGACGGCCAAGACCTTCATGGGCGGCACCAATGCGCTCGATACCGAGGACGGGCTGAACAAGGCGTTCGAGAAGCTCGCCGAGCTCAAGCCGAATGTCCGCCTGTGGTATCGCGACGAGGCGCAGTTCGAGCAGGCGCTGAAGTCGGGCGAGATCCCCATGGGCCAATACTATCACGACGTCACCGGGCTTGCGGTCGCCGACGGCTTCCATGTCCGCTCGACCTTCCCGAAGGAAGGCGGCATCCAGGATTCCGGCAATTGGGTGCTGTCGCGCGCCTCGACCAAGGTCGACGAGGCGCATGTCTTCATCGACTATATGAGCCAGCCGTCTATGCAGGGTGTCATGTCGCGCAAGGTCGGCACCACGCCGACGCTGAAGAAAGAAGTGCTCGACCTCAAGCCGGAAGAGTTCGCCGCGGTGTCGTCGGACATCGATCCGATCATCCCGCGTTACGACCTCTATACGTCGAAGGCCGACTGGATCAACCAGAAGTGGACCGAGCTGATCGTCGGGTGAGCGCCTAAGAGCTCGCCTGACCTCGCATAATGCCTCTCCCTGTCAGGGAGAGGCAGCCGATCGCCGAATTCCCTTTCGCATCGCGAAGCGGGGAAGCAGTGCCATTCGCAATATCCTCCGGTTTACAGGATCAACTCATGTCCGGACTAGACATCAACGCCATCACCAAGATGTTCGGCAATTTCGCCGCCGTCGACAATGTCCAGCTCAACGTACCGCATGGCACGTTCGTGTGCCTGCTCGGGCCGTCGGGCTGCGGCAAGACCACGCTGCTGCGCATGATTGCCGGGCTGGAGGAGCCGACCAGCGGCGCCATCGTGCTCGACGGCGAGGACATCACCCCGCTGCCGACGCACAAGCGCAATCTCGGCATGGTGTTCCAGTCGCTGGCGCTGTTTCCGCATCTCTCCGTCGGCGACAACATCGCCTATGCGCTGCGCATTCGCGGCGCCTCGAAAGAAGAGCAGAAGAAACGCGTCGACGAATTGCTGAGCCTGATCCATCTGACCGGCTTTGCCGACCGTCCGGTGGCGAAACTGTCGGGCGGCCAGCGCCAGCGCGTGGCGATTGCCCGGGCACTCGCTCTGTCGCCGAAACTGTTCCTGCTCGACGAGCCGCTGTCGGCGCTCGACGCCAAGCTGCGCGAGGCCATGCAGGTCGAACTGCGCCAGCTGCAGCAGCGGCTCGGCATCACCACCATCGTCGTCACCCACGACCAGCGCGAAGCCATGACCATGGCCGACCTCGTCGTTGTCATGGGCCACGGTAAGATCCTGCAGGCGGCGCCGCCGATCGAGATCTACCGCAAGCCGGCCGATGCCTTCGTCGCCGACTTCATCGGCATCACCAATCTGCTGCCGGCGGAAGTCGACGGCGCTGGACGCACCACCATCCTAGGCACAGCCATTCCAGGCCTTGCCATCCCGGCGGGTCAGACCAAGGCTTCGGTTTCGGTGCGTCCCGAGGACGTGCATCTCGGCAGCCCCGGCGGCTCGGCCATTACCGGCGAGGTGAGTTTCGTGCGCGACCTCGGCGGCACCATCGAGACCTTCGTCGATGTCGGCGGCACCAGCATCATTGCGGTCACGACACCGCGCGAGCGGCATGACGTGCCGGTCGGCGCCAAGGTCGGCGTCACGCTGCCGCCCGCCAGCTGCGTGGTGCTTGGCGCATGAGACGCGAAGCTCCGAAGTCGGTAGCCGACTACACGCCGCTGTTCTTTCCAGCGCTGATGCTGGTCGTCTTCTTCGTCGTGCCGTTCTCGACGATGATCGCGGTCAGCTTCTTCAAGCGCAATCCGGCCGGCTTCTACACGCCGGACTTCGTCTTCGACAATTACGCCCGCTTCCTGTCGGGGTTCTTCGGCGGCGTGCTCGGCTTTTCTCTGATGCTGGCGGTGCTGGTCGCGGTCTGCTGCGTCACCATTGCCTTTCCCTTCACCTACCTCCTGACAAGGCGGCCGCGCCGCGTGCAGACGCTGTGGCTGGTCGGCCTCTTGTCGGTGCTGTCGCTGTCGGAAGTCATTATCGGCTTTGCCTGGTCGACACTGTTTTCGCGCACCGCCGGGATCACCAACCTGTTCGTGGCGATCGGGCTGATGGACAAGCCGGTGGCGCTGCTGCCGACCTTCGGCGCGGTGCTGACGGGCATGGTCTACCAGGCGCTGCCTTATACCATACTGGTGCTGTATCCCGCCCTTGTTCGCCTCGACCCGACGCTGCTCGAAGCCGCGCGCACGCTCGGCGCCTCACCGATCCGAGCCTTCTTCAACGTCGTCGCGCCGGCGCTGCGCAACACCATCGTGGCGACGCTGATCATGGTCTTCGTCTTTGCGCTCGGCTCCTACCTGCTGCCGCAGATTCTGGGGCGGCCGCAACACTGGACGCTGTCCGTGCTGATCACCGACCAGGCGATCTACCAGTCCAACATGCCGTTCGCCGCGGCGATGGCGGTGTTCCTGGTGCTGATCTCGCTGGCGTTGGTCGGACTGACGCTGCTCGTCGGACGCCGGGAGAACGCCCTATGACCGCGACCTTGCTGCGCCGTGTCTATTTCACCATCGTCGCCCTGTTCCTGGCGGCGCCGCTGATCGTCGTCGCTGGCGTGTCGGTGAACTCGCGGCAGGAACTCTCATTCCCGCCGGTCGGCTTCTCGCTCGCCTGGTATGCTCAGATCTTCACCGATCCGGAATGGCGGCTGGCACTGATCCATTCGGTGACGCTGGCCGTCTGTTCGGCGGCGATTGCCGTTGCGGTGGCGCTGCCGCTGGCCTGGTTCCTGTGGCGGCGCATCGCGCCGTGGGCGAACATTTTCCAGGTGCTGGGGCTGGCGCCCTTCATCCTGCCGCCGGTCATCACCGCGCTCGGCTTTCTCAGCTTCTGGGCGACGGTCGGGCTGTTCGGCCAGTTCTTCACCGCCATCATCAGCCACGCCATCTTCTTCGTGACGCTGCCGCTGGTGACGCTGTCGCTGGGCTTTGCCTCGATCGACCGCTCGCTGGTCGAGGCCGCCGCGACCATGGGCGCCGATGACCGCATGGTGCTGAAGACGGTGGTGCTGCCGCTGATCCTGCCCTACCTCGTCTCGGGCTACGCCTTCGCCTTCGTGCTGTCGCTCAACGAATACATCGTCGCCTATATGACGATCGGCTTCACCACCGAGACGCTGCCGATCAAGATATTCAACGCGCTGCGCTATGGCTACACGCCGACCATGGCCGCGGTGTCGGTGTTCTTCGTCGCGGTGGCGGCACTGGTGTTCGGCTCGATCGCCCGGTTCGGCGATATCCGCCGGCTGCTCGGCGCGATGTCGTCGGACGGCAACTGAGCGAATTCATTTTGTAACAGAACCCCTCGATCATTGCTCAGAACCTCCAATGCCATCAAGGCATCCTATGCACCCGCGGATGCGGCACTTTGCGCCTCAACTCCGTCATAGAGGCAACCTTTGCCTCCGCCCGGAAGCGGACATCGTGGGTGACAATGCTGGAGGTCATGTTCGCGCCATGAGCGGTCGTCGGTGAGTGCCGAGGTCGAGTGTCATCCGGTCACAGGCGGCTCCATACCGTTAGCCAGCTTGACCGAGCCACGCTGGTTTCCTCGACTATTACTCTCGATCATCATCCATAAGGATTCGCTCGGCCGCGCCGTCGAGATCGTCATACTGTCCTGAACGCAGCGTCCACATGAAGGCGGATAGCCCTACAAGGCCCATCAGGATTGCGATCGGCACCAGAACGGACAGGTAGCTCATGATGCTGGTACCATCGCTTGATTGGCGTGGGTGGGTGCGGCTTGCGAGCGGGTCAGTTTTCCGGGGGTGCCAAGACGAAGAGCGTTGGCCACAACGGCAATCGAAGAGAGCGACATGGCGACGGCTGCCACAAGAGGCGTCACGTGACCGAAGACGGCGACCGGTACCGCGATGATGTTGTAGCCGATCGCCAGCGTGAAATTCTGGCGAATCAGGATCCCTGCATTGCGCGAGATTTCGAGAGCGTGCGTCACCGCCGAAAGGCTCTCGTGCAGGAAGACGAAGTCCGCGGCGTTGCGGCCAACATCGGCCGCTGTCGCGGGAGCCATGGACACATGCGCGGCCGCAAGCGCTGGAGCATCGTTCAGGCCATCGCCGACCATCAGAACCGTGCCTCCGGCCTTGCTCAGTTCGGCGATGCACGCAACCTTGCTGGATGGAAGCAGTTCCGGCATGTAGCTGTCGATCCGGAGAGACGAGGCCAGTTCTTCGACGACAGATCGTCGATCCCCGGAGAGGATCCCGACAGCAAGGCCTTGCCGCTGCAACCGGCTGACCGTCTCTCGAGCCTCAAAACGGGTGCCCTCCTCGAACACGAAGCGGGCCAACGGCGCGCTGTCCTTCACGAGGAGTGAAACGGACAAAGCGCCCTCGTCGGAAATTGCGAATTTGCGGCCAAGCGCCCAGTCCGGGCGCCCGAGTCGGTAGGTTTCGTTTCCCGATTTCGCTTCCAGCCCGCAGCCCGGATATTCCAAAATCCGGTCGAACTCATGAAGTGCCTGGCAGCCGTTTTGTCCAGCGTCCGCGATGGCAACAGCCATTGGATGCCGGGAACGGGCGGCGATCGCCGCTGCCGTTCCCAGGGAAGACGTTTCAATGTCGCAGGCGTTGACGAGGCGCGGCTTTCCGAGCGTCAGTGTTCCCGTCTTGTCGAATAGCACCGTATCGACTTCCGCAAGACGCTCCAGCGCCGAGCCGTCCTTGATCATGATGCCTTTTTCGAAGAGCCGACGAGCGGCCACGACCTGGACGATGGGGACGGCAAGTCCCAATGCGCAGGGGCAGGTGATGATCAGGACGGCGATCGCGATCGTGATGGATGCGTGCCAGTCCCTGGTGGCGGAGATCCAGCCGAGAAAAGACACCAGGGCAATTCCATGGACCACCGGAGAATAGAGGGAGGAGGCCCGGTCGGCCAGCCGGCGGTAACGCGCCCGTCCGCCTTCGGCTGCCTCCATCATGCGGACCATTTCGGCAAGGAACGAGTTTTCGGCACGCTGGGTCGTCCGGATTGTCAGCGGCCCCGTAAGGTTCATCAACCCGGCCTGGATCGTGGTCCCTGGTCCGGCGTATTTGGGTGCGGCCTCGCCCGAAACCAGCGAGCAATCGAGTTCGGAAGTGCCTTCCGTCACCACTCCATCGAGAGGGATTCGATCACCAGCGGCAACGAGCAAGGACGCTCCGGGCTCGATCTCGCCAACTGGCACATAGCGCCTCTGGCCATCGGCTTCGATGACCATTGCGCCGGCAGGCGCCAGCCTGGCCAGGCCAGCCACCGCCGAGCGCGCCTTTTCGCGCATCACATGGTCGAGTGTACGGCCGATCAGCAGGAAGAACAGAAGCGATGTCGCAGCATCGAAATATGCATGAGGGGCGTTGTGGACGGTGTCGTAGACGCTAAGCGCGAAGGCAAGCGTAACACCGACCGAAATCGGCACGTCCATGTTGGTCCGTCGGTTGCGAAGCGCGGACCACGCTGAAGCGTAGAAAATCCGCCCCGAGTAGATCAGCGCGGGCAGCGCAAGCACCGCCGATATCAAGTGGAAGGCCTGGCGTGCGCCCGCATCGGCGCCTGACCACACAGATACGGACAGAAGCATGATGTTCATCGCCGAGAACCCGGCAACGGCGAGCGCCCGGATGAGCCGCGAATACTCAGGATCGCTCCGATCGGATTCGATCGAGAATACATGTGCATCGTAGCCGACGGCGCGCAGAGCCCCGATCAGATCGGGCGTGTCGTTTTCGCCCGCACGCCAAGTGACGGTGACGCGCTTCATGGACAGGTTCACGCGGGCAAATTCAACACCGGGCAGTGTCGACAGGGTTCTCTCGACCGATGCGATGCAGGCCGCGCAATGGACACCGGGGACCGAAAGATCGATCTGGCGGATGCCGCTGCCGAGATCACGGCTGGCCAGGCGGATTTCGTCCGCCGGGTTCGACCGATCATCGATCCCTGCGATCGACAAGGCAGCCTCAGCACCAGGCGCGCAACAGCTCATGAGCCATCCGCCTTTCGCAGACTGAGCACAACCGAGGTCATTTGATCGCCTTGTAGGCATGCCAGGTAGCGTGCCCGAGCAGCGGAAAAACGACGATCAGGCCGACCATTGCTGTCAGGAGGCCGGCCGCGGTCAGCGCAACCACAATCGCGCCCCAAACGATCATGACAGGCCGATTGTTCCAGACGCGGGAAATGCTCATGCCCATTGCCGTAAAAGCGTCCGTCCGCTCGTCGAGGAGCATCGGGACGGAGAAAACGCTGATCGCAAAGGAAAACGCCGCGAAAACCCCGCCAACGACGGTACCCGTGACGAGCATGGCCCAACCGATGCCCGTGGTGAACAGCATCGAAGCAACATGGTCGAGGCCTGGAAACGGCCGCAAACCGAAGAACAGCGCGAAGAGAATGACGGCGGCGCGCATCCACAGCAAGGCCAGCCCCAGCATGATGACACCGGTGAACAAGACCTGGGCTCCGGAGGCCGGCCTGACGAAGATCATGCGCCGCAGCGAAACTGGTTCGCCGGCCTCGATCAGCCGGCTCTTTTCGTAGAGACCAATGGCGACAAGCGGACCGACGACCATGAAGGCAGCGATGGCGGGAAACAGGATGTAGTCAAGGCCGAGGAAGAATAGTCCCGCGACGATCGCGACTGAAACGATGAACACAGCGAGGCCGTAGGCAAGGCTGGAACCAGGCTCTGCCATAAGGTCACGCCAACCGGCGCGCAGCCAGCCAAGGGCGGCGCCGACGGGAAGATGGCGATTGCGGGCCACCACGAAGGTGGGGCCTTCCGCTGATGCCAGATCAACATTACCCATTGCGATGTTCCTTCCTGCCCTGCTTGGTTCGTTAGCAAGCCGGATCGGCGGCTTGGTAGAGGCCTCCCGGAATGGCGGATCGTGACACCTTGCTGTGTGGAACGCAGTCCGGCTGCGACATGATTGCCACGTAGAGGAAATGCCCGTTTGCAGCGGTTAATGTGGCAAGTCCAACGGCAACCAAGGCGATCGCCAGGGCCTTGCCGCGCCAGGATGCCCGTGGAGCGATCCCTCTTTCTGTTTTTTCAGCGGCGACCGTCACGATCCTTTCTCCGAAAGTGACAGGACATAAATTGCGAGGATCTTGCGTTGGGTCGTCGAAAGGCGCTGCTCCCACGACGGCATCTGTCCCTGGTGCCCCGCATAGATCGACGTGTGGATCGACTCGCTGTCTCCCCCATAGATCCAGCTGGCATCGGTGAGATCAGGAGCGCCGACGTCTTGTTTGCCTTTGGCATCCTCGCCATGACAGGCAACACAGTTCGCGACAAAGACTTCCTTTCCGCGAGAAACGGCATCAGGCGAAGCGACCGTCGTTTCGGTCGACCCGCCGAGAGACTGAACGTAGGCACGCACATCGTTGATCTGCGGCAGGCTGAGGATTCCGTCACGGCCGAAGGCGAGCATCTGCGAGGTCCGTGTTTCGTCATGCACTGAATTGATCCCAACGCGTAGCGTTTCGGCGATCGTCTCTGGAGTGCCGCCCCAGAGCCAGGCTGCCGCTGTCAGGTCGGGAAAACCCTTACCTCCCGTGCCACGGGCTCCGTGGCACGCCGCGCAATTGTCCTTAAAAACCGTCGCTCCGGCTTCGCGCACGGTTTCCATCAGCGCCGGATCTGCTCTGATCGCCGCGAAATCCATCTCGTCAATCCGCTTCGTCCATACCGTGCGTTCGGCGGTGGCCTCTTGAACCTGGCGTTCGACTGTCGTTTTCTGGTCAATCCCGAGAAGGCCCTTCGTGTATGTCCGGCCCAAGGGCCAGGCAGGCATGAGAATCCAGTATCCGACGGCGAAAAGGGTGGTCACGATCAGAAAGAAAATCACTACCCGCGGTACCGGGGTATAGAGCTCCTTTATGCCGTTCCATTCATGCCCCGTCGTCAGCTGGCCGCTGACCGGATCGCGTTCGCCTACTTCCATGGCTTGTCGTCCTCATCGAGGATGCTCTTCTTTGCCTCGTGGAACTGTTTCCGGTTCGACGGCCAGAAAACATAAATCAGGACGCCAACTGCCATGGCAATCAGGTAGAACAACCCCCAACTCTTCGTGAAGCCGACGACGGTGTCATGGTCGAGGATCATGTTGCAGGCTCCGCGGCTGCTGCCTGCTTGTGGGCAGCGTCGGTCAGGTGGCCAAGGATCTGGAGATAGGCGACCAGCGCATCCATTTCGGTAATGGTCGCCGGATCACCGTCAAAAGCCCTGACTTGCGTTGCTTCTCCGTAGCGCTTGACAACACCTGCGGCGAAATCACCATCGGGGGCGGTTTGACCGAGCGCATCCTGGGTCGCGTTGGCGATCATGTCGTCGGTATAGGGAACGCCGACTTTTCTGAGAGCGGCCAAATGCTCGCCAAGGTCGTCGATGCGGAGGGCATTGCGCTGCAGCCAGCCATATTTCGGCATGACCGATTCAGGCACGACGTCTCGGGGATTGATCAGGTGGGCGACCTGCCATGCGTCAGAATATTTTCCCCCGATGCGGGCCAGATCCGGTCCCGTGCGCTTTGATCCCCACAGCATCGGATGATCATATTTCGATTCGACGGCGAGCGAATAAGGACCGTAGCGCTCGACTTCGTCGCGCAGTGTTCGGATCATTTGAGAATGGCAGGCGTAGCAACCTTCGCGCGTGTAGATGTCGCGCCCAGCCTGCTCCAGTGGAGTGTAGACCCGCATGTCCGGCGCGTCCTCGACCGTCCCATCGATCGTGAACAGGGGGGCGATCTCGACAAAGCCGCCAATGCTGGCGACGACGACGATGGCCAGAACAAAGCCTAAGGCGTTGCGTTCAATCTTGCGATGGAATTCGGCCATGTCCTACTCCGCCGGCCGGGGGGCGAGCCTGGGCTCGGGAAGGTCAGCGGACTCCGCGGCGGGCTCCGGCTCGCCACGGATGGTCATCCAGATGTTGTAGGAGCCGACAACAGCGCCCATCAGGAACAGCAGACCGCCAAAGGCGCGCGCGATATAGTAGGGATGCATGGCGACCATGGACTCCACAAAGGAGTAGGTCAGCGTTCCGTTCTCGTTGTAGGTCCGCCACATCAGGCCCTGGAGGATGCCCGAATTCCACATCGCGAAGGCGTAGATAACCGTTCCGATGATGGCCAACCAGAAATGGACTTCGACCAGCCGCGCCGAATACATGCGCTCGCGCTTCCAGAGCCACGGAACGACGCTGTAGATCGAGCCGAACGTTATCAGCGCGACCCAGCCAAGCGCGCCGGCGTGTACGTGTCCGACGGTCCAGTCAGTGTAGTGGGATAGCGAGTTGACTGGGCGAATGGCCAGGAACGACCCCTCGAACGTGGTCAGTCCGTAGAAGACAGCCGCGGCCATCATGAAACGCAGGGTCGCGTCGTCGCGAACCTTGTGCCAGGCGCCGTTGAGCGTGGCCAGCGCGTTGCCGGCCGAAGCCCAGGAAGGCACGAGCAGTACCAGCGAGAACGTCATGCCGAGCGTCTGTACCCACTGCGGCAGAGCCGTGTAATGCAGGTGGTGGGAACCCGCCCACATATACATGAAGGTGATGCCCCAGAAGCTGATGATGGAAAGCCTGTAGGAATAGATCGGCCGCCCGGCCCGCTTCGGCAGGTAGTAATACATCATGCCGAGGAAGCCGGCCGTAAGGAAGAACGCGACGGCGTTGTGGCCGTACCACCATTGAACCATCGCATCCTGGACACCTGAAAACGCGGAATAGCTCTTGGCATGTCCGAGCGACACCGGAACGGCTAGGTTGTTCACGATGTGCAGGATCGCGACGACCAGGATGAAGGCCATATAGTACCAATTGGCGACGTAGATGTGGGGTTCCTTCCGCCGCGCGAGCGTGCGGATGTAGATGGCGAAATACGCCACCCAGACGATGACCAGCCAGATATCAGCATACCATTCGGGCTCGGCGTATTCCTTGGACTGTGTCACGCCCATGAAGTAGCCCGTCGCCGCGACCACGCAGAACAGATTGTAGCCGATGAGCACGAACCAGGGGCTGAACTGGTCTGGCAGCCGAGCGCGCGAGGTCCGCTGCAGCACATGGAAAGACGTAGCGATCAGCGCGTTGCCACCGAAGCCGAAGATGACGGCGCTGGTGTGGGCAGGGCGCAGGCGGCCGAAGCTCGCCCATGCTGCGTCGAAGGTCAGGTCCGGCCACGCGAGCAGACTTGCGACCCAGACGCCGAGGAACATGCCAACCACCGCCCAGGCCATGGTAAGCACGATGCCGACCTTGCTGGGGTCGTCATAGTAGTGCTCCAGCCGTTCTGGGGACGGCTCCGGCGCGTAGAAGGCGCCGAGCACCACAAAAATGAGACCGGCGCAGATCGCCAGGACGATGAAGCCATGCACGCCAAGTGGGTCGTCTCGGCCGGCTGCTGCCATCGCCAAGCCAGCGATCGCAACAAGCGTGAGGACCACGATTGCAAGCTGACGTTCGCTTATTGTGAGCTGTGCGACCATATCAAGTGTTCCCCCTTGGTTGAACACAAATGCGCCGAGGCGCCTTTATATGATCCTCTTGTTACTGCGCTGTCCAGAACAGCTAGCAGCCCAGCACGATGGATTCGACCAAGTCGGCTGCCGCTGCCTCGCCGCCCTTCGGCATTCCATCCTGTTGTTTTTCCCCTAGACTACTGACCTGACCTCTCAGCGGAACGTAACTTACGTGGATGGTAGGGTAATTCTCTGACTACAAGGTCGTTCGAAGGAGACCTAATTTAGCCTCAGGACAGCCATGAAGCGCGCCTCGCCGCAAGTCGGCTTTGGGTCAGCTCACGACGATGCCCGCGCCGACCTGAATGTCCGCTCTTGAAGCTTCCGCAGCCTGAAGCTGCCAGTCCGCTGTCGGCCCAAAGGCGACATCAGACATCTGCTCTGCATTGACCCTTCGGGCAACTGGCGGACCGCTTGGTGTGCCATCAATGGCTGAAGACGAGCGGTGGCGCGATGCGGTCGCGCCGCAGCCAGCGGGCCAGGAGCAGCACTGCCACCACCGCCAGACCTGACGCCAGGCCGATCCAGATGCCGACGCCGTGCAAGCCGAAATGGAAGGCAAGCAGCACGCCGAGCGGCAGGCCGATGCCCCAATAGCCGATGGCGGCATAGATCATCGGCACCTTGGTGTCGTGCAGGCCGCGCAGCATGCCGGCGGCAACGGCTTGCGCGCCGTCGAAGATCTGGAACAGGGCTGCAAAGGCGAGGAACGATACGGCAAGCGTGATCACTCTTGCATTGACCGGATCGGTCATATCGATGAAGGCGCTGATCAGCAGATGCGGCCATAGAACCATCACCAGCCCCATCAGCGCCATGAACGAGACGCCGATGACGAACGAGGTCCAGCCGGCGCGTGAGACGCCTTCCGGATTGCCGGCGCCATGGGCGAGCCCAACGCGCACCGTCACCGCCTGGTTGAGGCCGAGCGGCACCATGAAGGAGATCGAGGCGATCTGGATGGCGATGGCGTGCGCGGCCAGCGAATCAGCATCGATCAGGCCCATCAGCAGAGCCGCCGCATTAAAAATCGTCACCTCGAAGGCGAGGATGCCGGCGATCGGCAGACCGAGCCGCAACAGGCCCTTGAAGCGTGGCCAGTCGGCGCGCCAGAAGCGGCCGAACAGCCGGTAGCGGCGGAACTTCTTCTCCAGCATCACGACAGCAGCCATGCCAACAAACATCAGCATGCTCGACAGCGTTGTGGCCAAGCCGGAGCCGGCGATGCCCATTGCCGGAACACCGAGATTTCCGAACATGAACACCCAGTTGAAGAGCACGTTGCAGGCGACGGCAACGAAGACGATGACCAGCGCCCAGCCGGGGCGCTCCATCGCCGAGATGAAGGAGCGCAGCACGATGTAGCCGTAGAAGGGCAGCACCGCCCATTCGAGCCAACGCAGATAGATACCGGCTTGATGGGCCAGAACGGGCTCCTGTCCCATGGCCAGCAGAATGGCTTCCCCATGCCAGAGGACGATCCAGATCGGGATCGAGATCAGGATCGCCAGCCACAGGCCCTGGCGCACGGTGCGGCGCAGGTCGCGCACGGAATGGCGGCGGCGGCCGAGCTCGGTCGCCATCATCGGCGAGGTCGCCAGCATCAGGCCGAGGCCGAAGATCAGCGGCATGAAATAAAGGTTGGCGCCGAGCGCGCCGCTGGCCAGCGTGTTCGCGCCCAGACGCCCCATCATCATGACGTCGGTTGCAGTCATCGCGGTCTGGCCGAGATTGGTCAGCACCATCGGCCAGGCCAGCGCCAGTGTCGCCCTGATTTCCTGACGCCAAAGATTTTCCGGCGCATGAGCGCCGGCTTCGATCGCAGACATTGTCCTGCTCTTTCCGATTGCGGCGCGTCGGCAACGAGGCCGGAAGCCGCACTTCCAAACGGCAAAACCTTCGGTTTCGCAGCGTTTGCGTCGTTCTATTGGACGAAATGCGACATGATGGCAAGGGAGGACGGGCAGGCAGCGATTGAGCCAGAAGGCAAATTCCGCCTTCTCGCTTGGGCAGAGAAGCCCTTGCTCAGCCGATGCTCTCGCCACCGTCGATGACCAGCGCCTGGCCGGTCATGAAGGATGAGCGCTCGGAGACGAGGAACAGGATCGCTTCGGCGATCTCTTCGGCGCTCGCCCAGCGCCCCATCGGGATCTTGGTGCGGACATAGGTCTCGATCGCCTCGCGTCCGCCCATCTGGGCGATGAACGGCTCGTTGAATGGCGTGTCGACCCAGCCCGGGCAGAGCGCGTTGACGCGCACATTGTGCCGGGCATAGTCGAGCGACATCTGCCTGGTCATCGCCACCACCGCATGTTTGGACGTGGCATAGGCGATCATCTCGCGGTCGTAGAACACGCCCGAATTCGAGGCCGTGTTGAGGATGACGCCACCACCTTGCGCGATCATCGACGGCATGACCAGCCGCGCAGCGAGGAACTGCGCCCGCACATTAACGCGCCAGGAGGCATCCATGCCGTCGACTTCGACCTCGGTCAGCGTTCCGCCGACCTGGATACCGGCGTGATTGTGCAGGATGTCAATGCGGCCATATTTGCCGAGCGTGCCCGTGATGAGCCGCCCGACCGCCGCGTCGTCAGAGACGTCGGTGACGATCGCCTCGGCCTGACCGCTCGCCGCGCGGATGTCCGCCGCGGTCGTCTCGCCGCTGGCCTGATCCCGGTCGGCGATAACCACCAGCGCGCCTTCCCTGGCCATGATCATGGCGCCGGCACGACCGATGCCGGAGCCGGCGCCAGTTACCACGGCGATGCGGTCTTTGAGGATCATGATGCGGCTTTCAGTTTGACGGCTTGCGCTGGCGCAACTGCCATTGGGCAAGCACCACGAGCAGGACCGAGGCGACGAGCACGATGGTGGCGATGGCATTGATTTCCGGTGTCACGCCGCGCCGGATCGAGGCGAAGACATAGATCGGCAGCGTCGTCTGCGCGCCGGCAACGAAGAAGGCGACGATGAAATCGTCGAAGGAGAAGGTGAAGGCAAGCAGGAAGCCGGCGACCACCGCCGGCATGATCTGCGGCAGCACAATCGAACGGAACGTCGTCAGCGACGTGGCGTAGAGATCGCTCGATGCCTCGACCAGATTGCGGTCGAGGCTGGCGAGACGCGTGCCGACAATCATCGTCACCAGCGCCATCGAGAACAGGCCGTGGGCGGCGATAATCGACCCATAGCCCAGCGACAGCCGCGGCGGCTGGTCGTCAGGCCAGATCGAAGCGAGGAACGGATTGAGCACGCCAAACAGCTGGACCAGCGCAACCAGCGTGGAGATGCCGATGACGACGCCGGGAACGACGATCGCGGCACCCATCAGCGCGTCGAAGACGGCGCGGGTTCTGAGCCCGACCCGTGCCAGGCCGAGCGCCGCTGCCGTGCCGCACACAGCCGCCAGAAGCGCGCTGGTGGTGGCGATAAACAGGCTGTTCTTCAGCGCCTCGACCAGGAACGGGTTCGACAGCGCCGTGCCGTACCACTGCACCGAAAAGCCGGTGAACTCGCTGGCATGACGGCCGGCGTTGAAGGAGAACAGCACGACCAGCGCGATCGGCAGATAGAGGAAGGCAAAGACGGCGGTGACGAAGGCGCGCATCAGATCAGATCCACCCTGCGAGCGCCCGATACCCGTGTCGAAATACGATTGGCGGCGATCAGCACCACCACAGAAACCGCCACCAGCGTGATCGCGATGGCCGATCCGAACGGCCAGTTGCGCGACTGCAGGAACAGGTCGACCAGCGCATTGCCGATGAAGAACACCTTGCCGCCGCCAAGCAGCGTCGGGATCAGGTATTCGCCAAGCAGCAGGATCATGACCAGCGAGAAACCTGTCATCACGCCCGGCAGCGACAGTTTCAGCGTCACACCTAGAAAGGTTGAGAGCGGCGTCGCGCCGAGATCGGCGGAGGCCTCCAGCAGCCGACGGTCGAGCCGCTCGAGACTGACATAGATCGGCAGGATCATCAGCGGTAGATAGCCGTAGACGATGCCGAGCAGCACGGCGCCCGGCGTGTTGATCAGCCTGACATCCTCGATGCCGACAAAGGCCAGCAGCGCCGGGATGCCGCGTCCGCCCAGAATGTACATCCAGGCATAGGTGCGCATCAAAAGGCTGGTCCAGAACGGAATGACGACGAGCGCAAGCAGGATCAGCCGCCAGCGTTGCGGCGCCTTCAAGGCAAGGTAGTAGGCGACGGGATAGGCGACGAGCAGACAGGCGAGCGCGCCCACCGGCGCCAGCATCATCGTGTTCCAGAAGGCGGTCGCCCGCGCCGGGAGGTTGGCGTATTGCGCCAGCGTGAAGGCGGCCTGGTAGCCGCCCTCCGGCGCCCGCTCACCGACGCTGAACACGGCAATGGCGATGAACGGCAATACCAGAAACACCACCAGCCACACTGTAGCCGGAGCGAGCAGCAGCGCTGTCAGGATATTATGCCGAAATCTGTTGCCGTGCATGGAAACCGCCCCGATGCCGGCGGACATATGCCCGCCGGTTTTCCGTTTGCGTCAGGCCGGCTTCAAGCCGACTTGAAGCGCGCCATCAGCTCGGCGCGGCCCGGATCGGTCAGCGTTGCCGCCGCGCCGAACTCAAGCGGCGTCAACAGGTCGGCCGCAGGATAGAGGATAGGATTGTCCAGCACTTCCTTGGGCAGCAGCTTGTTGACGCGCGCATCGGTCGAGGGCGCGCCATTGGCCAGATGCTCCTTCACCGCGACCTCAGGGGTCATCAGATAGTTGAGCAAGGCATAGCCGGCAGGCTTGTTCGGCGCATCCTTCGGGATGGCGTAGAAGTCGGTCCAGATCTCGCCGCCTTCCTTGCCCAGCACATAGGCGATCTCGGGGATATCGCGATGCAGCTGTGCGCCGTCATTCGTCCAGCACATGGTCATCCAGGCGTCGCCCGCCCGCATGCCCGGCTGATAGTCGGACGAGACCGCGAACAGATGCGGCTTGACCTTGAGCAGCAGTTCCTCCGCCTTGGCGAGTTCGTCCTGCTTAAGCGAGTTGAAGGAATAGCCGTAATATTTCAGCGCGTTGCCGATGGTGGTCAACTGATAGTCATGCACCATGGTGCGGCCATCGCCCTCGACCATGGCGACGTCCCAGAACTCCTTCCAGCTGGTCATCGGCTTGGCCAGCTTCTTGGTGTTGACGGCAAAACCGGTCGTGCCCCAGTTCTTCGGCACCGCGTAGGTCGTGCCCTTGATCGTGCCCTCCGAGGTGAAGCGTGGGTCTTCCTGGGAGCCGTCGAAATTCGGCAGCTTCGCCATATCGAGCGGATCGATGATGCCGAGCTTCTTGTAGGTCGAGATCGTGTAGTTGGTCGGCACGAAGAGGCTCCAGCCCGAGGCGCCGGCCTGCAGCTTGGCCAGCATTTCCTCATTGGAGCCGAACACGTTGACCTCGACGGCGACGCCGGTGTCCTTCTTGAAGTTTTCGAAGGTCTGCGGGTCGTGATAGTTCGGCCAGGTGGCGATCGACATGCGGTCGCCAAGGTTTTCGGCGGCAAAGGCCGACGTCGGCATGATGCCGATCTCGCGCGCCATCACCGCGGTCGCGATGCCCAGGCCGGTGAGGCCGAGGAAATCGCGGCGGCCGATCGAGCCGCGCTTCAAACGCATCAGTTGGTCGACGAAGTTCTCAGGGCTTATCGGCAGTCCGTCACGATATGATTTCGACATTTTTTGCTACCCTCTGGTTGGTCCCGTTGTTCTTGGTCTCCGGAAACGCCAGCGGCGTCCCGGAGGCAAAGCCGATGGCGACGGGTTCACCCGGCTTGAAGAGATTGCCATGGCCGATCACATGGTCGGCCTTGGCCAGCAGCGTTCCGATGCCTTGCACCTCGATCGCGTATTCCGCGGTCGAGCCCAAAAATATCCGGTTGCGGACGATGCCCTTGAACGGGCTGCCTTCCGTGGCGCCGAGGCTTAGCGATTCAGGGCGCAGGCTGACCGAAACGGTCTCGCCTTGCTGCAAGGCGGTTCGCTTGCGCGCGGCAATGACGGTTCCGTCGGCGAGCGCCACATTCACCAGATCGCCTGTATGCCCGGCGACCTTGCCGCTCAACAGATTGGTCTTGCCGACGAAATCGGCGACGAACAGGTCGGCCGGCTCGTCATAGATCTCGCTCGGCTGGCCGAGCTGGACGATACGGCCGCCGTTCATGACGCAGACGAAGTCGCTCATCGACAGCGCTTCCTCCTGGTCGTGGGTGACCAGCACGAAGGTGATGCCTATCTCACGCTGCAGGTTCTGCAGCTCGATCTGCATGTCGGTGCGCAGTTTCTTGTCGAGCGCGGCAAGCGGTTCGTCGAGCAGCAGCACCGCCGGCTTGTTGACCAGGGCGCGCGCCAGTGCGACGCGCTGCTGCTGGCCGCCGGAGAGTTCGTGGATCTTGCGGCCGCCATAGCCGGCGAGCCGCACCATTTCGAGCGCTTCGCCGGCGCGGCGGCCGATTTCCTGCGACGACAGGCGCGGCCGTGCCTGGCGCAGTCCGTAAGACACATTGGCTTCCACATCGAGGTGCGGAAACAGCGCGTATTGCTGGAACACCATGTTGACCGGCCGGCGATAGGGCGGCGTGCCGGCCATGTCCCGGCCGCGGATGAACACCTGGCCTTCGCTCGGCTGCTCGAAGCCGCCGATCATGCGCAGGCAGGTCGTCTTGCCGCAGCCGGACGGTCCGAGAAGGGCGACAAAGGCGGACGGAGGGACGGTCAGATCGATGCCGCTGACAGCGGTCACCGCGCCATAGCGCTTGGTGACGCCGCGAAACTCGATGTCGGGCACTGCGGTCAAAGTGCTGGCTCCAGCAACAGGGCTATGTCAGGACGCTACCAGAGCCAATGGCGGCTAGTATATACCTCGCAGGTGGTATATCTGATCTATTTTCTCGTTTAAGGGGGTATAGTTTGAGTGCGTCCCGCAGCGACGAATACAGCCAACTCGCTGCCCTTATCGCGGCGACGCGAGAGACCAACGGCGACCTGTTCGGCCAGGCTATGGTCGATTGGCTGAGGCAGCATGTCAGCTTCGACCACTGCGTGATCTTCGGTTATCGCGGTGCCTCGCGACCGCCGCTGCTGTTCGAAACCTTCTCGCCGGCCGAGAGCCATGTCTTCGTCACGCTCTATCAAGAAGGGCCTTATCTGCTCGATCCGTTCCACCACGCGGCGGTGGAGCGCAAGGAGGGGTTCTGGCGTATGCGCGAACTGGCGCCCGACCGCTTCTATGCCAGCGAATATTTTCGCACCTACTACAGCCAGACAAGGCTGGCCGAGGAGGTCGGCTTCTTCGTGCCATTGCCCGGCAAGGATGCGCTGGTGCTGTCGCTGATGCGATTGCAGGCCTCGGGGCCCTTCGGCACCGCCGATACCAGGCTGCTGCGCGACATGGCGCCGGCGGTGATCGGTTTCGCCCGGTTGCGCTGGCCCGCACTTACGGCTGACGAGCCGGACGAAGCGGAGCAGGGCGAAACGATCGCGGCGGTGAACGAATTCGACCGCGCCCACATCTGGGAGAGCCTGTCGCTGACTCCGCGCGAAAAGCATGTCGTCGATCTGGTGCTGCAGGGGCATTCCACCGAGTCGATCGCGAGAGCCATGCGCATCGTGCCGGGAACCGTGAAGGTTCACCGCCGCAACATCCATCGCAAGCTCGGCATCAAATCCCAGGCCGGGCTGTTCGCCCGTTTCATCGAGATCATCGAGAGCCGGCGTTGAAATCGCGAAGATAGACATCGTTCACTTGCCTGCGACAGACTGCTAGAGCGTTTCGCCGTTTCACGGAAACGGTGAGCCGCTCTATCTCTTTGTTTCTACGCAATTCCCAAGGGAAAGCGCTACGCGCTTTTCCCGGGAAAACCGCTCACACTTTTCCTGAATTTGCTCTAGGAACGAGCCGAGACCGGACCGCATCCGGATTTCGCCCGGAGAGCAGACGATGGCATTCAGGCGCAGAAAGAACACGGCCGCGATCCCGCGCACGGTGCCTGCCTTCGAGCATATCGTCACCGAGGCGAGCGACAGTTTTCTGTGGCGGCTCGACGACTATCCCTGGGAACGCAATGTCTGGAATTTCCATCCGGAATACGAAATCCATCTCCTGAGGAAGTCTTCCGGTGTGGTGCTGGTCGGCGATCACATCGGCGAGTTCGGGCCGGGCTACCTGACCATCGTCGGCGGCGGGCTACCGCATGACTGGGTAACGGCGGTGCAGCCAGGCGAGCTGATCGAAGGGCGCGACATCGTCCTGCAGTTCGATCCCGAAAGGCTGCGCGGATCGGCCGGGTTGTTGCCGGAGCTGCGCGAGTTGGAGCCGTTCCTGGAGCGGTCGCTGCGTGGCATCGTCTTCCATGGCCGCACCGCGCTCGAAGGCGCCGCGCTGATGGAGCGGATGGGCACGGTGCACGG
Source organism: Mesorhizobium sp. P2_F5 (assembly GCF_056403715.1). NCBI lineage: Bacteria > Pseudomonadati > Pseudomonadota > Alphaproteobacteria > Hyphomicrobiales > Phyllobacteriaceae > Mesorhizobium > Mesorhizobium sp. P2_F5. The sequence continues at coordinate 187,931 of NZ_JBFUEY010000001.1, read as the reverse complement.
GCTCGCCCGGCTTTGCCTGTTCCTCGAACTGGTGGATCTGCTGGCCAGGACCGACGAATACGAGCTTTTATCGTCACCGGATTTCTCGCCCGCCCTCGACGCCACCTCGCTGGACATCATCCAGCGCACGCTGACCTATCTGTTCCAGCATTTCGCCGAGGACCTGAAGCTGCCGGAGGTGGCGGAACTGGCGGGGATGAGCGAAAGCACGTTCTCGCGCTTCTTCCAGAAAAACACCGGCAACAGTTTCAGCGACCACATCGCCAAGCTCCGGCTCTGGCAGGCCTGCAAGCTGCTCGCCGACACCGATATTCCGATCACCGACATCTGCTTCCAGGTCGGCTACATGAATATCTCCAACTTCAACCGTGCCTTCCTGCGCAAGCACAGGATGACGCCGTCATCCTACCGCAAGCTGTCGCGGCAACGGCTGACGCTGCGTGCCTGAAACCGGCCTTCTTCTCTCCATCGGTACTCATCTGACGAAGCGCGTTCAGATCGTTCGACTTTTGCAGCGCACAATGCATAAAAGTACAGGTCTGCTGCACCGGGGCTTCTAGCGCGGCCTTTAGTAACTCCTCATTTTGGCGATGGGTGGCTTGTCGCTCGGGCGATGGCGAGGATCGCGCAACCGAGGACTTCCGCTTCCTGCGACTGTTCCTGGAGGAGAAAACCAATGAAACCAATTCGGCTCGCTGCGAGCATAAGCGCAGCTTTCATGCTTACCACCACCCTCTCGACCATGGCGCTGGCGGCGCCGGTCTGCTCGACGCCGGTCAAGGTGCTGGCGCAGCCGCGCGACGGCCTGACGCTGCTGGAAGAGTCCAAGGACGAGTTCCAGAAACTGGCCGGCGCCAGTTTCCAGATCGACTATCTCAACGAGAACGACCGGCGGGCAAAGTCGCGCGCCGATGCGTCCACTGTCGGCAACTACAACGTCTACTATGTCGACGAAGCCAATGTTGCGCTGTTCGCCTCGTCGAAATGGATCGTGCCGCTGACCGATTATTATCCGGCTGACTATGACTATGCCGATTTCGATCCGGGCCGGCAGAAAGTCGCCACCTATGACGGCAAGGTTTGGTTCGCGCCGCTGACCGGCGGCGGCGACCTGATGGTCTACCGCAAGGACATTCTGGAGGCCGCCGGCATCCAGCCGCCGAAGACACTGGACGAATTGATTGCCGACGTGCCGAAGCTGACCGACCCGGACAAGGGCATGTACGGCATTGCGCTGCGCGGCGCGCGTGGCTCGGGCGCCAATGTCTGGCGCTGGATGCCGTTCTTCAAGGCCTATGGCGGCAAATGGTTCGATGGCGACAATCCGGCTTTCAACTCCGAAGCCGCCGTCAAGGCGACCGAGACCTACCTGAAGCTGTTCAAGGATTCGGCGCCCGGCACACAGACCGGCAGCTGGGATGAATCGACCGGCGCGTTCCTGTCGGGCCAGGTCGCCATCCTCGTCGAGTCGACGCCGCTGTCGGGCATGGCCGTCGACCCGAAGACCTCGCAAGTGGTCGGCAAGATCGGCTTCCTGCCACCGCCGTCGCCGCTGACCGGCGGCGGTTATGGTCATGGTCTTGCCATTGCCGCCAAGGCCAACGTCGATGATGCCTCGAAGCAATGCGCCGGCCTGTTCATCGCCTGGGCGACGTCGAAGGAGAACGAGAAGCGCCGGCTCGACGCGCACCAATTCGGTGAACTCAACCGCACCAGCATCCTGTCCAGCAAGGAGTTCGCCGACATTTACGGCGCCGACCTCGGCCAGGCGCTTGCCGAGACCGGCAAGGTGACGGCGGTCAACTTCTGGCAGGATCCGCGCTGGCCGGATCTCGGCGACCGCTGGGGCATCATCCTGGAAGAGCTGGTCACCGGCACACGCACCGACGTCAAAGGCGGCCTCGATGAGCTCGAAGCCTACGCCAACGAGTTGGTGAAGAAGAAGTAATCCTCCCGCCCGCGGCGCGCGGTCCACGGCATTCAACGCAATGCCGGGACCTGTGCGCCGCGGGTCCCCCGCCACTCCCGAAAGGCATAGCCCGAGGATAGGCAATGCGCCGACGCTCTTCCTTGCCCGTGACGTTTCTCGTTCCGACGCTCGCCATTCTTCTGGTGTTGTCGATGGTGCCGACGCTCTACGCCATCGTCATCGCCCTGCAGAACCGCGAACTGAGCTCGTCGGACTATTCCTGGGTCTGGCTGTCGAACTTCATCGATCTGTTCCTCGACCGGCGTTTCCTCAACGCCGTCTGGGTGTCGGTGAAATGGGAGGTCGTCACCGTGGTGGCGACGATGGTGGTGGCGATCGGGCTCGGCGTGCTGATGTTCGAAGTGGCGTCGCCGCGGCTGCGCAACATCTACTGCCTGCTGTTCATCATCCCGGTGCTGTTGCCGCGCGTCTCGGCGGCCTTCGTGTGGAAGTTCGCCTATCATCCGCTCTATGGCATCGCCACCTACCCCTACCGGCTGATCACCGGCGGGCTGATTTTCGATCCGCTGTCGAAACCATCGACGGCGCTGTTTGCCGTCGCCTCGGTCGATGTCTGGCAATGGGGGCTGTTCTTCGCCGTCATCGTGCTGAAGCTCCTGGAGACCTTGCCGCCGCAGCCGATCGAAGCGGCGCGGCTCGACCATGCCAAACGCTGGCAGATCCATGCCTACGTGACCTTGCCGATGCTGAAGGCGCCGCTGATCAGCCTGATGTTCGTCAAGATGATCGAATCGCTGCGCTCCTTCGACCTGATCTATGTGATGACCCGCGGCGGGCCGGGCGTGGCGACCGAGACGCTCGACATGTACGCTTTCTCGCAGGGCTTCATCGAATCCGGCAAGGTGTCCTACGCCTCGGCCATGGCGGTGCTGATGATGATCGCGACCGTGATCACCTTCACCATGCTGTGGAAACGGGTGCAGGCATGAGGCCACATCACGCAAGATTGGGCCTGCTCATTGGCAAGACCGTCCTGGCATTTGCCGGCTTCATGGCGGTGTTTCCGCTCGCGTGGACGGCGCTCAATTCGCTGAAGAACAATGTCGACATCATCACCCGCGTGCCGCGCCTGGTGTTCACGCCGACATTCGACAACATCAGCTACATCATCGGCCGCGACAGCGTCATGACCGGGCTCTACAATTCGGTCATCGCCTGCGGTTGCGCGGTGCTGATCGGCGTCGTGCTCGGCCTGCCGGCCGCCTATGCCGTAGCGCGCTACCCCAACCGTTGGGCCGGCGACATCCAGTTCTTCGTGCTGTCGCTGCGCTTCCTGCCGCCGGTCGCGGTCGCCATTCCGCTGATGGTGATCTGGCTGCAGATCGGGCTCTACGACACGCTGCCGGCGCTGATCGTCACCTATTCGCTGCTCACCATCTCGGTGATCATGTGGCTCGCCATTCCCGCTTTCCAGGCCGTGCCCAAGGAGATCGAGGAAGCCGCCTTCGTCGACGGCTACGGCGCCTATTCGGTGTTCTGGCGGATTGCGCTGCCAGTTGCGGCGCGCTCGCTGATCGGCGCTGTCGCCTTCAGCTTCGTGCTGGTGTGGAACGAGTTCCTGATCGCGCTGATGCTGTCGAGTTCCAACGCCAAGACCTTGCCGATCGTCGCTTCCGAACTCTCCCAGCAAGGCATGAACGTACCGTGGGGAATCCTCAACGCCTCGGTCGTGCTGTTGTCGCTGCCGCCGTTGCTGTTTCTCGGCGTGCTCAGCGGCTTCCTGAATTCCGTTTTCCGGCAAAAAAAGACTTGATGCGAGGACTGACCGATGCGGGCACTGGTGCTTGAGAAAAAAGGCGAACTGTCGCTGCGCGAAATCGCGCTGCCGCTCGACGTCGGACCGGACGACGTCAAAATCGCCATCCATACGGTCGGCGTATGCGGCAGCGACGTGCACTATTACACGCACGGCGCCATCGGCAGCTATGTCGTGCGAGCGCCGATGGTGCTCGGCCATGAAGCTGCGGGAACGGTCGTCCAGGTCGGCGCCAATGWCGAGACGTTGAAGGTCGGCGACCGGGTCTGCATGGAGCCCGGCGTGCCGAACCTGTCGTCGCGCGCGACAAGGCTCGGCATCTACAATGTCGATCCCGACGTCACCTTCTGGGCGACGCCGCCGGTGCATGGCGTGCTTGCGCCCTATGCGGTGCATCCGGCCGCCTTTACCTACAGACTGGCGGACAATGTTTCCTTTGCCGAAGGCGCGATGGTCGAACCCTTTGCTATCGGCATGCAGGCGGCAAGCCGTGCCCGCATCGTGCCGGGCGATGTCGCTGTTGTCGTCGGCTGCGGGCCGATCGGCATCATGATCGCGCTGGCGGCCGTTGCCGGTGGCTGCTCGAAAGTGCTGATCTCCGATTTTTCCGCGCCCAAGCTCGAGATCGCCGCGCAATATGCCGGCATCGTCCCGGTCAATATCGGCGAGCAATCGCTGGTCGACGCCGTTGCTGCCGCGACCGACAATTGGGGCGCCGATATCGTGTTCGAGGCAAGCGGCAGCCCCAAGGCTTTCGCCAATTTGTTCGATGTCGTGCGGCCGGGCGGCGCTGTGGTGCTGGTCGGGCTTCCGGTCGAGCCGGTAAGCCTGAACGTTCCGGCGGCGATCTCCAAGGAAGTGCGCATCGAGACGGTGTTCCGCTACGCCAACATCTTCGACCGCGCGCTGCAGCTGATCGCCTCGGGGAAGGTCGACCTCAAGCCGCTGATCACCGGCACTTATGCTTTTGCCGACAGCATCGAGGCCTTCGAGCGGGCGGCGCAAGGCAACCCGCAAGACGTCAAGCTGCAAATCCTGCTCACCGGCGAGAAGGGCTGATCATGTCCGCAATCGTGTGCTCTCATGTCGACAAGGCGTACGGCGCCACGACCGTCATCCGCGATCTCAACCTCTCGATCGAGGAGCACGAATTCGTCGTGTTCCTCGGCCCGTCCGGCTGCGGCAAGTCGACCTTGCTGAGGATGCTGGCCGGGCTGGAGGACATTAGCGGCGGCGAGGTGTCGATCGGCGGCAGAGTGGTCAATGACCTCGACCCCGGTGACCGTGGCATCGCCATGGTGTTCCAGAACTATGCGCTCTACCCGCATATGACGATCTTCGACAACATCGCCTTCGGCCTCAAGCGGCAGAAGGTGCCGGCCGCCGAGATCCAGAAGCGGGTCGAGGCGGTTGCAAAGACGCTCGGCCTCGAGCCCTACCTCGCCCGCAAGCCGACCGCGCTTTCCGGCGGCCAGCAGCAGCGCGTGGCGATTGCACGCGCCATGATCAAGACGCCAAAGGTGTTCCTGTTCGACGAGCCGCTGTCCAATCTCGACGCCAAACTGCGCAACCATATGCGGGTCGAGATCGCCCGGCTGCACCAGTCGCTGAAGACCACCACTGTCTATGTCACTCACGATCAGCTCGAAGCGATGACGCTGGCCGACCGCATCGTGCTGCTCAGGGACGGCGTCATCGAACAGATCGGCTCGCCGGCGGAGATTTACAGGCGGCCGGGCAATCTGTTCGTCGCCGGCTTCATCGGCACGCCGAACATGAATTTCATCGACGTGGCCGTCGGGCGGAAAGACGACCGGTGGATCCTGACCAGCGCCGGCGCGACCTTTTCCATCGAAGGCTCCGGCTTCAATCTGCGCGGCTTGCATCGCGCCGTGCTTGGGATCCGGCCCCCGGACCTGAAGACCGCCGGCGCCGGGGACAGCATCGATCCTCTGCAAGGCACGGCCGATCTCATCGAATTCCACGGCAATGACGCGCTGGTGACCTTCGCCTGCGGCGGCAAGGAGGTCAGCGCGCTGGTGCCGGCCCGCGAATGCCCGGCGTTGCGCGCGCCTGTGCGCTATACGTTCGAGGAGGAGAGCGTCCACCTGTTCGACGCGACGTCAGGCGCATCCTTGCGCAGACGAGAAAATCCTAACTGATGGCGTCGAGCGCCTGCCGCTGGCGGTGCATTTCGAGGAAAATCTTGTAGTCGCGGTCGAAGCGGCCTGCCGTAGCCGGGTTCGACGCGCGCGTCCGGCCGCCTTGCTGCATGGCGACGCAGGCGGCATTCAGGTCCGGAAACAGTCCGGCGGCGGTGGCGGCGATCATGCCGGTGCCGAGCAGAACCGCTTCGTCGGCCAGCGGCTCGATGACGGCGCAGCCGGTGGCGTCGGCATAGAGCTCCATCAGCAACGGGTTCTTGGTGTGGCCGCCAGTGACATGCAGCGTGTCGATCAAATAGCCGTTCTCGTTCAGCGCCTCCAGCACATGGCGCACGCCGAGCGCTATGCCGACGGCGGTGCGCCAGTAGAGCTTGCACAGGCTGTCGAAAGAGGAATCCAGCGTCAGCCCGCTGACCACGCCGACAGCATGCGGGTCGGCAAGCGGCGAACGGTTGCCGTGGAAATCGGGCAGCACATGCAGCCTGGCGGCGAGCTTGTCACCCTCGGCGATGCGCAGTTCGGCGACGCGCCTGGCGATTTTGGCATGCATGGCGGCGTCCGGCTCACCGCCGGCGCCGTGCCAGCGGATGATGTGGTCGAGCAGCGCGCCCGTTGCCGACTGGCCACCTTCCGACAGCCACAGTTTTGGCAGAGCGGCGCCGTAGTATGGGCCCCAGACGCCGGCAAAGGGCTGCGGGTCAGGCGACATCGCCATGACGCAGCTCGATGTGCCGGCAATCAGCGCCAGATGCCGGCCGATATCCTGCTCGTCGCCGGCAAAGCCGCCGAGCACGCCAAGCGCGCCGGCATAGGCGTCGATGACGCCGGCCCCGACCCGGCATTTTCCCGTCAGACCAAGCTCGGCTGCCGCTTCTGCCGAGAGCGTGCCGATATCGGCGCCAACCGCACTTGCCTTCTCCGGCAGATTGCCGTGTTCGAAAAGATCGCTGAGTCCGACGGTCTCGAAGAAATCGCGCCGCCAGCCGGTGTCTTCATGTGCCAGATAGGTCCATTTGGCGGTCAGCGTGCATTGCGAGCGCGCCAGCGAGCCGGTCGCCTTCCAGGTCAGGAAATCGGTGAGGTCGAATAGATAGCCGGCTTCATGCCATGTTCCAGGTAGATTGCGCTTCAGCCACATCAGCTTCGGCGTCGCCATTTCGGGCGACATGACGCCGCCGATATAATCGAGCACGGCGTGGCCGCTTGCCGTGCATTCATCGGCCTCGGCGATGGCGCGATGGTCGAGCCAGACGATGGTGTCCCAGCGCCGTTCGCCCGTCACCGAGACACTGAGCTGGCCGCCATCCCTGTTCAGCACCACCAGCGAGCAGGTGGCGTCGAACGAGATGCCGACAATGTCCTGCGCCGCCACGCCCGCCTTTTCGCGTGCCGCGCGGACCGCGATGCACACTGCCGACCAGATATCCTGCGAATTGTGCTCGGCATGATCGGCCTTCGGCTGGTTCATGACGATCGGATGCTCGGCGCGGCCGAGCAAGGCGCCGGTGGTGTCGAGAATGCCCGCGCGGGCGCTCCCGGTGCCGACATCGACCGCGCAAACGAAGCTTTTCGTCAAGATGCTTTTACTCTCGCTCCCAGGCCTGCAATCAGATCGGGCAATTGCAGCATGTCAGCGAATATAAAGTCCGGTTCACTCGACGCAAGCCGCGCTTTCAAGGCCGGGTTGCCGGCGTGCGAGCCGCCGGTGAAGGCAAAGACGCGCATGCCGGCGGCACGCGCCGCGGCGATGCCGGCCGGGCTGTCCTCGACGACGATGCAGTTGCCAGGATACGCGCCCATGGCGGCCGCGGCGTGCAGAAAAAGATCCGGCGCCGGCTTGCCGCGCGCGACCATGGCGGCGCTGAACAAATGCGGTTCGAGCAGGTGGAGCAGGCCGGTGACGTCGAGCGCATAGCGGATACGGTCGAGCGTGCCGGAAGAGGCGACGCAGCAAGGTACGCCCAGCTTCGGCAGGACGTCCCTGATGCCGGGTATCGGCTTCAGCTCCTCGCGGAATTTGCGCATCAATTCGACGCGCATTTCGGTCAGATGCCGATCGGTGATGTCTACGCGGAAGTCGCGGCCGAGGATTTCGCGCACGCTCTTCATGCTCTTGCCGAGGAAATGCTCGTAGGCGGTATCCTCGCTGACCGAGCCACCGGCTGCAGAAATCATGCCGAGCAGGGCCGAGACGGAGAGCGCCTCGCTGTCGACCAGCACGCCGTCACAGTCGAAGATGACCAGTTCGGGCGTCATTGCGGCTCGCGTCAGAGCTTGCCGGCGATGTAGCGCGTCAGCGTCGCGCGCGTGCCATTCGCCCACAAGACGTTGAGCGCATGGGCGAAGGCCTCGGCGAACGGCGCCGAGCGGCCGACATCGCCATAGATGTCCTCCATCGCCAGCCAGGCGCCGGGCTTGTCCTTCGCCGCCTTGGCGGTGGCCTGCAGCCTGTCCCAGCTGGGATCATTGGCCTCGATGACGGCGCCGCTGTCGGTGGTGCCGAAGCAGTAGCGGCACCAAAGTGCTGATTCCAGCGCCAGACCAGCGACGCTTTTGCCGGCTTTCAACCGGTCGGCGATGGTCGGGATGATGAATTTCGGCTGCCGGTTGGAACCGTCGAGGCAAAGCCGGCGGATGGTGTCGCCGATCTTGGGGTTGGAGAAGCGGTGCTCGATGAGCTGATAGTAATCCGCCAGCACGGTGTCCGGCACCGGCGGCACGGTCGGGATGATCTCGTCATGCTCGAGCTTGGCGAGGAAGCCGCGCACCAGCGGCTCCTGCATCGCCTCATGGACGAAATGGATATCCATCAGCCCGGCCGGATAGGCGATGGTGGCATGGCCGCCATTGAGGATGCGGATCTTCATCAACTCATAGGGAGCGACATCCCTCACGAATTGTACGCCGACCTTTTCCAGCGGCGGCCGGCCGTCGGTGAAATGATCCTCCAGCACCCATTGCTTGAACGGTTCGCAGAACACCGGCCAGTTGTCCTCAAGGCCGAATTCCGTCGCCAGAATGCCGCGCTCGCGATCGGACGTGGCCGGCGTGATGCGGTCGACCATGCCGTTCGGAAAGGCGACGTTGTCGCTCACCCAATTCGCCAGATCCTCGTCGATCAGCCGGGCCAATCCAATGACGCCATCGGAGGTGACATGGCCGTTGTGGGGGATGTTGTCACAAGACATGACGGTGAATGGCACGATGCCATCGGCGCGGCGGCGCATCAGCCCGGCGAGAATGAGGCCGAACACTGTCTTCGGCGTCGTGCCTGCCTGCGCATCGGCGACGATGTCGGGATGGGTCGGATTGAACTTGCCCGAGGCCGGATCGATGAAGTAGCCGCCTTCGGTGATGGTCAGCGACACGATCTTGATCGCCGGATCGGCAAGCTGGTCGATGATGGCATCGGCATCGCCGGGCGTCAGGAAGTCGATCATGACGCCGGTGACGCGGGCGCTCATATGGTCGGAATCCTGCTCGACCACCGTGGTCAGCCAGTCCTGCTCCTGCAGCTTGGTGCGGCCGATTTTCTCGCCCTCGAAGACACCGGCGCCGATCAGCGCCCAGTCATGGCCGATGCCCGCATTGAAGAGGTCGTCGAGATAGACGGCCTGGTGCGAGCGATGGAAATTGCCGACGCCGAAATGGACGATACCGGCCTTGAGCCTGGCGCGGTCGTATTGCGGACCGGCAACCTTGGCTGGGAGTTTGGCGAGGATGGAGGAAGAGAGTTTCACGGTCATCTGCTTTACCCTTTTGCCGGTGCTTACCCTTTGCCGGCCTGACAATTCCGCCCTCAGTCCTTCAGGTTGGAGTGCGTGGGCGGCACGTGCCCTTTGGCATTCATGCCGCCCCGCCCCGCGACGCCTTTCTCCCCGGAGGAAAGGGATAGGGGCGCCTCCCCCCTCAACTCATCCGCGTCAACTCATCCATTGGCCGCCATCGACATTGTAGGTCTGGGCGACGATGTATTCGGCATCGTCGCTGGCCAGGAACACGGCCATGCCGGTCAGGTCCTCCGGCTTGCCCATGCGGCCGTAAGGTACACCCTCACCGACCAGCCGCTTCTTCTCGCCCTTCGGCCGGTTCTCGTATTTGGCGAACAGCGCATCGACCTCATCCCACATATCGCTGTCGACGACGCCCGGCGCGATGCCATTGACGTTGATGCGGTGCTTGATCAGGTCGAGCCCTGCCGACTGGGTGAGCGAGATGACCGCAGCCTTGGTGGCGCAGTAGACGGCGACCAGCGCCTCGCCGCGCCGTCCGGCCTGGCTGGCGATGTTGATGATCCTGCCGCCCTTGCCCCTTGCGATCATCGAACGGGCCGAGGCCTGCAGCATGAACAAAGTGCCGGCGACATTGACCGAAAACAGCCTGTCGTAGCTCGCCTTCGATATCTCGACGATCGGCGCCAGGTCGAACAAAGCAGCGTTGTTGATCAGAATGTCGAGCCCGCCGGTCTTTTTCTCGACAGCACCCACCGCGGATTCGATCGAGGCAAGATTGGTGACGTCCAGCTTCACGGCATAGGCGCCGCCGCCAATCTGCGAGGCCGTCTTTTCCGCGGCCTCCAGATTGATGTCGCCGATCGCGACCACAGCACCTTCGCGCGTATAGGCTTCGGCAAAAGCCCTGCCGATGCCGCGTGCGGATCCGGTGATCAGCGCCGATTTGCCTTTCAGCCTCACTGCGTCAGCGCCTTTCCGTCGGGGCCGAAGCGGTGCATCCGGACCTTGTCGGGCGTGAGGTAAATGGTGTCGCCGTGACGAACAGGCATTTCGCCATCGGCGCGCACGGTCAGCGACCCGACGCCGTCAGCCTGGACGTGCAGGAAGGTGTCGGATCCCAGATGTTCGGCGACGCCGACAAGGGCTTTCCAGTCACCCGCCGTGGTCGAGATGTTCATATGCTCGGGACGGATGCCGATAGTCTTGGCGTTGTATTTGGCGGCCGGCGCGCCTTCGATCAGGTTCATCTTCGGCGAACCGATGAAGCCCGCCACGAACAGGTTCTTCGGCGACTTGTAGAGTTCCATCGGCGAGCCGACCTGTTCGATGTTGCCGGCATTGAGCACGACGATCTTGTCGGCCATGGTCATGGCTTCGATCTGGTCGTGGGTGACGTAGACCATCGTCGTCTTGAGCTGATGATGCAGCTCGCTGATTTCGAGGCGCATGGTGCCGCGCAGTGCTGCGTCAAGGTTGGACAGCGGCTCATCGAACAGGAAGGCCGAGGGTTGGCGCACGATGGCGCGGCCGATAGCGACGCGCTGGCGCTGGCCGCCGGAGAGCTGGCCGGGCCGGCGTTCGAGATAGTTGGTGAGGTTCAGCACGCGAGCCGCGTCCTTCACCTTCTTGTCGATCGTCGCAACATCCTCGCCCGCCATCTTCAAGGGGAAACCGATGTTCTTGGCCACCGTCATATGCGGGTAGAGCGCATAGGACTGGAACACCATGGCCAGCTTGCGCTTGGCCGGCGCCGCGCCGGTGACGTCACGGCCATCGATGTTGATGGTGCCGCCGCTGGTGTCTTCGAGACCGGCGATAAGGCGCAGCAGCGTGGACTTGCCGCAACCCGACGGGCCGACGAAGACGACGAACTCGCCATTTTCGATGACCAGGTCGAGACCCGGAATGATGACCGTCGATCCGAAATGCTTGGAGACGTTCTTGAGCGTGATGTTTCCCATGGTTTCCTCCCCGAGGGGTTATTTTTAGCCGGTTGCTTCAGGCAGTTTCGGTTTACTTCACGGCTCCGAACGTCAGGCCGCGCACCAGCTGCTTCTGGCTGAACCAGCCCATGATCAGGATGGGGGCGATCGCCAGCGTCGACGCCGCCGAAAGCTTGGCCCAGAACAGGCCTTGCGGGCTTGAGAACGAACTGATGAACGCCGTCAGCGGCGCCGCCTCGGTGGTGGTGAGACGAATGGTCCAGAACGCTTCGTTCCACGCCAGGATGATGTTGAGCAGCATGGTCGAAGCGATGCCCGGCACCGCCATCGGGGTCAGCACATAGATGATCTCGCCCCACAGCGTGGCGCCGTCCATGCGCGCCGCTTCGAGGATTTCACCCGGGATTTCGCGGAAGTAGGTGTAGAGCATCCATATCACGATCGGCAGGTTGATCAGCATCAGCATGATCATCAGGCCGACGCGGCTGTCGAGCAGGCCGGTGTCGCGGAAGATCAGGTAGATCGGGAACAGCACGGCAACCGCCGGCATCATCTTGGTCGAGAGCATCCACATCAGGATGTCCTTGGTCCATTTGCCCGGCGAGAAAGCCATCGACCAGGCGGCCGGAACCGCAACGATCAGGGCCAGGATGGTCGAGCCGACCGAGAGCAGCACCGAGTTGAAGAAGAACTTGAAGTAGCCGCTCTGCGCCTGGACCTCGGTATAGCTCTCGAACGTCCCCGACGGGATCAGCGCGAAGCCCTGGATGGCTTCCTGCTCCGACTTGAACGAGGTGATGATCGTATAAAGGATCGGGAAGAAGATCAGCAGCGCGACGATCCAGGCGGCGCCTGTCGCAATGACCTTGTGTTGGGTGGTGACTGCACGTGCCATCGTATCCTCCCTTACTTGTCCAGGTTCTTGCCGACCGCGCGCATGGCGAAGAAGGCGACGATGTTGGCGAGAATGACGGCGATGACACCGCCGGCGGATGCCTGGCCGATTTTGAACTCCAGCAATGCCTTCTGGTAGACGAGGAAGGGCAGGTTGGTGGAGGCGTAGCCGGGGCCGCCATTGGTGGTGACCAGGATCTCGGCATAGACCGACAGCAGGAAGATGGTCTGGATCAGGATGACGACGGTGATGGCGCGCGACATGTGCGGCAGCGTCAGATAGATGAAGCGGCTGACGAAGCCGGCGCCGTCCATCTCGGCGGCTTCCTTCTGCTCACCGTCGAGCGACTGCAGCGCGGTCAAAAGGATCAGCGTGGCGAAGGGTAGCCATTGCCAGGCGACGATGATGATGATCGCCATCATCGGATGCTGCCCGAACCAATCGATCGGTTGAGCCCCGAAGAAGCGCGCAATGTCGGCAAAGACGCCGTATTGCGGGTGCATGATCATGTTCTTCCAGACCAGCGCCGCCACCGGCGGCATGACGAAGAACGGTGAGATGACGAGGATGCGCACGATCCCCTGTCCCCACATCGGCTGATCGATCAGCAGCGCCAGCATAATGCCGCCGATGACGGTGATCAGCAGCACGCTGCCGACCAGGACAAGTGTATTGAGGATCGACTGCAGGAATGCCGGGTTGGAATAGAACAGCGCGTAGTTGGAGAAGCCGACGAACCCGTCACGGACCGGATTGAGCGGATTGTACTGCTGGAAGGAGAACCACAGGGTGATGACCAGCGGCACGATCATCCAGACGAACAGCAGCACCACGGATGGCGCCATCATGAAACGGGCAAGCGAACGGGTCTGCTGAGTAGCCATGACGGTCACCCTTCAAGGTCAGCCAAATTTTCAAATGTGTGAAAGGGGCCGCCCGAACTGGGATTCGGGCGGCCGTTGCCGGCCAGGAAGGCGGCCGGCAGTCGGCACCGGGAGGAGCCTTACTTGATATAACCGCCTTCGGTCATTGCCGCGGTGGCAGCGTCCTGGGCCTGCTTCAAGGCGTCATCGACGCTCGACTGGCCGGCAAGAGCCGCCGAGAAGAGCTGGCCGACGGTGGTGCCAAGGCCCTGGAACTCGGGGATGGCGACGAACTGGACGCCGACATAGGGCACCGGCTTGACGGTCGGATGCGTCGGGTCGGCGGCGTTGATGGAGTCCAGCGTCATCTTGGCGAACGGAGCCGCCTTCTGGTACTCGGCATTGGCGTAGAGCGAGGAGCGCGTGCCCGGAGGAACGTTAGCCCAGCCTTCCTTCGCCGCAACCAGTTCGGCGTAGTGCTTGCTGGTCGCCCATGACACGAACTTCTCGGCGGCATCAGCCTTCTGCGTGCCAGCGGGAACGGCCAGCGACCAGGCCCACAGCCAGTTGCCGCGCTTGCCCAGACCATTGTCGGGAGCCAGTGCGTAGCCAACCTTGTCGGCGACGGTCGAGTTCTTCGGATCCGAGACGAAGGAGGCAGCGACGGTGGCGTCGATCCACATGCCGCACTTGCCCTGCTGGAACAGCGCCAGGTTTTCGTTGAAGCCGTTGGAAGAGGCGCCCTCCGGACCGTCGGCCTTCATCAGGTCGACATAGAACTGCAGCGTGCTCTTCCATTCCGGCTGATCGAACTGCGGCTTCCAGTTCTCGTCGAACCAGCGGGCGCCGAAGGAGTTCGACATGGCGGTCAGGAAGGCCATGTTCTCGCCCCAGCCGGCCTTGCCGCGCAGGCAGACGCCGTTCACGCCATTGGCGCGATCGGTCATCTTGTCGGCGGCCTGCCTGATGAAGTCCCAGGTCGGGGCGTCGGGCATGGTCAGCCCTGCCTTCTCCATCAGGTCCTTGCGGTACATGACAAAGGAGCTTTCGCCGTAGAAGGGCGCTGCATAGAGCTTGCCGTCGACCGACAGGCCGCCGGCAATGGCCGGGATGATGTCCTTGGCGTCATAGTCGTCGCCGAGCTTGTCGAGCGGCAGCAGCCAGCTCTGCTTGGCCCAGATCGGAACCTCGTAGGTGCCGATGGTCATCACGTCATACTGGCCACCCTTGGTGGCGATGTCGGTGGTGACGCGCTCGCGCAGCACGTTCTCTTCGAGCGTGACCCAGTTGAGCGTGATGTCGGGGTTAGTCTTGGTGAAGTCGTCCGTCAGCTTCTGCATGCGGACCATATCGCCATTGTTGACAGTGGCGATGGTGATGGATTCGGCATGCGCGGCGAAAGCGAGAGCGCTGGCCGACAACAGGCCCAAAGTGAGCGTGCGAAGTTTCATCAATTCCTCCCATGAACCAAGATGAGCATTTGCCTTGGTGCTGAGCAATTACTCACTCACCGTTAATTATGTCAAGTCGGATTCGATGCTGCAGCGCAGCACGGGAGGGCGTGCGCGGGGTCGGACGGAGAGAGAATATTGGATGGATTAGGGGTAGCTCGCCGGGCGCGAGTATCGAACTGGCTGGATGCCGGCCATCGCAACCCCATCGATCATGAGCTAGGGCCGAGCCCTCAGCCGTGGGCCGGGTAGCTTCCGACGGAATATTCGAAAACCCTGCCATCGCGGGTTTTCTTGGCTCTGGTCAGCGTTTCGGTCACCCGGATCCAATTGGGCTCGTCTTTGCGCAACCTAACTTCCCGGCCGATTGCCTTTATGGCAGCTTGAAACGGTGTGAATGCTTCGATCGCGTGCGTCACACGCACGGCGTTATTTTCGATTTCTTCGACACGATAGACTTTCATCAGCCCACTGATAGATCCTGCTTCAATCTGCAGACGATTGATCAGCGTCGACTGAGTCGCCACAAGTGCGGGCGAAGCCCGGCGGATGATATCGACAGCGTTTTTCTCAAGCTTGGTTAACCGGGCGACCCGACCGTACTTGTCGATCCTGGAAAACGCGAACTGCCCTAAGCGCAGGCGATCTCGGCCAGGATCCAGTCGCGGAAGGCCTTTATCTTCGGCACGTTGCGGCGCGCCGTCGGATAGACCAGCCAATAGGCGTGCCCGTCGTCGCCGACCAGGTCGAAGGGCTGAATGAGGCGACCGGCGGCGAGCTCGGTCTTGAACAGCGCCGTGGTCAGGATCGCCACGCCATGGCCGGCGATTGCCGCATTCGCCTCATAGGCCTGCGCGCCCATGCTGGTGCCGGTGCGGTTGGCAAGTTCATCCGCCGGCACACCGGCAAGGGCGAACCATTCCCGCCACCAGATGTCGGTGGGATCGAGAATAGGCAGTTTGAACAGATCGGCCGGCTCGTGGACGCCACCGATAGTGGCAGCGAGTGCCGGGCTCAGCACCGGCGTAAAATCTGCCTTGAACAAAAGATGGATTTCCACTCCAGGCCACTTGCCGCTACCGGAGCGGATGGCGATGTCCATATCCTCGCGGGCGAAATCGATAACCCTGTTCGACGTATCGACGCGCACCGCCAGCGACGGATGCGAGAGCTGGAAGGAGCCGAGATGCTGCGCCAGCCAGTTCGAGGCGAAGGTCAGCAGCGTCGACACGCAAAGCACGCCATCGGCGCCGCCGCGCGCGGCCGAATAGGCGCTGCTGAGCAGGCTGAACGCCTCGCTCACGGCAGGCGCCAGGCGCTGGCCGGGTTCGGTCAGCACGATCTGGCGCGGCTGGCGCAGGAACAGCGGCGAACCGATGCGTTCTTCCAGGAGCTTGATCTGGTAGCTGGCGGCGGCCTGGGTCATGCCGAGCTCCTCCGCGGCCTTGGTAAAGGAGAGATGCCGCGCGACGGCCTCGAACACCCTGATTGCCTGCAGCGGCGGCAGTTGGGCGGGCTGTGGTGCCTTGAGTTCGGGCATAAGCCCTCCTTATGGGTCATGATCGACGTTTGATTGGTAGCAGGAGCCGATCAGACCGATATTTGGTGTCGACGATCAATCCAGTTCAAGCATAGCGGAGGCTGAAGATCATGACCACGGTACAGCAAAAGCTCCATTCGAGCCCGGCACAGAGCTGGTTTTCCGTGCTGACGCACGAATTTTCCCAGCTTTTGAGCCGTCGGCGCGGTTATGTCGACGTCAGGGACCTGTCGCCGCATTTGCAGCGCGACATGGGTTTCCTCGATGGCAACGATGTTTGCGGGCGGCATAAATAGCCGTGCCGATTTTATCGCTAGCTCAGGCGTCGAGTAGGGCCGTGGCGGTCCGCTCGTCGGTGATGAGGCCATTGACCAGCCGCCGGTTCACCGCAGCCAGAATGCCCGGCAATTTGCGCTCGCCCATGGCGAGCGCAATGACCAGCGACTTTTCGCGTGACGGCAAAGCGGCCGACGACACCCGGTCGTTGGTGATGCCCTCGATCATGCGGCCTTCCCGGTCGAATACCCAGCCGACGATCTCGGCAACGCCGCCGGCCTTTTGCAGTGCCTTCAATTCACTTTCCGAGATGAAGCCGTCCTCGTAGAGCGGCGCCTTCGGGCCGAGATCGCCGATGCCGACAAAGGTGACGTCGGCTTCCGCGGCGAGCGCCAGCGTCGGCTGGATCATCGGCTGGGCGAGCAGCATCTCGCGCTCTTCCGGTGACGAAGCGATGACCGGCAGCGGCATCGGGAACGAGCGCGCCTTGACCCTGTCGGCCATGGTGAAGATGACGTTGTAGAACGCGGCCGAACCGTCGGGCGAGATGTTGCCGGTCAAGGACACGACCTTATGCTGCTGGCATTCCATCGGCGGCAACTGCTCGATCGCCGCTTTCAGCGTGCGCCCGGTACCGATGGCCATGACGATCGGCGTCGGCGACCGCAGCCGCCGCTCGATCTCGGCCGCGGCCGCCTCGGCAATGCCGATCGTGGTCGAAGACGAGGTCGGATCGCTCGGCACCACTTCGACCAGATCGAGCGCGAAGCGCGATCTCAGCCGCGCGGCAAGGTCGAGGCAATTGGCGATCGGGTGGTCGACGCGCACCTTGATCAGCCCTTCCGACACCGCCAACGACACCAGGCGCTGCGCCGTCTGCCGGGAAATGCCGAGCGTGGCGGCGATCTGGTCCTGCGTATTGCCGGCAACATAATAAAGCCAGCCGGCGCGCGCCGCCTCGTCCAGCCTGTTGCTGCCGCCGTCCTGCCGCGAATTCAAGGTCTGCCTCCCAAGCCCGCCCCCTTTGGGCGAAGCGCTATAGTCTTGCAGGGAATGCGCTGGTGCGCAATTGTCTATGCGAAGGGCAATTGCTTGCGGCGTCGGCCTGACAGCAACGAGGCAATCGTCTTAGCCAAAATCGTGAGCAGACGGGTTCGGCGGTTTATCTCCCGGTGCAAACGCTTTAAGGGGATCGGCAAAAGGAGCCTCGCATGACGCCGAAAGCGGTTTTCTGGGATATGGACGGCACGCTGGTCGACAGCGAGCCGCTGCATGAGGCTGCCCTGGTGGCGGCGCTGCGCAGCGTCGGCATCGCGCCGCCGGTCGACCTGCATGAGCGGGTGCTAGGCGTCGCCGCCGGACCGGTCTACGACATGCTGCGCAGCGAGTTCGGCCTCGACCTGCCCTTCGACGACTGGATCGTGCGCAAATACGATCATTACATGCCAATGGCCGAGACGCTGAAGCCGCGCCCCGGCGCAATCGAAGTGTTCAACGCATTGCGCGCGCTTGGCGTGCAGCAAGCGGTGGTGTCCAATTCCGACCGGGTGATCGTCGACGCAAACTTGAGCGCCGTCGGCCTGATCTACCCCGGTATGCGCACGATCAGCCGCAACGACGTGCGCGAAGGCAAGCCGCATCCCGAGCCCTTCCTGCGCGCCGCATGGCTGGCCGGCGTCGATCCCTCAGATGCGGTGGCGGTCGACGACAGCGTCACCGGCGCCACATCCGGCCTGGCCGCGGGGATGCGGACGATCTTCTGGCCGGAAGCGCCGATGGAAGGACCGCCGGGCGCTGTTGTGATCAACAGTGCCGAAGAGTTGCGTAAAGAGCTCGGGCTCTAGAGATCAGCTCCGGTAAACCGGCTCTTCTTCGTCGAGGATCGCCTTGAGCTCGGCCAGATGGCGCTCGGCCTGGCCGGGATAGTCGTCCATTTCGCTGGCGGCCTTTTCGGCAATGGCGTCGGACAGCGTGCGCAGCGGCCGGCCGGTCCACAGCGCCTTGATGTAGGTCTCGGCGGCGCGCTCGAAATAGAACATGCGGTTGAAGGCGTCGGCGACGGTATCGCCGATGACCATCACGCCATGATTGCCCATCACCATTACCTTGACCTTCGGGTCGGTCAGAAGCTGTGAGCAGCGCTCGCCCTCTTCCTCGAAGGCCAGCCCGCCATAATGCGCGTCGACGACATGGCGATTGAAGAACATGGCCGAGTTCTGGTCGATCGGCGGCAGGGTCGAATCGGCCAACGAGGCCAGCACGGTAGCGTGGATGGAATGCACATGCATGGCGCAGCGTGCATGCGGCACGTTGCGATGGATGGCGCCGTGCAGCCCCCAGGCGGTCGGGTCCGGCGCATTGGGGCCGGTCAGCGTGTCCGAATCATTGGCGTCGATCAGCAAAAGGTCGCTCGCCTTGATGCGCGAGAAATGCACCTGGTTGGGGTTCATCAGGAATTTGGTGCCGTCCTCATTGACGGACAGCGAGAAATGATTGGCCACCGCCTCATGCATGTTGAGCCGTGCGGTCCAGCGGAAGGCGGCGGCGAGATCGACGCGCTCCTCGTAGTAGGGCAGGTTGGTCAGCGTTTCCTTCTGCAGGCGGGCGATGCTCATCTGAAAACCTCCGTTTTCGAGAGAATGCCGCGCCCGACCTTGGCCAGCAACCGCAAACTGGTGGGTCAGGCTGTCCTGCGTCAGGCGGCCGAGCGTGCCGACTGCAGCCCGCCATGCTCGACGATGAAGTCGATCACCTCCTGCAGACCCTTGCCGCGCGACAGGTCGGTGAAGCCGAATGGGCGCTTGCCGCGCATGCGGGCGGCGTCGCTCTCCATGACATCGAGGTTGACGTTTACATAGGGCGCCAGATCGCTCTTGTTGATGACCAGGAAATCGGAACGGGTGATCGCCGGCCCGCCCTTCCTCGGGATCTCCTCGCCCTGGCAGACCGAGATGACATAAAGCGTCAGATCAGCCAGATCGGGCGAGAAGGTGGCGGCGAGATTGTCACCGCCGGATTCGATGAAGACGATGTCGAGATCGGGAAACTTTTTGTTCAGCCCGGCGATCGCCTGCAGGTTGATCGAGGCGTCCTCGCGGATGGCGGTGTGCGGGCAGCCGCCGGTCTCGACGCCGACGATGCGGTCTTCCGGCAACGCCTGCAGGCGGGCCAGCATCATGGCGTCTTCCTTGGTGTAGATGTCGTTGGTGACCACGGCGATGGAAAAATCATCGCGCAGCGCCTTGCAGAGCTTTTCGGTGAGCGTCGTCTTGCCGGATCCGACAGGACCGCCGATGCCGATGCGAAGAGGGCCGTTGGCCTGGGTCATGCCGAAAACTCCGTGATGGCGAGGATTGCGAAGCTGAGCCCGATCAGCAGGCACAGTGGCGAATAGAAGCTGACATCGAGCCGCGCAAAAGGCTGCTCCGGCGCCAGCCGGCGCCACCAGGGCGTGAAGCCGGCAATACCGCGGCCGAGGAACACCAGCCCGATCAGCATCGCTGTGGCGGCAAGGCCTTCCCTTGGAAAGGGCGAGGCAAAGACGCCTGCGAGCGCCAGGGGCCACAGCGTCGCCAGGCACAGGCACGCGGCGACGGCAAAACAGGCAAACGGCGTCGGCATCTCGTCGACGTCGCGAAAGCCGACAACAGCGTGGGCGCAGGAAACACCGTCTTTGCCCGGCCAGATGCCGCCAAGGCCCCAATAGGCATGTAGCGCGGTGATCAGCAACAGGACGGCCGAAAGGGCGAAAGCGAGCGTGGTCATGAGCGGAACAGCCTGGAATACTGCGTCTCGTGTTTCATCGCCATGACGTCGGAGATGAAGGCGCAGCCGCCGAGATCGTCCAACGTCGAGCCGGCGGCGCGCGCGGCCGTCGACAGCGCCAGCGGCTCGAATCCGGCGAGCAGGGCAGTCGCGCCGCTTTGGCCGATGACGCCTAGTCGTATGGCGGCCTGGACAAGGTTGGAGAAGAAGGCCTGCAGGAAGGCGGACAGCGCGTCCTGAAGCGCGATGCCGTTGCCGCCGGCAACGGCGCCGACGGCGACACAGTAAGCGCATTCGGCCGGCAAGCGGCCCAGCACGGGATTGGGCCAGGCCGATGCCGCCTTCAGAAAGGCGGCGCCTTGCAGCATGGTTTCGGTGTGGCGCTCGTGCGATCCGGCCAGCGCTTCGGCGAGATCGGCAATCTCGGCGAGGTCGCCGCCGTCGCGGGCGCGGCGCCAGGCCTCCGTGAACAGCACGGCGTCGTTCCAGCCCGAGCCCATGTCGACCAGCGTTTCGAGCCAGCCGGCAAGGCTTTCGCTGTCGGCCGCCAACCCGTCATGCACGGCGCGCTCGAGGCCGTGGCTGTAGGAGAAGCCGCCGACCGGAAAGGCCGGCGACAGCCACGCCATCAGCCGCAGCAAAGCAATGCCAGAAGGCTGGTCAGTCATGATCGTGATGGTGCCCGTCATGGGAATGGCTGTGAGAATGGGACTCGCTGTGGGCGTGAGAATGCCCATCATGGGAATGCGCTTCGGCGTGGCTGTGCGCATGCGCATGACCATGATCGTGGCCGCCGGAATAGGCGCCGCGCACCGGCTTGAACGGCTCGGAAACGTCGCGCACGGTGGCGCCGAGACCTTCCAGCATCGCCTTGATGACGTGGTCGCGCAAAATCAGGATGCGGCTGGGCTCGATCGCCGCCGCCAGATGCCGGTTGCCGATGTGCCAGGCAAGCTCGGTCAGATGCACGCCGTCGCGGGCGCGGATGTCGTAGACCTCTTCAGGTGCCGCGGTGATCTCGATATGGCGGCCATCCTCCAGCGCCAGCCGGTCGCCATCGTTCAGGGTCACAGGCTCGGGCAGGTCGACCAGCACTTTGCTGCCGTCAGCCAACTCGATGGCGCGGCGGCGCAGATGCCGCTCGTCATGGGGCAGAACGGCGCGGCCGGATGGTGCGGCGGCCCCCGCTTTGCCGGCAGGCAGCACCGAGACGGCGCGTGGAAATTTGGTGAAGTCGGTGTTGAGGTTGAGTTTCATTTCATCGCTCCGCCATTGGCTTGCGCCCGCGCCCGGGCCGGCCGCGACAGCAGGCGGTCGAAATAGGCGTTGACCCGCTCCGATTCGATCGGGAATTTTCCGGCGCGGGCCCAGTTGCCCATGTCGCCCAACAGCACGTCGACGGCGGAAAACCGGTCGCCGAGCGCAAACGGCTTGTCGCCCAGCCGGCGATCCAGCGCCTTGGTCTCCGAGGCGAAATCGTAGACGGCGGCGGGGCCAACATCGACCCGAACTTCCTTCGGCAGCAGGAAGCGATGGCGCAGCTTGTTCCACAGCGGCGCCTCGAACTCCGACTGCGCGAAATGCATCCAGGAATCCATTTCGGCACGCCCGGCGACACCCGGATTGGCGCCCATCCCTTTGTCGGCATGCTTGTCGGCGAGATAGACGCAGATCGCCGCCGAATCCGTCACCGTCAGTTCGCCGTCGATCAGCACCGGCACCTTGCCCGACGGGTTGAGCGCATAGGCTTCCGGCGAACGCAATTTGACCTCGACGAATTCATAGGGCTGCCCGAGTTCCTCAAGCATCCACAGAACACGGCTGACCCGGGATCCACGTGATCCAATGGCCTTGTACATAGTTGAACCCTCTTTCCCTTAGACCGTAGACCATCGCGCTCGCTCAGACGATGGTGTCGAAGAGCCGCAGGATGAACGATACTTGATAGATCAGCGTGCCGACGACGAAGGCGATGTGGAAGCGGCGGTCGCGCACCAGTATGGCGGCAATGCACAGCGCCACGAAGACCGGCGTTCGGAACAGATACTCATTGCCGTAGCGGGCAAAATGCTCCGGGCCCTTCAGCAGCGTGTCGACGACATCGAGCAGATAGGTCGTCGCCAGCAGGCCGAAGAACCAGCCGCGGCGCGAATAGAAGAAATCTTCGTAGCTGGTGTAGTCGAGCATCGAATCCGGAAACAGCAGCGCGCACAACAGGAACAGCGTGATGGCGTAGAAGATGAGGAACAGGTACTTGCCGAAAGTCCAGGTCTCGATGGTGTAGAGCCCAAACTCCCACCACCAGAAATGCACCAGCAGCAACAGCATGGAGGCGACCCAGGCGAGGTGCACGGGGTAGAGCTTGTACTGGCCGGGATGCTGGACGATACGGGCGATCCCCGACAAAAGGCGCGTGACGCCGAGCCCGATCACCATGCCCATGACGATGCGGATATGCGGGAAGATGTCGTGGGCGGAGGCGATTTCGGTGGCCATGGGCCTCAACAAACAAAGCGGAGGTAGAGGGCGCGCGCGGGAATCATGGATTGCTAATCCCGCAGGAAATCATCCATCGAAAGTGGGTCGCCCGGCCAAAATCGTCCATCAAGCGCCTGCTTGCCTGTGAAAGGCGGTTCGCTTGGAAATTGCGATTTCCTCAGGCCTGTCTCCTGAATCGCGAGAGGCAAGGCATCCTTGTAGGCTTCATCAAAAATCTGAGAAGGATAGCGACGAAGGCTGGGACTGTCCTTGACGATACCTTCAATCCAGACACGCTGTTCCGAGATTGAAGATTGCCAGCTGTGGCACCTGTGGCCTGGCTGAAATTCCCATTTCAGGAGGTGTGCGATCAGTACCCGCATCCGGCTGCGGATTTCCCTTCGGTCGCTTCTCCCCAAGCTTTCTATTTCCTCGGCAAGATTCTCTCGGTCGAGATCGGAGAGACGACCGTCACGCAGCAGCGCACTCTGCTCGGCGCACCACTGGGCGTAGTCTGTTTCATAGGGCGTCAGCGCCCTGAGGCGATCAATCCTGTTCATATGCGTATAATGCCCTAAAGCACGACGGGTTTAAACGGCTTCCTGAGATTGGCGAGCGGCAAGGCCGCTCAAAACAGAAAATACCGCTGAGCCATCGGCAGCACGGTTGCCGGCTCGCAGGTGAGCAACTCGCCATCGGCGCGAACCTCGTAGGTTTCGGGATCGACCTCGACATGCGGCGTGGCGTCGTTGAGCACCATAGAATGCTTGCCGATGCCGCCGCGGGTGTTTTCGACGGCGACGAACTGCTTGTCGACGCCGAGCCTGCCGTGCAGGCCAGACTCCAGCGCCGCCTTGGAAACGAAGGTCACCGACGAGTTGGTCCTGGCCTTGCCATAGGCGCCGAACATCGGGCGGTAGTGCATCGGCTGCGGCGTCGGGATCGAGGCGTTGGGGTCGCCCATCGGGGCGGCGGCAATCATGCCGCCGATCAGCACCATGTCCGGTTTCACACCGAAGAACGCCGGGTTCCAAAGCACGAGATCAGCACGTTTGCCGACCGCGATCGAGCCGATATCCTTCGACAGGCCATGCGCGATGGCCGGGTTGATGGTGTATTTGGCGATGTAGCGGCGGACGCGGAAATTGTCGTTGTCGCCGGTCTCCTGCGGCAGCGAACCGCGCTGGCGCTTCATCTTGTCGGCGGTCTGCCAGGTGCGGATCGCCACCTCGCCGACGCGGCCCATGGCCTGGCTGTCGGACGAGATGATCGAGAAGGCGCCGATGTCGTGCAGGATGTCTTCGGCCGCGATGGTCTCCTTGCGGATGCGGCTTTCAGCAAAAGCGATGTCCTCGGGGATCGACGGCGACAGATGGTGGCAGACCATCAGCATGTCCAGATGCTCGGCCAGCGTGTTGACGGTGTAAGGCCGTGTCGGATTGGTCGATGACGGAATGACGTTGGGCAGGCCGCAGACCTTGATGATATCGGGCGCATGGCCGCCGCCGGCGCCTTCGGTGTGGAAGGCATGGATGGTACGGCCCTTGATCGCCGCGACGGTGTTTTCGACAAAGCCGGACTCGTTCAGCGTGTCGGTGTGGATCATCACCTGCACGTCGTAATCGTCGGCGACCGACAAACAGCAGTCGATGGCCGCCGGCGTCGTGCCCCAGTCCTCATGCAGCTTCAGCGAACAGGCGCCGCCCAGCACCATTTCCTCCAGCGCTGCCGGCAGCGAGGCATTGCCCTTGCCCGACAGGCCGATGTTCATCGGGAAAGCGTCGAAGGACTGGATCATGCGCGCCATGTGCCAAGGGCCTGGCGTGCAGGTCGTCGCCAGCGTGCCGTGCGCCGGGCCAGTGCCGCCGCCGAGCATGGTGGTGATGCCCGACATCAGCGCTTCGTCGATCTGCTGCGGGCAGATGAAGTGGATATGCGCGTCGAAGCCGCCGGCAGTCAGGATCTTGCCTTCGCCGGCGATGATCTCGGTGCCGGGGCCGATGATGATGGTGACGCCATCCTGCATATCCGGATTTCCGGCCTTGCCGATGGCCGCGATGCGGCCGTCGCGGAGGCCGATATCGGCCTTGAAAATGCCGGCCGTGGCATCGATCACCAGCGCATTGGTGATGACGGTGTCGACCGCACCCTGGGCGCGCGACACCTGGCTCTGGCCCATGCCGTCGCGGATGACCTTGCCGCCGCCGAATTTCACTTCCTCACCATGGATGGTGAGGTCCTGTTCGACCTCGATGAACAGTTCGGTGTCGGCAAGCCGCACCTTGTCGCCGACAGTCGGACCGTACATCTGCGCATAGGCGGCGCGGGTAATTCTAGCCATCAGTCAATGCTCCCCAAAGCGGTCTGGCCGCAGCCGAACTCCACATCGTCGCCATCCAATGGTCATGCAATGACCCACTCGGCGACACCTTCTGATCCCATTTGGCCGTTGAGGTGGGCGTGCCACCCCAAACCGCCCGTTTGCCAAATCCTTGGCCAATTCGATGGAAGGAAAATCCATGCTCAAAATCATCGTTCTTGCAGCCGTTGCCACACTTGCCTCCGCGACCATTGCCGGCGCCCAGCAGCAGCCGACGCCGCAACCGAAGCCAGCGGCGCCCAGCGCTCAACCGGCGGCGCCGGCGATCCAGAAGGTCAATATCGTCGATATTAGCGAATTGCCCCAGGCCACCCAGACGCAGGTCAATCAGGTGATCGCCCAGCGTGGCGATGCCGGCCTGCAGAAACTGCGCTCTTCGATCGACGCGACGCCGCAGATCAAGTCGGCGCTCGAAGCCAAGGGGCTCACCTCGGCACAGGTGGTGGCCGCCAGCATGACGACCGATGGCGCGCTGACGCTGGTCACCAAGAAGGCGAGCTGACGACCGGGCCTGGCGGGCCGGTATCCGGTCCGCCGGCCCTATTGCGGAGGGAACCTTCGCCGGGCAGCAGTCGTTTGGTTCCTTTGGCGCCGAGCGGCGTTGCGCAGGAAAGTCTGCCAGGAGCGAGCGATGCCTACCATTCCCTTTGCCGACACCAGATGGCTGCACGCCATGGCCGCTTGCGCATTCCTCGCCGCCTTCGATGCGCATGCCGCGCAAACCGTTGAAAGCCAGGAGACCGTGGACCGGATCGTCGGCTCCAATGTCCGGCAGGAAGAGGCGCGGACGGAGACGCAGACCAAGAAGATCATCTCCGCGATCGAGCGGACGCGTGAGAACATCGGCACAGTGCGCAAGACATCCAAGCTCGACAGCGTCGATATCGTCTTCCTCACCGATGCGGCGCGCAGTGAGGGCGGTCCGCCGCCGGCTGTCGAGAACAAGGTCAAGGAGCACCAGGACGACATCACGGAATTGCGCGAGGAGATCGAGGCCAACGCCTTGCTGTTCAACGCGATCGATTCCAGGCGCGTGTTGGCGCAAGACGTTCTGGCCGTCGAATTCGACGATCCCGGAAAGCTCGTCATCTATGCGGCGGCCAAGCCGCCGGGCTGAGCCAGAGGCGCTCGACGCCGTCGATCTCACAGTCTGCCCATGATTTTCTGCTGAAAACCGTAGACCTCGCGTTTTCCTCCGAGCGGCACCAGCGTGACGTCACGCTGCTGTCCCGGCTCGAAGCGCATCGCCGTGCCGGCGGCAATATCGAGACGCATACCGCGCGCTTTGTCGCGATCGAATTTCAGCCCCTCATTGGTCTCGAAGAAATGGTAGTGGCTGCCGACCTGGATCGGCCGGTCGCCGCTGTTGGCGACTTTCAACGTCACCGTCGGCAGACCCTTGTTGAGCTCGATGTCGCCGCTTGCGGTGATGACTTCGCCGGGGATCATGCTAGGCCCTCACAGAACGCCGAAGACCAGGCCGACGCCGACCGCAGCACACGCCGCACCGGCGGCGCGGGCAAGGCCGCGAAAGCGCAGGCCGAGACCGAGGCCGGCGGCGATGCCGACGGCATGGAGAAGCGCGGTGGCGACGGCAAAGCCGGCCACATAGTCAAGCCCGCCGGCATTTTCCGGCACTTCGGTGCCATGGGCATGGCCGTGGAACAGCGCGAACAGGCCTATGATGGCGACGCCGGCCGAGACCGGCAGGTCGACCGCGAGTGCCACCAGCAGGCCAAGCGCGACGACGGAGGCCAAAATGCCCGGTTCGACGAAAGGCACAGGCACGTGCAGCATGCCGAACGCGCCGCCGACCAGCATGACGCCGACAAAGGCCAGCGGCCAGGCCCAGATCGCCTTGCCGCCCTTGAGCGCGGCCCACAGACCAACGGCGATCATCACCGTCATATGGTCGAGACCGGACAGCGGATGCGCGAAGCCCGCGGTGAAGGACGAGGTGGTGCCGATGCCGACATGGGCATAGGCGGGCATGGCCGCCGCCAGCAGGAGGATTGCGGCAAGCGCAGTGCGTTTGGTTGAAGCGGAGATCATCGGTCTACCTTCCAATTCAGGATAACAATCACGCGGCCTTTCGGGGGCCGCAGCCTTCGGCCTTGAGCACGCGTTTGGTCGAGGCCGGATATTTCTTCAGCTTCTCTGCCGGCCGGATCGGACGCGCGGAAAAATTGCCACCGCAGTTCGGGCAGACGCCACCCAACACGTTTTCCACACAGACGGCGCAGAAGGTGCATTCAAAGGTGCAGATCAGCGCATCCGTGGCTTCCGGCGGCAGGTCCTTGTCGCAGCATTCGCAATTGGGCCTGAGTTCGAGCATCGCTGCCTCCTCACCTGATCGGTTCGTGCACGGTCACCAGCTTGGTGCCGTCGGGAAATGTCGCCTCGACCTGGACGTCGTGGATCATCTCGGCGATGCCTTCCATGACCTGCGCACGGGTGACGACATGGGCGCCGGCCTCCATCAGTTCGGCGACCGGGCGGCCGTCGCGGGCGCCCTCGACGACGAAATCTGTGATCAGCGCGATCGCTTCGGGGTGATTGAGCTTGACGCCGCGTTCCAGCCGCTTGCGCGCCACGATCGCCGCCATGGCGATGAGCAGCTTGTCCTTTTCACGCGGCGTAAGGTTCATGCGCTTTCCTGGATTTGGCCTGGATTTGGTTCAGAGTGACCATAATTTGGGCAGACCGGCCCGCCCGTTGAGCAGTTCGACGAGCGGAACCAGCCGCTCGCGCAGCTGATAACCGTCCTCGGCAAACAGCCTCGCAAGAAGCTTGCCAGATTGTTTCACGCTCCAGGCGCTGGCATCGCCCTCGGCGCCGATGATGTCGCGGGCCGGCTCGAGCAAGGCTTCGGCCTGCGGTGAAACCATCAGCAGCGTCGCCACGGCAATGGCGCCACGGGCAACGGCCGGGCGGCCAAGGGCTGCCGCAATGGCCGGCCCGATGCGGAAATCCTCGGCATGAATGAGCGCGCCGTCCTGGCGGACCCGCCAACGGTCGTGGAAATGGCCGTGCGCGGCCTGTTCGCCCATGGCCAGGCGGCCAAAGACCGTGGCCTCGAGCAGCAATGCCTCGGCGCCTGCGGCAAGCTCGACGTCGAGCGTGCGGGCAAAGGCCGAGCGGTCGAAGACGATGGTTTCCTGCGGCAGCCAGGCGATGCGGCCGTTCACGCCGACGCTGAGCTTTACCCGCACTTCGGCACGGTCGCTTTCGGCGCGATAGATCTTTTCGCAGGCCTGGGTGGTTATGGAAGCGGAAGCGCCGGCGCCGACATCTATCTCCCAGCCAAGCCGATCGCCGCCAGTCAGCCCGCCCGCGGTGTTGATGAGCACGGCTTCGAGCGGATCGGCCGCGACGGCCGGCATGCGGATCTTGGCCGATCCGTCCTGATAGAGGCGCGAAAGCCTCGTGCGGCCGGCACTGACGCCGCATGCAAGCCGAGCCGCACCGGCGACGCGCTGGGCCGACTGAGCCGAGATCAAGCCATGTTGCAACGTATCCATCGCCCCAACGTTAAGCACTCCGGCCGCTTTGTCGATATGGTGCTTGTTGATATAGCTTGTTGCTTGACAGCGTTTCCGTTTCTATAGAGGGAGCCTCTTTGGAACGGTCATGCCGCGCCTGGCGGGGTTTTGAAGGCGACGGCGATTTTCATTCCAGGCAACAGGGGCGCCAACCGATCGGCACCCGAAATGAAAAAATTGGGGAAGGAATCGAATGGCTGACGAGCTGGCAACGGAAATCATCGCCAAGATCAGGGCACATGCGGAGCCCGGCGGCGAAGAGATCACCACCAATACGGAATTGACCGCGCTTGGCATCCATTCCTTGGAACTGACCGAGATCATCTTCGATCTCGAGGAGCAGTACGGCATCGAGATCGAGATGAACACGGTCGATGCATGGAGCAATCTGAAGAATGTCGGCGATATGGTTGAGGCTGTTCGCGCGCTGATCGCGAAAAAAGCTTGAGCTGAATGCAAAAGCGCGTCGTCATTACCGGCATCGGCGGCATATGTGGGCTCGGCACCAATGCGCCTGCGATCTGGAACGAAATGCGCGCCGGACGTTCGGCGATCGGCCAGATCGACAACCCGCTGCTGCATGATTTGAAGGTCAAGGTCGGCTGCGAGATCAAGGCGATGCCCGAGCATGGCATCGGCCACAAGCAGACCGTGTCGATGGACCGCTTCAGCCTGTTGGCGACGATCGCGGCGCGCGAGGCCATGCAGCACGCCGGCCTGACGTCGAACGAAGCCACCACCTACCGGATGGGCACGGTGGTCGGCGTCGGCGTTTGCGGGTGGGAAGCGATCGAGGAAAACTATCGCGCCATCCTGATCGACGGAAAGAACCGGGCCGGCATCTTCACCGTGCCGAAAGTCATGCCAAGCGCGGCATCGGGCCATGTCAGCATGAATCTCGGCCTGCGCGGGCCGGTTTTCGGCGTCACCTCGGCCTGCTCGTCGTCCAATCACGCTTTTGCCTCGGCGGTCGATCAAATCCGCCTTGGCCGCGCCGACGTCATGGTCGCCGGCGGCACCGATGCGCCGCTGGTCTGGGGCATTCTGAAGGGTTGGGAAGCGCTGCGGGTGCTGGCGCCCGATACGTGCCGGCCGTTCTCGGCCGACCGTCAGGGCCTGTCGCTCGGCGAAGGTGCGGCCATGGCGGTGCTGGAAAGCTACGAGCATGCCATGGCGCGCGGCGCCGACATTCTGGCCGAGATTGCCGGGGCCGGTCTTTCCGCCGACGCATCCGACATCGTCGCGCCGACTGTCGAAGGACCGACAGCGGCGATGCGCGCCTGCCTGGCCGACGCCGGGCTCAACCCCGAGGACGTCGACTATCTCAACGCCCACGGCACCGGCACCAAGGCCAACGACCAGATCGAGACGGCCGCGATCAAGCGCGTGTTCGGCGATCATGCCTACAAGCTCTCGGTGTCGTCGACCAAGTCCATGCATGCCCATTGCCTCGGCGCCTCGGGCGGCCTGGAGATGATCGCCTGCGTGATGGCGATCCGCGAAGGCATCGTGCCGCCGACAGCCAATTTCCGGCAGGCCGATCCCGATTGCGATCTCGACGTCACGCCCAATGTGGCGCGCGAGCGCAAGGTGCGGGCGGCGATCAGCAACGGTTTTGCCTTTGGCGGCACCAATGCCGTGGTGGCGTTCAAGGCAGTCTGACGGCAAAGCGATCTGACCACAGGCAGCCGGACTGCTGATGAAGACTGTGTGTGCACTGCCGGTCGGTTGATCGGCAAAGTCGCCGCGGATAATCCTTCGCAACCCGCCAAACGGCGCGATGCCGCGCCAAATTCCCGACCGGAGCTTTCGATGACCGACCTGTCCGCTTTTCCGATCACCAAGCGTTGGCCGGCCAGCCATCCCGACCGCCTGCAGCTCTATTCGGCGACGACGCCGAACGGCGTGAAAGTGTCGATCGCGCTCGAAGAACTCGGCCTGCCCTACGAGGCGCATCTGGTCGAGATCGGCAAGGACCAGAGCTGGACGCCGGAATTCCTGTCACTGAATCCGAACGGCAAGATACCGGCAATCATCGACCCCGACGGGCCTGGCGGCAAGCCGTTCGGCCTGTTCGAATCCGGCGCTATCCTGCTCTACCTCACCGACAAGACCGGCAAGCTGATCCCGGCCGATCCGGCGCGGCGCTACGAAACCATCCAGTGGGTGTTCTTCCAGATGGCGGCGATCGGACCGATCTTCGGACAGGTCGGCTTTTTCAACAAGTTCGCCGGGCGAGAGATCGCCGACAAGCGGCCGCTGGACCGCTACCGCAACGAATCGCGGCGGCTTATCAGCGTGATGGAGACAAGGCTGAAGGGCCGCCGCTGGATCATGGATGACGATTTCACCATCGCCGACATCTCGATGCTGGGCTGGGTGCGCAACCTGATCGGCTTCTACGAAGCGCGCGAACTTGTCGGCTTCGACGACTTCCCCACCGTCGCGGCATGGTTGGAGCGCGGCCTGGCGCGGCCTGCGGTGCAACGAGGCCTCACCATCCCCGCCAAGGCCTGATGATCAAAGCCGCTTGAAAGCGGCTTTTCCCTTTTGCTTGACGCAATTCCCAAGGGAAAGCGCTCCGCGCTTTTCCCGGGAAAACCGCTTCACACTTTTCCTGGAATTGCTCTACTTTGCCTTGGCTTTGGCCTTGGAGGCGCCTCTGCCCATGACAGACGCGGCGAACGAGGCCGCGCCCCTGGCGGTGGCGACAACCGCGCCGGCGGCGACGTTGGCTACATTGCGCATGGTACCCACCGAGCTGCCGCTGGTTGCCGGCTTCTTGGCCTTGGCGTGCTTTGTCGCCACCTTGGCCGCTACGCCCGGCACCACCTTCTTCGGCGCCGCCTTGCCGAAAGCCAGCTTTGCATCCCTGGAGCGCTCCGCAATTGCAGGGCCTGCGCCTGCTTTTGCCTGAGTGGCCTTGGCTGGCGTTGCCCTGGATTTGGCGGCTGCGGGTTTTCTTGCTTTGGTTGCCATCGGACGAAATCCCTCTGTGGCTAAGTTGCCTCGTGAGGGATAACGACCTGAAAGTCTTAAGGTTCCCGTTCGGAATTGCTGAGAATTAAGCGGGATCGCCGACAACCAGGTCGGCGGAACGCCGGCGGCCAAGCACGCGATCGATGTTGGGCATGTCGTTGGAAGCGATCCAGGCGCGGGCGTCTTCGTCGGAACGGCCATGCTCGTGCCAGCGCACCAGCAGCCGGCGCTCGAGTTCGGTACGCGGCACATCGACAAAGATGGTGAAGTCGAACAAGGGCGCCAGCCGCGACCACGGCTCCTCGTCGAGCAGCAGGTAATTGCCCTCGACCAGGATGAATTTGGTCTCGGCGGCAACGATGGACGCCGCGGCGCGCGACAATTCCATGCTGCGGTCGAACACCGGGACGGCGATGTCGGGCTCGCCCGAACGGATGCGCTTCAACAGCGTTTCGAAACCGGCGAAATCGAAGGTTTCAGGCGCGCCTTTTCTTGGCCTCAGACCGCGCTGGTTGAGCACGATGTCGTCATAGTGAAACCCGTCCATCGGCACGACTTCCGAGGCGCCTTCCGGCAACAGATCATGCAGGCCGGCCGACAGCGTCGACTTGCCGGCGCCGGGCGGGCCGGCAATGGCGACGATGAAGCGCTTCGCCTTGCCGGCGCGCTTGAAGATGGTGGCGGCGAGATGGGCGATTTCGGACATGAGAGCCTTTTTGCAGCCGGATGGTTTCAGCCCTCATCTTGGCGGCTGTTGGCGGAAATTTCAAACCGGGATTTGCGATGCCGGCAGGCTACGCCGACTTGCCGATGCGCAGGAAATCGCTGTCGAAGGCGACGTCGCGGGTCGAGCCATCTGCTGCCACCAGGCGCATCTGACCATCGGCCGTGACGATATCGCGCGGCGGCTCGCCGCTAGCCTGCGGCAGCGCGCCGATGACATGGCGGAAGGAGACTTCGCCGCCGAGCGCAAAGGCGGTCGCCACGCATTCGCGCTTCAGCCAGTTGTCGCCGATCGATGCGGCATGGCCGACAGCGGCGCGGCCGTCCTCGATGCCGAGCACGCCGCGATGGCGGCCGCTCCACGGGGCGTAGTCGCGGCCGCCATTGCTGAACCACAGCATGGTGACCGGCAGTTCGGCCGGGTTCTTCAGCACCAGAACCAGATCCTGTTCGGCCCGGCGCGCCAGCGCCGTCCAGCCCGGACCGCCATGATCGGCCTCGACCATGGTGATGAAATCCTCGCGCTGATCCTCCATGCGGTAGTCGGTGAGATCGAGCGTGCCGCCGCCGGTGGCCGGAAAGCGTGTCAGATCGGTGGTGCGCGCGGGATAGGCAAGCCGGAAGCGGCCGCGGGCCGGGTCGGGCTCCAGCGGTGTGTCCAGCGTCGCCACAAAGCGCTTCGGCGAAAAGGCCAGCCTGCCGCCGTCGCGCATCGCTGTCATCGGATGGTGGGCGACGGAAACGGCGCCCGAGCCGCCGGAAAAGACATGTTCCTGGTAGAGGAAGGGATGACTGTTACGAAGCGTGAAGATCTTGTCGACCGTGGCACCCATCACCGTACGGCGCAGCCGGAACACAGCCCGCCAGCCGTCTGATGTCGCTTCGCTGGCAACGACATCCCAGCCGCTGTTGGCCGGCCAGCCATGCAGCGGCGCGGCCTCGATATCGCTCGCCGAAAACGGTGCGCAGAGGAAATCGCCCGACAGCCGAATGGTGCCTTCAGGCAGGTCCGGCGGCAGCGTCTCGCCCGCATCGACCCAGGGCGCGCGGTGCAGCGGTTTCAGCTGGCGGCCATCGCTGTCGACCGTCATGTCGGCGATATGGCCGACGGAGAGGTCGAGCGTGACCGAGATGCCTTTTGCCTTGATCGTGACCGTATCCATCCGTGCACCTGCTGATTCTGATGGGAGCGAACAAACCCGCTCCGCGACGGATGCGCAAGCACAGCTTCCCGCATTTTGCATCAGGGCTATTTTCACCCTCCCCACAAGGGGGAGGGTCGGCGCCTACTGCCGCTTGTATTCCCTGACCGGCGACTTGGTGCCGTCGGTGTAGGTGACCTGCACCGCCATCGACGTCACGCTGTCGGCGACCTTGAAGTAGGGCTGGTAGTCATAGGGGATGGCGTAGGGATCCTTCTTGTCGCAAGGCGGCATCTTGATCTCCTTGTCGAGCGCCGTGCCGTTCAGGCTGTAGCGCACCTCCTTGATGCCGCAACGGTACGACAGCATCTGCGAGAAATAGACCAGGCCGTGATTGCCGCTGGCGTCGAAGGCGATCCACGACGTCCAGAACTGGTCGAGGATCTGCTTGTTGCCCTGCTGGAGTGCGGCTTCCGGATCGAAACTTATGTTGAACGGCCCCGTCTCGCGGCCCCTGAGATCGAGATATTTCACCCCGATGGTGGTGGCCGTGGTGCTGTCTGGCAATTCGAAGCTCGGATTGGGCATCGGCTTGCCAGTGCGCTGGTCGTTCATCGCCATCAGCCCGGTGTCGGTGAACGGACCGGATTCACCCAGTCGCCAGGAAATGCCGGTCGCTGCCTCGGGCAGCGAGATGGAGATTGTCCAGCCGGCGTTGGAGCGCATCGGCGTCAGCGACGGCGCGAAGCGGGCGGGGTCGAGCACGTCGCCAAGGGCGGTCAGGCGGCTGCGGCTATGGTCAAGCCAGTCGGCAAGCTGCGTCTGGTCGACGAAATATTTGAGCAGACCGCCATCCTTTTCGTAACCCATGAATTTGGTCAGCGCGGTCGCTTCGCTGCGCTTGTCGGACAGCGACTGGACGCCGAGGCGGTCCTCGGAAAACTCCTGCGCGAGCAGATAATAGGCCGGCGCGAAATCCGGATTGGCCGCGATGAAGGCATTGAGCTTGTCGAGACGCTGAGCATCGTCGAACTGCAGGATATGGACCAGCTTGATCGACAATGCCTTGGCCTTGTCGGCAAGCTGGCCGAACACTTCGCGGGCACCGGCCTTGCCGTCCTGCACGCGCAGCAGCGTGGCAAAGCGGGTGTAGGGATCGACGGCGTCGACGTCGAAGCCGGCAAAAGCGAGATAGGAGCGGCGGGCATTGAGCATGTCGCCGGACAGCTCGTAGACGCGGGCATTGTGGTAGAATTCGTCGGGCCGCTTCGGCTCGGCAATCGCTCCGCCTTGCGCGGCCAATGCGGCAAAGCCCTTGGCGATGGTGTCGATGGAGGCGGCGATCTGCTCGGTGGTCGCCTGCAGCTTGTCGGCCTGCTCGGCCTGTTTCTGCTGGCCGGCAGCAAGCGTTTCGGTGGTCTGCTTGACCTGATCTACGGTCTTTTGCGTCTGGGCGCCCTGTTCGGTCTGCTGCTGCTGGTTGGACGCAATCTCCTCGGTCTTTTTCGCCACCGCGTCGGTCGACTGCTTGACCTGGTCGACCGTCTGCTGCGTCTCGGTCACCGTCTGCTCGATTTTGGCCACCCTGGCCGAGACGATGCCCATCTGCTGCTGCAGTTGCGCGATGGCCGGCACCAGGCCGGCGATGATCCCGTTCTGCGAATTGGTCTGTTGCTGCAGGCCGTAAACGCCGCCGGCAACGGCTGCAGCGCTGGTGGCAAAGATCAGCGCCGGCAGCGCCCTGGCGGCCAGCACTAGCCGCAGCACGATGGCGATGGCGATGATGACGGCGGCAACCGAAGCGACCAGCGCGATATAGGCAGCGAACGGCGCCAGCGGATTGAGGATGTCGGAGGCGGCACCACCGATGAAAGCGACGCTGCCGGCCCATTTGCCGGTGCGGCTGAGCGATGCCCTGATAAGAGATGGCGCAGCCGCGCCGAAGTCACCGGTCATTGTCAAATCCCCCACGCAATTGCCGCCTCTATAGCAGCAGCGCGACCCCGCAGGCAAAACAGGACAGTAAACAGGCGATTTCGGGGCGGGTGGACGATAGAAGGCCCCCTCATCCGGCCGCTTCGCGGCCACCTTCTCCCCGAGGGGAGAAGAGACGAGCACCATCGCCGGCTTCCTCCTCTCCCCTCGGGGAGAGGTCGGATTGGCCCGAATTGCTCTTCGCAATTCGGTTGGCAATCCGGGTGAGGGGGACCTTTGAGAGCGAGTGATGGGCAGCGAATCCCCTATAATCCGTTGCCGGCGCCGTTAACCAAATGGACGAAGGCAATGGGTTAGGCTAGGTTCCGGCCCTCTCAGCAACGCCGGACTTGCCTTGCCCGACTTCCATTTCCCCTCCCTCATCCAGAAATTTGCCGCCTTGCTGCTGCTCGTCTTCGTTGCCGGCTGCAGCACCACCGCGCCGGCCGATAGCGTGCTGGCGGTGCCGGCGGCGCAGGAGAAATATGCGGCCATCGTCGTCGATGCCGGCTCAGGCAAGACGCTGTTCGAGGTCAGTTCGACGGCGCAACGCTATCCGGCGTCGCTGACCAAGATGATGACGCTCTATCTGCTGTTCGAGGCGCTGGAGTCCGGCCGCGTCTCCAAGGAGACGCAGATCCCTGTCTCGGACCACGCCGCCCGGCAGCCACCGACGAAGTTGCGCTTCCGGCGTGGCGAGACGATCGACGTCGATTCCGCCATCCGGGCGATGGTGGTGAAATCGGCCAATGACGTGGCGGTGGCGGTCGGCGAATATCTCGGCGGCTCGGAGGACCAGTTCGCCGCCATGATGACCTCGAAGGCGCGCCAGCTCGGCATGACCAGCACCAATTTCCAAAACGCCTGCGGCCTGCCCGACGACGGCCAATACACGACGGCGCGCGACATGGCGGTGCTGGGTATGGCGCTGCGTAATCGCTTCCCGCAGCACTTCCACTATTTCTCCGAAAGCGATTTCATGTTCCGCGGCCGGCTGGTGCGCGGCCACAACGACATGCTGGGACGGGTGCGCGGCGTCGATGGCATCAAGACCGGCTATATCAGGGCCTCCGGCTACAACATCGTAACCTCCTACAATGCCGACGGCCGGCATCTGATCGTGGTGGTGATGGGCGCCGACAGCGCCCGCCAGCGCAACGACCATGTCGAAGCGCTGATCCAGCGCAGCCTCTCGCCGACGATGGCCGACACGAAGACGCGGCTGATGTTTGCCCGGCAGCAGCAACCGGCTTCGCCGCTTCCCGGTCTGCCGGATTCGGCGCTTCCCGGGGTACCAGCTCAATAGCGGCCGGCTCGATCGACCCTACCGCACCACCAGAACCGGCGTCTCCGTCAGCGACAGCACTTCCGCGGTCTGGCTGCCGAGCAGCAGGCGGCCGAGGCCCCGGCGGCCATGCGAAGCCATAACGATCAGGTCGCAGGCCTCGGTGCGGGCGACGTCGAGGATGCCTTCGGCGGGTGTCTTGTTTTCAATGTGCAATGTCTTTGCGGGCACGCCGAGTTCGTCGGCCGAGGCCTTGCAGCGGTCCAGCACGTCAGTGGCATAGCGGCGGGCATTTTCCTCATAGTTGACCAGTTCGTCGCCGGCCGCGAACCCGGCGACAGCCCCGCCCCAGGCAAGGACCGGAAACGGCTCGGAGACATTGACGAAGGTGACGGCGGCCGCAAGGCTGTTGGCCAGCGTCAGCCCGTGAGCAACGCCCTTGCCGGCGAGTTCCGATCCGTCGGTGGCGATGAGAATATGCTTGTACATGGTGGTAACCCCTGTTCTGGGCCATCCATTGCCCGGGTGGCCTGGCGAAGC
This sequence comes from Mesorhizobium sp. P2_F5, assembly GCF_056403715.1. Taxonomy (NCBI): domain Bacteria; kingdom Pseudomonadati; phylum Pseudomonadota; class Alphaproteobacteria; order Hyphomicrobiales; family Phyllobacteriaceae; genus Mesorhizobium; species Mesorhizobium sp. P2_F5. The sequence goes on along the minus strand of NZ_JBFUEY010000001.1, from coordinate 150,510 downwards.
GCTTCGTGGCGACACCGTCAGCTGTCTTCTGGATATAAGCGCCCCATCAGTCTGGCCACAGGGTCACGATGGGGCCAGCCGGCGATGACCATGGCGCCAGCGGGCACGCTGCCTGCGGGCGCCGGACCTGCTCGATCACAAGAATTGCGCACCGGCAGGCGAAGCATCCGAGCGGCCGCTGCCGGCGCAGCAAATAGCGACTTTCCCTTTTCGGGATCATGGTCTAGGCAATCGTCAGATAGCGCCCGCAAACAGGGCGCTCAAAAAGGGCTGCATCATGAGCAGGAAGACCCTGATCGCGCCATCGGTGCTGGCGTCGGATTTCTCGAAGCTCGGCGACGAGGTCGAGGCGGTGGCCGCGGCCGGCGCCGACTGGATCCACCTCGATGTCATGGACGGGCATTTCGTGCCCAACATCACCTTCGGCCCGCCAGTGATCAAGGCCATCCGCAACCGCACCAAGGCCTTCTTCGATTGCCATCTGATGATTGCGCCGGCCGATCCCTATCTGGCCGCCTTTGCCGACGCCGGCTGTGACGGCATGACCGTGCATGCGGAGGCCGGACCGCATCTCGACCGTTCGCTGCAGACCATCAAGGATCTCGGCAAGAGGGCTGGCGTGTCGCTCAATCCGGCGACACCGGAAAGCGCGATCGAATATGTGCTCGACCGGCTCGACCTGATCCTGATCATGACCGTCAATCCGGGCTTTGGCGGCCAGGCCTTCATCCCGGCCATGATCGACAAGGTCAAGCGGGTCAAGGCGCTGATCGGCAACCGGCCGATCCGCATCGAGATCGACGGCGGCGTGTCGCCGGAGACCGCTCCCCTGGTCACATCAGCCGGCGCCGACGTGCTGGTGGCGGGCGCCGCCATCTTCAAGGGCGGCAGCGTCGAAGCCTACCGGGCCAATATCGAAGCCATCCGAACCGCGGCCGACCGGGCTGCCGGCTGACATCGGCCTCAAGACAAATTTCCGACGGTTCTGATCTCTTGGACTGGTCTCTCGGCCTGATCTTTGCGGCAGTCGACAGGTCGGACCATCACGGCGGGCGACACGATCACGACATCCGGCACTACATTTTATAGTCAAAATATAGTGGGCGAACGCCGAAGGCATCCCGTCGCGGGAGGGGCCAGTTCGACAAGCTGACGCGCGTTAAGAAAAAATTACCCGTATTCCTGACCTCACAACCATGTCGCGAAGACGCGAGCCGCACCATGAGGCAAAGTTTCTTCACAAGAACAAGTTTTTCACGATATTCGTTACTTCCCCTGAGTAAGATGTGCAAACCCTCCTCTTTAAGTCGAATATCGTGATCTTCCCTTGAGCCATGGATGCCTCAAGGCATATAGTACAAGTACGGGCGAATCGTTTGCTTCGCGAACGGGCTGGCGGAGCATGGGAGAGCGATAGGAGTCATATTGACCTACGGATCTGCCGATACGAGCGAAAGCGCGGGGGCCAAGAGCACACTCGCCAGTACGGTCTATCAACAGCTTCGCGACGATCTCCTGCGCGGCGTGTTTGAAAGTGAAAGCAAGCTTCGTGTCGAATGGGTGGTTTCCCGTTACGGCGCCGGTGCCTCACCGGTTCGCGAGGCGCTAAACCGGCTTGCTTCGGAAGGCCTGCTCGGCCGCCACGACCAGCGCGGTTTCTTCATCATGCCGGTCAGTGCCCCGGAGCTCGAGGAATTGACACGCACCCGTTGCTGGCTGGAAGAGCGGGCGCTGCGTGAATCCATTGCCAACCGCACCGGTGAATGGGAAGAGCAGCTGGTGCTGGCCTTGCATCGCCTGGCGCGCGCACAGCGCCGTTTGCCGGAGGATCCGTCCTCGAACAATCCGGAATGGGAAAGGCTGCATCGCGCTTTCCATCGGGCACTGATCGCGGGCTGCCGGTCGCATTGGCTGACCGGCTTTTGCGACCAGCTTTCCGATCAGGCCTCGCGCTACCGGCTGATCTCCCAAGAGGGGGCCGAGCGCGACGAAATCGGCGAGCATCGCCTGATCGCCGAGCGCGCCGTGGATGGCGATGCCGATGGCGCCGTCGAAGCCCTGCTCAACCACTACCGTCTGACGGCAGCCATGTGCATGGAGCGCTTCAACGAAAGCGGCGATCACCGGGTCGGCAAGGCGCTCCGCGGCCGCAGATAGCGGCACTTCCTGTTTCGATCCGAAATCTGCTTGCTGCGGTTTCCCGAAAAGCGGTTGTTTTTTTTCGAGGCCATGCGCTAGGGAAGACGCATGAGCAATCACCTGTTCGACGCCTTTCGCGACCGCATATCAGCGCCCGAGCGCACCCTGATGGAGACCGATGACGGACGCTCGATCTGCTATGGCGACATGCTGGCGCGGTCGGCGCAATTAGCACAGGCGCTGAAGCATCTCGGTGTCGAGCCGGGCGACCGCGTCGCGGTGCAGGTTGAAAAAAGCCCCGATTGCATTTTCCTTTACCTCGCCTGCCTTCGCGCCGGCGCGGTCTTCCTGCCGCTCAACACCGCCTACACGCTGACGGAGCTCGGTTATTTCTTCGGCGATGCCGAGCCGCGGCTGGTCGTCTGTGACCCGGCGCGGGCAGGCGACATCGCCCCGTTGGCGCAGGCGTCAGGCGCCGCCACCGCCACGCTCGGCCGCAATGGCGAAGGCTCGCTGACCGATTATGCCGCGCAGCAGCCGCCGAATTTCGACGATGTGGCGCGCGGGCCCGACGATCTGGCCGCAATCCTCTACACATCGGGCACCACCGGCCGCTCGAAAGGCGCCATGCTCAGCCACGAAAACCTGGCCTCCAATGCGCGCGTGCTGGTCGAGCAATGGCGCTTCACTGGGGAAGACATGCTGATCCACGCGCTGCCGATCTTCCACACGCACGGCCTGTTCGTCGCCACCAACGTCACCCTGATGGCCAGCGCCTCGATGCTATTCGAGCAGAAATTCGACGCGAGCCGCATCGTCTCGCTTTTGCCGCGCGCCACGGTGCTGATGGGTGTGCCGACCTTCTATACCAGGCTGTTGCAGCAGGAGGGACTGGACGCCCAGGCTGCGAAAAACATCCGCCTGTTCATTTCCGGCTCGGCGCCGCTGCTTGCCGAAACGCACAAGGCCTGGCGCGAACTGACCGGCCACGCGATCCTCGAGCGCTACGGCATGACCGAGACCAACATGAATACCTCGAACCCCTATGAGGGCGAGCGCCGGGCCGGCACGGTCGGCTTCCCGCTGCCCGGCGTTTTGCTGCGCATAGCCGATCCCGACAGTGGTGCTGCCGTTGCCCGGGGCGAGGTCGGCATGATCGAGGTGAAGGGGCCGAATGTCTTTTCCGGCTATTGGCGCATGCCGGAGAAAACCAAGGCGGAGTTCCGCGACGACGGCTTCTTCATCACTGGCGACCTCGGCATCATCGACACGGACGGCTATGTCCATATTGTCGGCCGTGGCAAGGACCTGATCATATCGGGCGGCTACAACATCTACCCGAAGGAGATCGAGAGCGAGATCGACGCGCTTGCCGGCGTCTCGGAAAGTGCGGTCATCGGCATTGCCCATCCCGATTTCGGCGAAGGCGTTACCGCTGTCGTGGTGCGGGCGCCGGCCTCGCAAATCACCGGCGCCGAGATCGTTGGCGCCATTGCCGGCCGGCTGGCGAAATACAAGCACCCGAAGCAGGTAATCTTCGTCGACGAGCTGCCGCGCAACACGATGGGCAAGGTGCAGAAGAACCTGTTGCGCGACACCTACAAAGGCCTCTACGGCTGATCGGAAGCCGGCTAAATGTGTTCGCGGTTCGGCAGTGTCGCCTTACTTGCGAGGCCTCTCGATCCGCGTGCCGGAACCCCACAGAGCGCGATTAAGCAAGCTGCGTTTGCGCTTGCGCGGGATGAGGTCGACATCGCTGACGAGTTTGGCGCCGCCCTCCCGCCGCTCCAGGGTGATCTTGCGGCTATGGAAGGCTTCCAGCTCCGCGCGGTGCGCCACGCTGATGATGGTGACATCAGGCAGTTCGCGGATCACCGTCACCATCATCGTGTCCTGGCTCTTCTCGTCGAGCGCCGAGGTCGCTTCATCCAGCACCACGATATCCGGGCGATGCAGCAGCAGGCGCGCGAAGGCGAGGCGTTGCTTCTCGCCACCCGACAGCGTCTGGTCCCATGGCGCGTCTTCCTTAATCCTGTCGGTGAGATAGCCGAGCCCCACCTTGTTGAGGGCAGCCTTGATCTGCTTGATCGTCCACTTGTCCGCCGCCGCGGGATAGGCGACTGCGCGGCGAAGCGTGCCGGTGGGGATGTAGGGGCGTTGCGGCAGCATGAACAGGCGCCTGTCGGCGTGGAAATTGACGTTGCCGCCGCCCCATGGCCATAGGCCCGCGACTGCCCGCACCAGCGTCGACTTGCCTGAACCAGATTCGCCTGCCACCAGCACCCGCTCGCCCGGCTCGATCTCAACCTTTGTTTCCTTGACCACGGAGGTGCCGTCGTCGAGTGTCACGGAAAGATTGTCGAGGCTGAGGATGGCGCCGTCTTCGGTTTCGCCCCGGTTGATGCGTCCGAGCGCATCGCTCTGCTCGGCGCGCTCGAGCCCGTCGAGCGACATCATCAGCGAGGCAATGCGCCGCGCGGAGGCGTTCCAGTCGGCGAGACGCGGATAGTTGTCGACCAGCCAGCCGAACGCGCCTTGCACGATGCCAAAGGCAGACGCCGCCTGCATCACCTCGCCAAGCGTCATCGAGCCTTCGAGGAATTTTGGCGCGCACAGCAGGATCGGCACGACCGGCGCAAACAGGCTCGATCCCTGCGACACCGCCGCCGTGCGCATGTGCTGTCCGGTCAGCAGCGCCCATTGCCTCAGCACATGGCCGAAATTCCTGTCGATGCCGCTGCGCTCCTCCTCCTCGCCGCCCAGCAAGGCGATGCTCTCGCCGTTTTCGCGCACGCGCGTCAGCGTGTAGCGCAGTTCGGCCTCCGCCTGGTTCTTCCGCTCGGAGAGCTGGACGAAATTGCGGCCGATGACCACCATCGAGGTCGAGGTGATGGCGGCATAGATGATCGCGGTGATGACCAGGAAGCCGGGAATGGTGATGCTCTCGCCGCCGATCGGCAGGGTGAGCGCGCCGCCGATGGTCCACAGCACGACGATGAAGGTCGAGGCCGACAGGAACGCGTTGAGGACGCCGGCGATGAAATCGACCGGCGACTCGGTGGCGATGCGCAGATCCTCGGTCATGCGGGCCTCGGGGTTCTGGTGGTCGCCGCCCACGAGATTCAGCTGGTAGTAGCGGCCGTTTGCCAGCCAGCGCGCGACGACCCCGGTGGTCAGCCAGGAACGCCAGCGGCGCTGGATCGTCATGCGCAGGTAGACCTGCGCGACGACAAGGCTGCCGCTGCAGATCACCAGCGGCACGAATACGGCGCTGAGGAAATAGACTGAGCGGGCGTTCCGCTGCTCGAGGGCATCGAACATCGAGCGGTTCCAGACATTGATGCCATACTGGAAACCGATGTTGATGCAGATCAGCAGCAGCACTCCGATCGTGAATGGCCAGGCGAGCCGGTCGCCGCGCCGGCTCCAGTAGCCGCGCGCGCTGATCCAGAAACGCCGCAGCAGGTATTTCTTGCGCGCCTGCTCGGCCTCTTCGGGCGTCAGCTGCGGATCGGGTTCGATAGCTTCCGGCGGCGGCCCCGCCTGGCCGTCGACCTCCGGCGTTGCGTCGACGGGCGTTGGCTTCTTTTCGCGCGGCTTCTCCTCGCCCGTTCGTCGGTCGCGCGGCTTTTGTCGTGACGGCTTTTCCCGGCGCGACTTCGGGGCATCGCTCGGTTTGATGCCGTCGGTCGGTTTCGATTTGGGTTTCGCCTCGGACATACGCCCCGACAACGGCCTCAAAATCAAAAGGTTTCATGGCTTGAGATGGTACCAGCCCGTCATTTCAGGCTGAGCAGCTCCACGACATGGTCAGCGATCGCCATGCTTGCCGTCAGGCCGGGGCTCTCGATGCCGAACAGATTGACGATCGGCCCAGCGCCATGGTCGGCCGGGCCTTGGACAATGAAATCTGCCGCCGGCTGACCCGGACCGGACAGTTTTGGCCTGACACCGGCATAGGCCGGTTGCAGGGTGTCGTCCGCAAGGCCGGGCCAGTAGCGCCTGATCTCCGCATAGAAGGCGGCGCTTCGTGTGGGATCGACGGAATAATCGGCATGATCGATCCATTCGACATCCGGACCAAAGCGCGCGCTGCCGCCGAGGTCGAGGGTCAGGTGCACACCAAGGCCGCCATGAACAGGCACCGGATAGATCAGCCGCGAAAACGGCGAGCCGCCGGACAGCGCGAAATAATTGCCCCGCGCCAGCCATAGCGGCGGAACGAGGTCTTGCGGGAAGCCTTCGATGCGTCTGGCCAATGCCTGGGCATCGATGCCGGCTGCGTTGACGAAGGCACCGGCCTGTAGCCTGAAACGCTCGCCATCGGCGTCGCGCGTGTCGATCCGAATCCCGCCGGCTTCTATGGCCGCGCCAGCGACAACAGTGAGCAAAGCAACGGAGGCGCCGGCCGCTTCCGCGTCGCCGCGCAGCGACAGCATCAGCGCCTGGCTGTCGACGATGCCGGTTGACGGCGACAGCAGCGCACCGGCGCAGGTCAGCGCGGGTTCGAGGCTTTCGGCCTCTGCGCGCGTCAAAAGCGTGAGATCGCCAACCCCGCAGTTCCGCGCATTGGTCTGGATCGCACGCAACCTGTCCAACTGGTCGGGTTCGACGGCAACGATCAGCTTGCCGGTGCGGCGGTGGGCGACGCCGTGCTCGCGGCAATATGCATAGAGCAACTCGCGCCCGTCGATGCAGAGCCGGGCTTTCAGGCTGCCCGGCGCATAGTGGAGCCCGGCATGGATGACTTCCGAATTGCGCGAACTGGTGCCCGTGCCGATGGCATTGGCCTTCTCGACCACCAGCACCTCGCGGCCAGACAGCGCCAGCGCGCGAGCAATGGCGAGGCCGACCACACCCGCCCCGGCAACAACGCAATCGATATCATGCATGGCGGGACTCTATCGCGGTTCACCGTTTCGGAGAAACGGCGAACCGCTCGATCTTTTTGTTCTTGACGCAATTCCGGACGGAAAACCGCTCACACTTTTCCTGGAATTGCTTTAGCGCGGACTTCCCCCGCGTGCAAAAACCCTGTCGCCGCCGATCCACACGCCGTTGACGTCGAGGTTGTCCGACAAGGCAACAATATCGGCGGCGGTGCCGTTGGCGAAGCGACCGAGCCGGTGTGCCTGGCCGACCGCTTGCGCCGGATAGAGCGAGGCCATGCGCAAGGCCTCGGAGAGGTCCAGCCCGACAACCCTATGCACATAGCGGACGGCCGAGATCATATCGAGATCGGCCCCGGCGAGCGTGCCGTCGGCAAGCCGCAGGCTGCCGTCCTTGCGGTAGATGATGCGCCCGTTGAGGGTGAACGAGGTCATGTCGGTGCCGATCGTCGCCATGGCGTCGGTGACCAGCACGATCCTGCCCGGTCCCTGCTTGGCGCGCAGCGCGATCAGCATGGTGGCCGGGTCGACATGGATGCCGTCGGCAATGATGCCGGCCCACAGGCCGCCTATGTCGATGGCCGCACCGGCCAGCCCCGGCTCCCGGTTGCCGATCTGGCTCATGGCGTTGAACAGATGCGTGACGACAGACGCGCCAGCGTCGGCGAAGGTCCTTGCCGTGGCGTAGCCGGTGTCGGAATGGCCGAGGCTGACGACGATGCCGGCTTTGGCAAGTGTAGCGACGCGGCTAGGCTCGACGGATTCCGGCGCGATCGTCGTCAGCAGCACCGGCAGGTTTTTGCGCGCCGCGATCAGGGCGGCTTCATCCGCATCCGTCATCGGCCGGATCAGCGCCGGATCATGCGCGCCCTTGCGGGCGATGGAGAGATGCGGCCCTTCGAGATGCAGGCCGAGAAATCCCGGCAGCTTCTGCCGTGCCGCCTCGGCGCCGGCACCAATGGCCGCGGCGGTGATCGCAGGCGTGTCGGTGATCAGCGTCACCAGCAGCGCCGTGGTGCCGAATGGCGCATGCGCCCGGCAAATGGTTGCAAGCGAAGCGACATCGGGATGGTCGTTGAGCATGACGCCGCCGCCGCCATTGACCTGTAGGTCGACGAAGCCCGGCGCAAGCATGCCGCCGCCGGTATCGATCCGGGCAACGCCGGACGGAATGGCGCCGTCGGAGACAATGGCCTCGACCAAACCGCCATGCACAATAAGGGCGGCATTGTCGTGCCAGTCGTCGCCGTCGAAAATGCGGGCGCCAGTCAGTGCGCAGCGGTCGCTCATATGGTTTCCGTCACCTTGCGCAGATTGCGCGGCACATCCGGATCGAGGCCGCGATGGCGGGCGAAGGCCTCGACGAAGCCGTAGAAGGACACGATCAGCGTCAGCGGGTCGGTCAACGGATGACCCGTGGCGACATGCGGCAGCGGCCTCGCGCTCCTGGACTTGTCCGAGGTGATGAAGACGGCGGCGCCCTTGCCGGCGAGGTTGTCGGCGGCTTCGGCCACGGACGGCTCCGAGGCATCGCGGGCGGCCAGCGCCAGCACCGGAAAGCCCGGCCCGACCAGCGCCAGTGGGCCGTGCATGACTTCGGCGGCACTATAGGCCTCGGCATGCATGCCGCAGGTCTCCTTGAACTTCAGTGCCGCCTCGTTGGCCATCGCCGCGGACGGGCCGCGGCCAAGGATGAACAGCGACTGCGGCGTCTCCAATGCACCAGCCAGCGCCATCCAGTCGCAAGCGATCGCCTTGCTGAAATGTTCGGGCAGGCGGGCAAGGGCGGCCAGCAGCTTGTCGTCGCCGGTGCAATGCGCCATCAGCGCCAGGCCGGCGACCGCCGAATTGACGAAGGTTTTCGTCGCCGCGACGCTGCGTTCGGGCCCGGCCAGAATGTCGATGGCGAAATCCGAGGCCCTCGCCAGCGGCGAATCGGCGGTGTTGGTGATCGCAACGGTGAGCGATCCGCCGGCCCGCGCCGTTTCGGCCATGGCAACGATGTCGGGGCTCTTGCCCGACTGCGAGATGGCCAGGCAAGCCGACCCCGCGAGCTTGAGCTTGGCGCCGTAGATCGAGGCGATCGACGGGCCGACCGACGCGACGGCCAGACCGGCGGTCAGCTCGACGGCATATTTCATGAAGGTGGCCGCATGGTCGGACGAGCCGCGCGCGACGGTGACGACGAAGCTCGGATCGCGTTCGCGGATGCCGCGTCCGGCCTCGGTCAGCACTGCCGCCGAGCCGTCCAGCAGGCGCGCGACGGCTTCGGGAATCTCATCGATCTCGCGCCGCATATGGGTGGTGTTGGGGATCATGGTCGGCCCTCTTCGCTCGGCCCTGTCAGGCGCAATTCGGCGACGAAATCATAGGCGTCGCCTCGGTAGATGGAGCGGGTGAACTCGATCACCTTGCCGCTCGCCAGATAGGAAATGCGTTCGATATGCAGGCCGGCAACGCCCGGCGGCACTTCGAGCAGGCGCGCATCGGCATCGCCGAGATTGGCGGCGGAAATGCGCTGCACCGCGCGCACCGGCCGGTTGCCTGTCAATTCCAGCGCTGCGTAGAGCGACGAGCCTATTCCGGCCGGATCGGGCAGCGCGCTGGCCGACAGCGAGGCGCGTTCGATGGCCAGCGGCGTGTCGTTGGCGATGCGCAGGCGCGACACGCGCGCCACCAATTCGTTCGATGACAGGCCGAGCACCATCATCTCGTCTGGCGAGGGCGCGTAAAGGCCGCGGTCAAGCCAGGCCGAACGCACGGCCATGCCGCGCCGGGCCATGTCTTCGGTGAAAGACGTGAGCCGCGACAGCGACTGCTCGACGCGCTCCATGCGTGGCGCGACGAAGGTGCCGGAGCCGTGGCGCTGCACAAGGATGCCGCCCTTGACCAGATCCTGCACCGCCTTGCGCACGGTGACGCGCGAAATATCCGCCTTGGTCGCGATGTCGCGTTCGGAGGGCAGGGCATCGCCCGGTCCGATCAGGCCGCGATTGACGGCGTCCTCGATGCTTTTCCTCAGCTGCAGATAGAGCGGCGCACCGCTTTGCGACGATTGCTTCAGCGTGGCGAAGATCTGGTCGGCGGCCTCGCTCATCGTGCCGCCTCCGCTTTGGCGAAGATGCGGGCCGCCATCTGCACGGCGCCACCCAGCGCGTCGTCGAGCGGCGCCTTCAGCAATACCTGGTAGCGTTGGGAAAGGCGCGGCGCATAAAGCGGCGCCAGCCCGCCGAGCAGGCAGAGCGGGGCGTCGCGTGAGAGGTCGAGCGCGCCAAGCGACGCCTCGACATCGACGACTGCCTTGTCGACGATCCAGTTGGCGACCGCGTCGCCCTTTTGCGCATGCTCGAACACTTTGGGCGCGAAGCCACCGAAATCGCCGGGCTTGGCGTTGGTGGTGAACTCGACCACGTCTTCGGGATTGTTGCGGAAGGTCGCCATCATGCTGTCGGTCAGCGGCGAGCCCGGTCGGACGCCGTCATGGGCAAGCAGCGACTGTTCCAGCAGATCGCGACCGATGCGGGCGCCGCTGCCCTGGTCGCCGACCTGAAAACCCCAGCCGCCAATGGCGCGCGATGTGCCGCCCTTGCGCGCCATATAGGCGGTGCCGGTGCCGAGGATGGCCATGGCGCCATCGCCCGAGCCGACAGCGCCTTCGAGCGCGATCTCGGCGTCGGTCTCAACGCGACTGATGCTGAACGGCAGGATCGCTTCGAGCTGCTGTCGATAGGTGCCGACATTGGCGCCGGCAAGGCCAAGAATGGCTGGTGTCTGCGGGATCAGGTCCGGGTCTTGCCCGGCGGCGATGAAAGCCTGACGTGCCGCCTCGACGATATGGGTCCTGGCGCCGGTGAGATCGGTGCGGATGTTGGCGGCGCCACTTTTGGCACGGCCAATGACAGCGCCATCGCCTGTCGCAAGGGCTGCCCTGCAGCTGGTGCCGCCGCCATCGATACCGAGCACGAAATTCACGCGATTTCTCCTCCGGGCGGATAATACCAATAAAATACCAATAGCCAAGGATTAATTTCCGTTTCAAAAAGATTAAGGCGTATTTTATTGAAAAACCTAGGAAATTCGTCGGCTCAGCGATTTCCGGCGCCCAAATCCGTTAATGCGTGTGGACAAGTGGTATTTTTTTGGTATTGTTCTTTCATCGGAGGAACAGGGATGGCCGAACCGCGCACCGAAGCGCTTCACAGGAATGCCGAGGGACTGGACATCCAGGCCCCGGACGCCATCCTTTCTTCTTTGGTCAATGCACAGATCGAGGCCGCCAAGGCCGTCCGCGACGCCATTCCCGCCATCGCTGCCGCAGCCGAGATTATCGCCGGCCGGCTGAACGGCGGCGGCAAGCTCGCCTATGCGGCGGCCGGCAGCTCCGGCCTGATGGCGCTGGCCGACGCACTGGAATTGCCCGGCACGTTCGGCATCAAGCGCGAGCGCATCGTCATCCTGATTGCCGGCGGCGACGAAGCTTTCAAGACGCTGGCCGGCGGGCCGGAAGACGACACCGACGAAGCCTCGGCGGCGGTTGCTGGCGCCGGCATCGGCAAGGGCGACTGCCTGATCGCGCTTTCGGCCAGCGGCTCGACACCTTATGCGGTCCAGGCGCTGAAGGATGCGCGCGACCGCGGCGCTGCAACCATCGCGATAGCCAACAACAAGGACACGCCGCTGCTCAAGCTGGCCGATGTCGCCATCCTGCTGGAAACGCCGCCGGAGGTGATTGCAGGCTCGACGCGCATGGGCGCCGGAACCGCGCAGAAGATCGCGCTCAACATGCTGTCGACGCTCACCGCCATCCATCTCGGCCATGTCCATGACGGCTACATGGTCAATCTCACCGCCGACAACATCAAGCTGCGCGACCGCGCGGCACGCATCGTCGCCGCGATCAGCGGCCACGACAAGGACGCCGCCGCGCGCCTGCTCGAAGCGAGCGGCGGCGTTGTCAAGACTGCCATTCTGCTCGCCGCCGGCGCTGCCAACGCCGATGCGGCCGAGAAGATACTGGAAGGGACCGGCCAGAAGCTCAGGCCAGCACTTTCCGCGATCGAGGGGAACAAGGGCGCGAAGGCCCCTGTTCTCAAAACCGAACCTGAAAAAGGTCAACAGGGAGACTAGCATGACAACGAAACTACTGACGGCACTGCTTCTCGGCACCAGCATTCTCTGCACCGCCGGGTTGGCTCACGCCGATGACGTAACGCTCAACATCGAAAGCTGGCGCACCGACGACCTTGCCATCTGGAAGGACAAGCTGATCCCGGCCTTCGAAGCCAAGAACCCCGGCATCAAGGTGGTGTTCGCACCGACGGCTCCGACCGAATATGACGCCGCCCTCGGCGCCAAGCTCGCCGCCGGTTCGGCGGGCGACCTGATCACTTGCCGCCCGTTCGACAAGTCCCTGGTGCTCTATCAAAAAGGCAATCTCGCCGACATCTCGGCGCTGCCCGGCATGGAAAACTTCTCGCCGGTCGCCAAGGCCGCCTGGCAGACCGACGACGGCAAGTCGAGCTTCTGCGTGCCGATGGCTTCCGTCATCCACGGCTTCATCTACAACAAGGACGCCTTCGACAAGCTCGGCATCAAGGTGCCGACCACCAATGAGGAGTTCTACGCCGCGCTCGACAAGATCAAGGCCGACGGCACCTACATCCCGATGGCGATGGGCACCAAGGATCTCTGGGAAGCCGCGACCATGGGTTACCAGAACATCGGCCCGAACTACTGGAAGGGCGAGGATGGCCGCGCAGCCCTGATCAAGGGCGAGCAGAAGCTGACCGACGCCGACTGGGTCGCGCCTTTTGCCGAAATTGCCAAATGGAAGCCTTATCTCGGCGACGGCTTCGAGGCGCAGACCTATCCGGACAGCCAGAACCTGTTCACGCTCGGCCGCGCCGCCATCTACCCGGCCGGCTCGTGGGAGATCGGCCTGTTCAACACCCAGGCCCAGTTCAAGATGGGCGCCTTCCCGCCGCCGGTGCAGAAGGCCGGCGACACCTGCTACATCTCCGACCATACCGATATCGGCATCGGCCTGAACGCGGCCTCGAAGAATGCCGACGCGGCCAAGACCTTCCTGTCCTGGGTCGCCTCACCGGACTTCGCCACCATCTACGCCAACGCGCTGCCGGGCTTCTTCAGCCTGAACAACACCCCGGTGAAGATGGAAGACCCGCTGGCGCAGGAATTCGTTTCCTGGCGCGGCAAGTGCAAGTCGACGATCCGCTCGACCTACCAGGTCCTGTCGCGCGGCACGCCGAACCTGGAAAACGAGACCTGGGTTGAATCGGCCAACGTCATCAACGGCACCGATACGCCGGAAGCTGCCGCCAAGAAGCTGCAGACCGGTCTCGACAGCTGGTACAAGCCGGCCAAGTAAGAGCTCACAGACAGACCGGTCGGGCGCGTGCCCGGCCGGCCTTCAATTTACAGATTGCGATTGTCGGCACTGCCTCTCGGCCTTACCCTCCTTCTTGTGGGGAAAGGCTAGCTGACCAGTCTCAGGCCTTCGTCCTGCCCATGCCGGGCAAGGACATCGGGGCCGTGCATCGAGGCATCATCTGGCATCGACACCCTTTTGGAACCGAGAGACGGCGGGGACCGCACTCATGGCCGCAGAAACACGACCGAAACGACCGTTCCGCTGGCATATCGGCATCTTCCTGGCGCCGGCGCTGCTGGTCTATACGGCGATCATGATCCTGCCGCTGGCCGGCACGCTGCAGCTGTCGCTGTTCCGCAACATCGAGCAGCACCAGGTCTTCGTCGGCTTCGAAAATTTCCGCACTTTGTTCGGCGATCCCAACTGGTCGGTCAATTTCTGGAACGCGCTGAGGAACAATGTCTGGTTCTTCATCATCCACATGCTGGTGCAGAACCCGATCGGCGTCATGCTGGCGGCCTTGCTGTCCAGCCCGAGGCTGAGGTTTGCCGCCTTCTACCGCACGGCGATCTTCGTACCGACGATCCTGTCCTTCGTCATTGTCGGCTTCGCCTGGAAGCTGATCCTGTCGCCGCTATGGGGGGTGGCGCCGCATCTGATGGATCTTGTCGGCTTGAAAAGCTTGTTCACGCCTTGGCTCGGCAAGGAACAATACGCGCTGACCGCGCTCAGCCTGATTTCGGTGTGGCAGTTCATCGGCATCCCGATGATGCTGATCTATGCTGCCCTGCTGTCGATCCCCGAAGAGGTGATCGAAGCCGCCGAATGCGACGGCATCACCGGCATGTCGCAGTTCTGGAAGATCAAGCTGCCGCTGATCCTGCCGTCGATCGGCATCATCTCGATCCTCACCTTCGTCGGCAATTTCAACGCCTTCGATCTGATCTACACCGCGCAAGGGGCGCTGGCCGGGCCGAACTATTCGACCGATATTCTGGGCACCTTCCTCTACCGCGCCTTCTTCGGCTTCCAGCTGCAGGTCGGCGATCCCAATATGGGCGCGGCGATTGCCACGATGATGTTCCTGATCATCCTCAGCGGCGTCTGCGTCTACCTGTTCCTCGTCCAGACGCGCCTGCGTCGCTACCAGTTCTGAGGAGCGAGATGTCGAGCTTGAACACCCCCCTCTGCCTTGCCAGGCATCTCCCCCTCAAGGGGGGAGATTGGATGGCACGATTGGCTTCGCAAATCTCCAGCTTTGGAGAAAAGGCGCCGAGCCTCAAGCTGCTGATCTCCCCCCTTGAGGGGGAGATGTCCGGTAGGACAGAGGGGGGTGCCTTGGCACCAACCTCTCTTGCTTCAGCTCGTCAGGAGATATTCCAATGAGCACCGCTACCCGTTCGCTACCCCGCACCATCGGCGCCCACGCGATCTTGCTAACCTACACGGTGATCGCGCTGTTTCCGGTGATCCTGGTCATCATGAATTCGTTCAAATCGCGCGCCGGCATCTTCAGCGAGCCGCTGACGCCGCCGACGCCGAAGACGTTCGACCTGATCGGCTACACCACCGTGATCGGCCAGGGCGACTTCATCCACTATTTCCAGAACAGCCTCGTCGTCACCGTCGCCTCGCTGTTCTTCGTGCTCCTGTTCGGCGCCATGGCGGCGTTCGCGCTGTCGGAATACCGCTTCCGCGGCAACACGCTGATGGGGCTTTACCTCGCGCTCGGCATCATGATCCCGATCCGGTTGGGCACCGTCGCCATCCTGCAATTGATGGTGGCGAGCGGGCTGGTCAACACGCTGACGGCGCTGATCCTGGTCTACACCGCGCAGGGCCTGCCGCTCGCCGTCTTCATCTTGTCGGAATTCATGAAGCAGGTGTCCGACGATCTGAAGAATGCCGGCCGCATCGACGGCCTGTCGGAATACACCATCTTCTTCCGGCTTGTGCTGCCGCTGGTGCGACCGTCGATGGCGACGGTCGCCGTCTTCACCATGATCCCGATCTGGAACGATCTGTGGTTCCCGCTGATCCTGGCGCCGTCGGAAGAGACCAAGACGGTGACGCTCGGCGCGCAGCTTTTCCTCGGCCAGTTCGTCACCAACTGGAACGCCATCCTGGCTGCACTCTCTCTGGCGATCATGCCGGTGCTGATCCTCTACGTCATCTTCTCGCGGCAGCTGATCCGCGGCATTACTTCCGGAGCCGTCAAGTGAGTTTAGAAAAGCCTCTTCGCGTTGTCGTCGCCGGTCTCGGCAATATGGGCCACAGCCATGCGCTGGCCTATCATAACAATCCGGGCTTCGAGATCGCGGCACTCATCAACCGTTCCGACGTGCCGCTGCCGGAAGGGCTGTCGGGCTATGGCATAAGGCGCTCTTTCGACGACGCGTTGCGCGATGAAAAGCCGGACGTGGCCTGCATCGCCACCTATTCCGACAGCCATGCCGACTATGCGGTGAAGGCGTTCGAGGCCGGCTGCCATGTCTTTGTCGAAAAGCCGCTGGCGACGACGGTGGCCGACGCCAAGCGCGTCGTTGCGGCGGCAAAGGCTAACGGCCGGAAACTGGTGATTGGCTATATCCTGCGCCATCATCCGTCCTGGGTCAGGCTGATCGCCGAG
Organism: Mesorhizobium sp. P2_F5; assembly: GCF_056403715.1. NCBI lineage: Bacteria > Pseudomonadati > Pseudomonadota > Alphaproteobacteria > Hyphomicrobiales > Phyllobacteriaceae > Mesorhizobium > Mesorhizobium sp. P2_F5. The sequence continues at coordinate 134,462 of NZ_JBFUEY010000001.1, read as the reverse complement.
GCGCGCAAGCTCGGCGGCCCTTACGTGTTCCGCATGAACCTCAACCAGCAATCGTCAGGCCCGACCTGGCAGACGCACAAGCAGCTGATGCAGACGACGTCGCCGATCGTCGATTGCGGCGTGCACTATCTCGACGTGATGCTGCAGATCACCGACGCCAAGCCGGTCGAGGTGCGCGGCATGGGGCTGCGGCTGACCGAGGAAATTGCGCCGACCATGTACAATTACGGCCATCTCCAGGTGCTGTTCGATGACGGCTCGGTCGGCTGGTACGAGGCCGCCTGGGGACCGATGATTTCGGAGACGGCGTTCTTCGTGAAGGACGTGATTTCGGCCAATGGCTGCGTGTCGATCGTCATGAAGGAGGGTGTGAAGTCCGACGACATCGACACTCACACCAAGACCTCGACCATCCGCCTGCACAGCGCCGCAACCGGGGCGGACGGCAAATTCGTCAGACCGGACGAGATGCTGTCGATGGAAGGCGAACCCGGCCACCAGGATCTCTGCGACCTCGAACAGGCCTTTGTGCTGAAGGCGATCCGGGAAGACATCGACCTGACCCGCCACATGGACGACGCAGTGAAGTCGCTGGCCGTCTGCCTTGCCGCCGATGAGAGCGTGCGCAGCGGAAAGGCGGTGCGTCTGTGACATATGGATTGTTTTCGAGAGTTGCGGCCGGCACTGCCCCCCTCTGGCCTGCCGGCCATCTCCTCCTCAGGGGGGGGAATCAGCTGTCGCGTCTGCTTTCGCCAATCACCGACTTTGCAGGAAGAATGCCTTGGTCGAAGCCGCTAATCTCCCCCCTTGAGGGGGAGATGGCCGGCAGGCCAGAGGGGGGTGCCTTGGCGCCTACTCATCAATTTGGAGGACTGCCGTGGGCTCGCTGGTAATCGAGAATGTGAAGAAGGCCTTCGGGCCGGTCGAGGTGCTGAAAGGCATCAACCTCGAAGTGACCGACGGCGAATTCGTCGTCTTCGTCGGCCCCTCGGGCTGCGGCAAGTCAACCTTGCTCAGGGTCATTGCCGGACTGGAGGATTCGACCTCGGGCCGGGTGGTGATCGACGGCGCTGATGTCTCGGCGACGCCACCAGCAAAACGCGGCATCGCCATGGTGTTCCAGACCTATGCGCTCTACCCGCATCTGACCGTGAAGAACAATATGGGCCTTGGCCTCAAGCAGGCCGGCACACCGGCGGCCGAGATCGACCGCCGCATCGGCATCGCCTCGTCGATGCTGTCGCTGGAACCCTATCTCGAGCGGCGGCCGGCGGAACTGTCGGGCGGCCAGCGCCAGCGCGTCGCCATCGGCCGCGCCGTTGTGCGCGAGCCGAAACTGTTTCTCTTCGACGAGCCGCTGTCGAACCTCGATGCGGCGCTGCGCGTCAACACGCGGCTGGAGATCGCGCAGCTGCACCGGCGGCTGAAGGCGACGATGATCTACGTCACCCACGATCAGGTCGAGGCGATGACGCTGGCCGACAAGATCGTCGTGCTCAACGCCGGCAAGATCGAGCAGATCGGCGGACCGATGGAGCTCTACAATTCGCCGGCAAATGAATTTGTCGCCGGCTTCATCGGCTCCCCGAAGATGAACTTCATCGATGGCGCGCGGCTGGGCGAGACAGCCAAGACCATCGGCGTGCGGCCGGAGCATCTGACGGTCGATGCGAAATCCGGCGCCTGGAAGGGAACGGTGGTGCATGCCGAACATCTCGGCGCCGACACCAACCTCTATCTCGACTGCGAGAAGGCCGGGCTGATCACAGTGCGCATTTTCGGCGTCTACGACGCGGAGCCGGGCGCGACGCTTTATGCGACGCCGGAGCCGGGCAAGACATACCGGTTTGGGGCGGACGGCAAGACGATCAAGTAATCCGCTGCGGGCAGCACCTGGGCGATCATACGGCGCCGAGCAGCACCGCTCCGTGAATGGCCGCCTGCCAGCCCAGGGCGGCCCAGCGTATGTCCAGGGGCTGGACAAGAAGCGAATGCGGCAGGCTCTCCGCGATGCGCTGTTTGAGGGTCTGGCGGGGATAGGACTTCATGTCGACGATCCCACCGCCGATCAGGATCGTCTGCGGGGAAAACAAAGCGGCTGCCGTTGCTATGGTCACCGCCTGCTGCCAGACGATCTCATCGAGCCATTCGCGCAGCGACGGCGGCTGCCCGGTCGCCGAAAACAGATCGGCCACCGGGATATCGTAGTCCGTCGCGAGTTCGACGAGCGTTGCCCCCGAGGCATAGGTCTCGACCCGGTTTGGCGGTCCGCTTTCGTCGGGCCGGTAGATCGGCATATGGCCGATTTCGAGCGCCCAGCCGCCGCCCCTGAAAATGCCGTCCTTGCCGAGATAGGCAGCACCGATGCCGGTGCCGAGATAAACCGCCAGCACCTCCTTTTGCCGCTTCACCGCGCCGGCAACGCTTTCGCCCAGCAATTGCAGCACGACGTCGCGCTCGAGTCGGACAGGGATGCCGAGCTTCGAAGCCAGCTCGGTGCCCAGCCGGATGCCGTTCAGTTCGGGAATGTTGGCCGTGTGCAGCACCGTGTCGAAATCGCGGCCGATGAAACCAGGCACGGTCGCAACGACGCGCGCAGGCGTGAGGCCGGCGTCGCGGCAGGCCGCGGTGACAGCATCGGCCAACCCCGCCACCGGTGACCCTTGGCGCAGCTGCGCGGTGGGATAGGTGCGAGCGAAATCCACCGGGATGCCGTGGTCGGCAAAGCCAACCTTGACCGACGTGCCGCCGATCTCGACCACGGCGATCGTGTCGTCCGTCGTTTGATCCGTCATGCGAGCGTTTCCAGAAATTCCGAAAGACGGGCACGGAACTCCCGCCGGTAGGCGGCGCGATCCTGCGATTTCGCGGTGATGGTGCAAAGCCGGGCGGAGGGGATGAGCTCGGCCAGCGCCTGCGCGTCGCCCAGTCGATGGACGAGGTCATGGTCATGGCCGATGACCAAAGTCGGCACCGCAATCGCCCGGATGTCGGCCTCGCTGACGCCAGGACCGTCACCCGCGATTGCCACCAGCAGCCTGCCGAAGAGAACCGGGTCCGGGCGAGTGAAGAAGCCTTGTAGGCTGCTGAGATTGTCCGGCGCCAGCCTGGCCAGTTCGGCTGCAACTGCACTCTCATCGAACAGACGCCTGGCGTCATCGGGTGAATGGCGCATCAAGAGATCGCCGACCAAGGCATAGGGTTTCATATTGGCCGGTGCAGCCTGAGCTACCCACGCAGGCCGGGCGAGCACCAGCGCGCGGACACGGGCCGGCCTGTGCACCGCCAGGCGCAGCGCCAGCGCCGCGCCCATCGAAATGCCGCCGACGACGGCCGGACCGATGCCGAGATCGTCGGCCAGCGCTTGAACGTCCTCGGCAAACGTCGCGATCGAAAGCCGCTCGACAGGCCCGTAGCCGGATCCGCCCTGGCCACGGCATTCGAGCGTCACGCGCCGCGTGACCGGCAGGTCCGGAAACACATCGGCCACCTGTGCCTCATCGCCGCCCAGCCCATGCTGGAGGATGACGGGAAGGCCGGCGCCGACATCCCGGTAGGCAAGGTCGATGCCGTCGCGGCTGAAGGTCTTTTTCACTCGCTCTCGCTCTCTTCCAGCACGGTGCGCAGAAAGGCGCCAACGCCGGGCGCCTCGGCTTCCGTCAGGCCATGTGTGATCAGGGGGCCGTCAAAGCCAGCGGCTTTCAGGCGGCCGATGAAATGCGGGAAGTCGACAACGCCCTGTCCAGCGGCGGCAAAACTGCCATCGGCATGGCGGTCCTTGGCATGGGCCATGCCAATGTCGCCGGCCAGCAGATCGACGGCCTCGTCGATCAGGCGATGACGCTCTGCGCCGTCCGCCACTTCGAACAGATTGGCTGGATCGAGCACGATGCGTAGCCGCGCACTGTTCATCTCGTCGAGCAGGCGGCGTGCGGACTGGGCGCTGGAGACGACATTGGCCAATTCAGGTTCGATGCCAAGCTCGATGTCGAAGCGCTCGGCAATCGCGATCGCCGCTTCCATCTCCGCCCGAAGATCGCTCCAGGCGGCGTCAGAGGCATTGTCGGGATGCCAGCGCCACTGATCCTCAGCATCCCTGGTGCCGGTGCACAGTGTAATTAGCCTTGTGCCCAGATCAGCGCATGACGCGGCCAGCACCTCAAGCCGGGCAAGGCCGAGTTCGCGGACCGAGCGGTCCGGGTGGATCATGTTGTAGGTTCCAGACACGGCCGCGATTGAAACCTTGGTCTCGCCGCTGGCCATTCCGACCGATCTGGCCGCGCCGGGCTCGATGCTGTCCGGCATAGACGGCAGGCCAAGGCACGCCATGTTGAACTGCGCCGCCGTGTAGCCGGCATCCGCCACCGCGCGCAGCACCGGCAAGGCGCCGGTGGCGACGAATGTCTTGGCGAAAATTCCAAGCTGCATCAGACGACCCCGTCGACGTCGGCGAGACGGACGGCGCGGCCGCCGGCAGCGGCGGAGCGGGCGATGGCCGCCATTCCCCTGACCGATGCGATGCCATCATCAATGCCGGCGCCGACCATCGGCGCGCCATTCAGCACCACATCCGCAAAGCCTTCGAGCTGGCGGCGATAGAAGTGACCGTCCGCGCCAAGCGTGCGATGCCAGCTGCCATCGGCCTCGCGGAAAATGTCGACCTCACTGCTCTTGTAATACCAGGGGTTATAGGTCTTCGCGAGAACACTGCCGTTCTGGCCATAGATCTGGAACCCTTCGTGCCAGTCCATGCGCACGGCGACCGTCAGGTCGAGATGGCCGACCGTACTGTCGGCGAAGATGGTGGTGACGAACCAGCAATAGGCGCCATAGCGCTCGGTGAGGCGGGCCTCGACCGCCTCGATCGGTCCTTGCAGATGGCGTGCCGTGTCGATGAGATGGCTACCATGCGCCAGCATATAATACTGGGGCAGATCCGCCTTGGGATTGACCGAAGGCTTGCGTGCCTTGGCGCTGGTGATGATGAGCGGCTGCACCGCGTCGGTCATCGGGTAGCGATGGGTGCTGTCGCAATACCAGCCCTTGAACGCCAGCCGCTCGCCCATCTCGTCATCGACGAAGGCCTTTGCCGCCTGGATGCCGGGGTCGAAGCGCTTCATATGGCCGACCTGGAGCACCTTGCCGCTCTTGTCGACAGCGGCCCGCAAGCCTTCGACCTCCTCGACCGAAACGCCCAGCGGCTTTTCGCACAGCACATGCTTGCCGGCATCGAGCGCCAGCTCCGCCGCCTTGACGTGAAACGTGTCCGATGTCGCGATGATAACGGCATCGAGGTCGGGATCGGCCAGCATCTGGCCATAGTCGGCATAGGATTTTCCAGGCGCGTAGGTCGCGGCCATCCTGTCGCGCAGATCGTCGGCGACATCGCAGATGGCATAGAGATCGGCGTTGCGCGCCTTGGCGCAGGATTCGAAATGCGCTGCCTGCGCAATCGGGCCGCAGCCGAGCACCCCGACACGCAGCCGCTTTTCGTCTTTGCGAGGCATGGATTCTTCTCCTGATTAGCGCGCGGCGAGGCCGCGAAGTTGAAATTTCGGATCGCCCGACAAGGCTGCCTGATGCAGCAGGCAGGCAGCGCCAAGTGCGGGGCCGTCGGCGCCGACGCGCGACAGTTCGATTGTGGGAACGGGATAGCCTTCGGCCAGGAAGTCCGAGAGGAAAGCTTCCACCTGTTCGGCGACAAAGGGATAGATGGCATTGACCGAGCCGGAGAGGATGATGCGCTCCGGCTGCAAGGTGCAGGCAAGCGTCGCCAGGCCGCGGCCGAACCAGAGCGCCCAGTCGCGTGCGGTGGCGACGGCTGCCGGATCGCCGCCGGCCAGCGCCGCGACAAACTCATCCACACGGGCGCGCCGCCCGCTTATGTGGAGGTAGCGAGCCAGTAAAGCATCCTTGCCGACATAGGATTCCAGCCGACCCGGGCGCTTCGCGTCGAAGACAAAACCTTCGTCGCCGATGCGCAGATGCCCGATTTCGCCGGCGCCGCCGAGCCGGCCGCGATGCAGCCTGCCGGCGTTGATGATGCCGCCGCCAACACCGTTCTCGATCAGGATGACCAGAGCGTCCTCGTCGTCCTTGCCCGGCTGCGGCCGGTATGTCTCGGCCACCGCGACGGCATTGGCATCGTTTTCCAGCAGGATCGGAAAATCGTCGCCAAAGGCATTGCCCAAAAGCTCCGCCAGATTGACCCCGTGCCAGCCAAGGATGGTGGCATGGTATGAGACGCCGTCAGCGGCGGGGAAGCCGGGCACCGCGACATTGAGCCCGTAGGGGCGCGTGCCCTCAGGCAATTGCGACCGGATCTCGGAAACGAGCTCTTTGATTATGGCGACCGCGGCTTCAGGCGTGCTGCCCGGGCCGGCAAACGCCCGCGAGGCGCTCGCACGCTGCGTGCCGGCAAGATCGACAGCGACAGTCGCGATCCAGTTCACGCCGATATAGGCGCCAAGGAAGAAGCCGCCATTGCCTTCGATCTCGACCAGGATACCGGGACGGCCGACCCGGCCCTCGCCGTCCTGCTCGTCATCCGCTCCATTCGACCGCTCGCGCGCCAGACCGGCTTCGGTCAGCCCCAGCACCAGGGCGCCGGTGGTCGACCGGGTCAGGCCGAGATCACGCGCCAGTGCTGCCCGGCTCAACGCGCCGGCACGAAACATCGCCGCAAGGGCCCGCGTTTCATTCGGCCGAAGATCGGTCGATACCAGCACGTCTTCCTCCATGATTTGTTCGACTGGCATACTAATTTACTTTCTATGCGGTTTGAAAGAGCCAAAATCATGTGCGCCGCAACAAAATATTTGGCATCCGAACCTATTGACCCAAGTTTCAAACGATAATTTCTATCCTTAGATTACAAATTGGCATGGGAGGATGCGATGCCGGTTCTAGCGCGTCTCGAGCAGGGCCACTGGACAGCGGCTGGCGAGGGCGCATCCAGAGGCCTCGGCCTCTTGTGTCGCGACGTCGAGCTGAGCCGAAACCCTTGGCGCCGCTCGCCTGAGGATGCGGCCCTCGTGAGGCAGCAAAGCTGACGCGCAATCCTGGACCGTGCGCTAAAATCATTCCTTGTGATTCGGCCCCGATAGGGCATCAAAACAAGGAACGGCATGAGCAAGGCTCTCTCCACATTCGCATTGGTCGCGGTGTTCACCGCATTGCTCATGGCGCTCAGCCTGGCGGTGGCCAGGCACGGCTATCCCTATGGCGCGATCGGCGTGAGGCGGCTGGACGGCATTGCCGATGCCGGCTCGTTCCTGCCGCTCGCCGCCGTCTACTTCTTCAGCGCCATGCTGATGATGATCCTGCCCATTCGAGCCGCCGGCATCGTTCTGACCCATGCGGCGGATGCGCTGTTCTGGGCGGTGATCGCCTTGTTCGCGACGATTGTCGGCTGCCTCGTCGCTCGCTGGGCCTTCGGCCAAAGCAGCGTGCTGTGGGCGCTCCTGAACTGGCGCTTCCTGTTTGCCGCGGCAATCGTCGGCTGCCATTTCACCATGAACGAGCTGCGCCGCAACATCCTACTCAGAAGCCTGTTCTTCGTCATCTTCGCCGCGGCGACGCTGGCCTGCCTGTTCTGGACTTTTCCGACCTGACAGGGGCCCGTTTCATTTCGCTCCGTAGAGCATGATCCCGAAAAGTGGCAACCGGTTTTCGGAGAAGATCATGCTCCAACAAAAAGTTAGATCAGGATGGCGATTCAACGAAACGTCATCCTGATCTAGCGGTCGCGGCTTTCGCAGCCGCGCGCCATCGGCTATCCAGTCCGCAGCTAGATTTCGGCCCTCACAGTGTCGTCATTTGTCTGATAAATGATTCAGGCATACGGCACCGCCAGCGAACCATTACAAGGAAGACAGCGATATGACCCTGTTCCGCAAGAATCTGATCGATGGCGAGTGGGTCGGCGAAGCCGGCTCGCGCAACATCAACCCGTCCGATACCGGCGATGTCGTTGGCGAATATGCCTCGGCCGGTGCCGAACAGGCAAAGCAGGCCATCGCGGCGGCCAAAGCCGCCTTCCCGGCCTGGTCGCGCTCGGCGCCGCTCGCCCGTCACAGCGTGCTGAAGAAGGCCTCGGACGAGATCATGGCGCGCAAGGACGAGATCGGCCGCGCGTTGTCGCGCGAAGAGGGCAAGACGCTGGCCGAGGGCATTGGCGAAACCATCCGCGCCGCCCAGATCTTTGATTTCTTCGCCGGCGAGACGCTGCGCCTGTCGGGCGAACTGGTGCCCAGCGTGCGGCCGGGCGTCGGCGTCGAGATCACCCGCGAAGCCGTCGGCGTCGTTGGCATCATCACACCGTGGAATTTCCCGATCGCCATCCCGACCTGGAAAATCGCGCCGGCGCTGGCCCACGGCAACACGATCGTCTTCAAGCCGGCCGAACTGGTGCCGGAGAGCGCCTGGACCATTGTTGACATCCTGCACCGCGCCGGCCTGCCGAAAGGCGTGCTCAACCTGGTGATGGGCAAGGGCTCTGTCGTCGGCCAGGCCATGCTCGACAGCCCCGACCTCAACGCCATCACCTTCACCGGGTCGGTCGGCACCGGCAAACGCGTCGCGGCGGCAAGCGTGGAACATATGCGAAAGTTCCAGCTCGAAATGGGCGGCAAGAACCCGCTCGTCGTGCTCGACGACGCCGATCTCGCCATAGCGGTCGATTGCGCCATCAACGGCGCCTATTTCTCGACCGGCCAGCGCTGCACGGCCTCGTCGCGTCTGGTGGTGACCGAAGGCATTCACGACCGCTTCGTCGCGGCGATCAAGGAGCGTCTGGACAAACTCGTCATCGGCGATGCGCTCGACGCCAGGACCCAGATCGGGCCTGTCGTCGATGCGAGCCAGTTGAAGCAGGACGAGGATTACATCGCCATCGGCAGCCAGGAGGGCGCCAACCTCGCTTTCGGCGGCGAGCGGCTCGACCGCGAAACGCCCGGCTTCTACCTCCGGCCGGCGCTGTTCACAGAGAGCACCAACGCCATGCGCATTTCGCGCGAGGAAATCTTCGGGCCGGTCGCCAACGTCATCCGCGTCAAGGATTATGACGAGGCACTTGCGGTGGCCAACGACACGCCGTTCGGCCTGACATCAGGCATCTGCACATCGAGCCTCAAGCACGCCACGCATTTCCGGCGCAATTCAGAAGCCGGCATGGTGATGGTCAATCTGCCGACGGCGGGCGTCGACTTCCACGTTCCGTTCGGTGGCCGTAAGGGTTCGAGCTACGGTCCGCGCGAGCAGGGCCGCTATGCCGCGGAGTTCTACACAACGGTGAAGACAGCCTATACATTCGCCGGCTAATCGACGGGTGAACCGATGGCGTCGCCGAAAGAGGACCTGACCTGGCTCAACCCGCCGCCGCACCATGCTTTCGGTGACGACACGGTGCATGTGCGCACCGGCAAGGAAACCGACTTCTGGCGCGAAACCTTCTACGGCTTCTGGCGCGACAATGGTCATTTCCTCTATCGCCCGGTCGAGGGTGACTTCAGCGCCGAGGTCACCGTCAAGGGCGACTATAAGGTGCTTTACGACCAGGCCGGGCTGATGCTGCGGCTAGGCGAAACGCAGTGGATCAAGGCCGGCATCGAATACACCGACGGGCTGGCGTATTTTTCCGTCGTCGTCACCAACGACACCTCCGACTGGTCGCTGCTCAGCATCCCCAATGACCCCGACGGTGTCCGCATCCGCCTGACCCGCCACGCCGAGGCCATCCGCATCCAGTATCTGGATGCGGCCGATGGCCACTGGAAGCCGGTGCGGCTGGCCTATTTCCCGATCTCCAGGTCTGTCGATGTCGGAATGGTGTGCTGTTCGCCGCAACGCGAGGGTTTCGAAGTCACCTTTTCCGGCTTTGCCGTCGGCCCGCCAATCTCCCGGCAGTTGCACGACTGACGGCGACTTCGACCGGATCGATCAGCGAAGCGGTTCGGCGTTGAAAACCTTCTGGACGATTTGCCAGCGGCCGTTGAGGAAGAAGCACGACAGCATGTCAGTCACCTCACGCGGAGGGATCAGAAGGCTGATCTTGAGCAGTGCCATATCGCGCACCAGGTTGATCGAGAGAATCTGGTCCTTGCGCTCGGCACCGGTTTCTCGGGGCGACTTCAGCGCCCGAACGATGTCCAGCCAGGCGGCGACAGGGGTAAAGACGACAGTGTCGTTTTCGCCCTTGCGCGTAACCAAGGCCGCCTCGTGGAAGATGGAAGCGAACTTGTCGGCGTCCATGTCATGGGCGGCATCGAAGTAGGTTTGAGCCAGAGTGGCCAACCCATTTGTTCCCGGCGATTGGATGTCTGTCGTGGTCATGATGGCTCCCTTCAGGTCTGGTAATGCGCTTGCTATAAGGGGTTCGCGGGCCGCGTTTAACCGGCGCGCCCTTACCAGCCTTGTTAGCTGGGCTACGCAATCACGGGCAATCATGGACCCTGTCCTTCCGTCTGCCGGCGACTTCAACCAGCTCCGCGCGTTTGTAGCGGTGGCTGGCTCGCTCAATTTCAGTCGCGCCGCGGAGAAGCTCGGTGTGTCGTCTTCGGCCCTGAGCCAGATGGTCCGCGGGCTCGAGGAGCGCGTGGGCGTCAGCCTGTTCAATCGGACGACCCGAAGCGTCTCCCTGACCGAGGCCGGCGCCAAACTTTTCGCGCGCGTGAAGCCCGCCGTCGATCAGTTGGGCGAGGCTTTGGGCGAAACAAGCGAAAGCCGAGCCCACCCCGCCGGGACAGTGCGGATGCACTGCTTTCACAATGCCGCCAGCCTTTACCTGACGCCGATATTGCGGGCGTTCAACGACGCCTATCCGCAGGTGAACCTGGACGTCACGCTCGACGACACCGTGGTGAACATTGTAGCCGAGGGCTATGACGTTGCTATCCGGCTCGGAGAGGTCATCGACAAGGATCTGATCGCGGTGAAGCTCGGCCCCGACCTGCGACAGACCGCGGTTGCCTCACCTGACTATCTCGCGCGACGCGGGACGCCTGCTCACCCACGCGACCTGCTCGCCCACAGCTGCATCGGCTGGCGATGGCCTGGCCAGGCGACTCCGTACAAGTGGGAGTTCATGGCGGACGGCAAGTGGTTCGAGGTTGCCGTCGAAGGGCCCGTCATCTCGAGCCAGAAGGACTTTGGCGTGCAGGCAGCGGTCGACGGGCTCGGCATCGCCTTCGCCAGCGAACAGTTGATCGATGCGCATGTCGCCGAAGGGCGCCTCGTCCCGCTGCTCGAGGCCTGGTCGGCGCCCTTTCCAGGCTACTATTTGTGTTATCCGGCACAGCGGCAGATGGCGCCGGCGCTCCGCGCCCTCATCGATACCATCCGCCGGGGAACGCGGGGTCAGTCAGAAGCGACCAGCTCCTAACCGTCCGCGCGGTGCTGGAAGAATTGCAAAAACAGTTCCCGCTCGGTGGTGATGTCGAGCTTTTCGTAGATGCGGCGGCGGTGGTTCTTCACCGTGCCGACCGTGATGCCGAGCCGCCCGGCGATGTTGGCGGTCGGATGTCCCGCGAGGATCAGCTGCACCAACTCACGCTCGCGCAGCGACAGTTCCGGCCACAGGCTGGTCGGGATGGTCGGCTCCTGCCGGGGTGAGGCGCCCGGCCCGGTCGGTGCCGAGGTGCGGGAGAACTCGGCTCCACGCGCCTTGGTGTCGAGCGCATGCAAGGCTTCGAACACCGGCAGCCGCTCGTCCAGAAGGGCGATCTCGCTATCCTTGAATGAGGCGGTCGAACGGTCGAGGAATATGCCGAGGCACCAATCGCCGCCATCGGCCAACATGATCCCGACCTCGTCGCTGATCTCCGACTGCGCCAGGAAGCCGGCTATGTACTGGCCGCGTTTGGCCTCGTCATCGGCAAGCCGTTTCAGCGGCATGATTCCGAGCCTCCGCTCGCGCCGCCACGAGGCATAGAAGGGGTCGAAGACATAGTAGTTGTCGAGATAGCGCCGGACCATCTCATCCGAGAAGCGCCGATGCTTGATGAATTCCGGCGTCTGCGTCGCCGAATAGCGCGTCACGGTGACGAGATCGTGCTCGATATCGGCGCCGATCAGGTCGATCAGGCAGTCGACATGCCTGTCCGTGCCGGTGGCGGCGATCGCCCTGGCCAGCGGCGCCCAGATGTTGCTGCCCATGCGCATGCCCTTTTCTCGGCGATCCCGGTCCGGCGGTCATTGTGTCTTTTGGCATATGGCGCAAGGCCGCCCAACGAATTTAGCCTAGCCCCATCCTAGAGCAATCCTGAGGCGACCGTGACCCAAGCCAACCTCACCAGCCCCATCGTCGGCAATCCCATCGTCATCGGCATCGACGCCGGCGGCACCATGACCGACACGATCCTTGTCGATCAGGATGGCCACTTCAAGATCGGCAAGTCGGCAACCACGCCGAAGAACGAAGCCGAGGGCTTCCTGGCCTCGGCCGAGGATGCAGCCGATGCCTGGGGCATCTCGCTGGAATCGCTGTTTTCCGGCGTCAACGTCGTGCTCTATTCCGGCACCGGCATGCTCAACACGCTGTTGTCGCGCACCGGCCGCCGGCTTGGCCTGATCACCACCAAGGGTCTGGAAGACATGATCCTGATGGGCCGCGGCCTGCAGGCCTGGGCCGACTATTCCTATGCCGACCGGCTGCACGCGGTCACCCATCACCATCCCGATCCGCTGGTGCCGCGGCGCCGCACCCATGGCGTCACCGAGCGCATCGACCAGTTCGGCGACATCGTGCTGCCGCTCTACGAGCATGAGGTCTCGGCTGCCGCGAAAAAACTGATCGCCGACAAGGTCGAAGCGATCTGCATCATGACCATTTTCTCGCACGTCAATCCGGTGCACGAAAAGCGCATTGCCGAGATCTGCCGCGAGGAAGTGCAGAAGGCCGACGCCGACATCCTCGTCTACACCAGCCACGAAGTCCGCCCGGTCATCCGCGAACAGTCGCGGCTGAACTCGGTGCTGATCGAGGCCTACGCCACGTCGCGCGGCCGCAAGCAGCTCAAGGGCATCGAAGACGTCTCGAAGAAATACGGCTTCAAATATGGCGTGCAGACTTTGCTGTCCTTCGGCGGCCTGACCTCGATCAACCATCCGCGCCTGCACGAGACCATGATCTCCGGTCCGATCGGCGGCATCCTCGGTGCAGCCTATGTCGGCAAGCTGATCGGCAACGACTCGCTGATCTGCTCGGACATGGGCGGCACCTCTTTCGATATGGGCGTGATTTCACGTGGCCAGACGCGGATCGAGAACGAGCCGCTGATGGACCGTTTCAAGCTCAACGTGCCGACGCTGCATCTCGACACCATCGGCGCCGGCGCCGGCATGATCCTCAAGGTCGACCCGCTGACCAAGAAGGTCTCGCTCGGGCCGGAAAGCGCCGGCTCCGATCCAGGCCCGATCTGCTTCGCCAAGGGCGGCACCGAACCCACCATCGCCGATTGCGACGCCATTCTCGGCCGCCTCAACCCCTACTATTTCCTGGGCGGCAAGGTCATCTTGCAGGTCGAGAAGGCGCGCAAGGCCTTCGAGGAAAAATGCTCCAGCATCCTCGGCGTCGGCGTCGAGGAAGCGGCCGAAGGCATGATCGACATGTTGGAAGCCGACGCCAACAACGCGCTGCGCCGTGTCATCTCCGGCCAGGGCATCCACCCCTCCGAATTCACCCTGCTATCCTATGGCGGTTCGGGTCCGCTGCATCTGGCCGGCTGCTCCAGGGGCATCGGCTTCAAGGACATCATCACCTTCCAGTTCGCCGCCGCCTTCTCGGCCTTCGGCTGCACCACGGCCGATTTCATGCGCCGCCATTCGGTGTCGACGCAGCACGACATCGGCGCGCGGGCAAGCAGTGACGAATTGATGGCCTTCGGCAAGAAGGTCACCAATGTCTGGAATGACCTGACCAAGGCTGCGGTCGACGAGATGATCACCGACGGCCATGCCCGCGACAAGATCAAGACCGTGCCGTTTCTGATGATGCGCTACACCGGCCAGCTCGAGGACGTCGAAGTCATGGCGCCACTTGCCGAGGTCAATTCGGCCGACGACATGCGCAAGGTTATCGACGAGTTCGAGGCGGTCTACGCCAAGGTCAACCATCGCGTGTCGCGCTATGGTGAGGCCGGCTTCACCATCACCGAGCTCGGGCTGATCGCTACCGCCGACAAGGTCAAGCCCGTGCTGCTCAAGCGGCCGCTCGGCAAGTCCAACCCGGCAGCCGCCCACAAGGGCGTGCGCGAAGCCTATATCGGCGGTCGCTGGCACAAGGCCAATCTCTACGAGATGGACCTTCTGCAACCCGGCCATGAGGTGATCGGTCCGGCCATCATCGAACATCCCGCCACCACGCTCGTCGTTCATCCGCAGGACCGTGTCCATGTCGATGAATGGACGCTGCTGCACTACACCCACGCTTGAGAGGGCACCGCCATGTTGGACAAACCTGCCTCAGTGCTGCGCCTTCGCGAAAGACTGCTCGATTCCGAGCGGCTGATGGAAGAGACCGGCTGCTATGACGGCATCACCGAACTCACCCTGCGCAACCAGGATCCGTTGAAATTTGAGACGCTGCACACCAAGCTGCGCGCCTATTGCGTCTCGGCCCGCGAAATGGCCCGCCGCATCTCGGCCTCGCCTGGTGTGCGCGAGGTCGGCGAAATGGTGGTGGCAATCTATACACCGGAAGGCGACGCCATTGCGCTGTCCAACGGCATCATGGTCCACGTCCATACGATGAGCCGCTTCATCAAATGGATGATCAAGAACAACTACGAGGAAAACCCGAAGATCCGTGAAGGCGATATCTTCGCCAACAACGATGCCTTCATCGGCACCGTGCAGGTGCCCGATGTCATGGACGTGGTGCCGATCTTCCATGAAGGCACGCTGGTCGGTTGGGCCGGTGCCGTCTGCCACGAGCTGGAAGCCGGCGGCATCACCCCTGGCGGCGACGTCTGCCTCGCACAGGAGCGCTTCACCGAAGGCCTGTTCGTCTGCGCCGAGAAGATCGGCGAGAATGACGAAATCCGCCGCGATTACGTCATCCGCTGCGAGCGCAATCTGCGTATGCCGATCTACTGGGTGCTGGACGAGAAAGCTAAGGTCGCCTCCTGCATCGACATGCGCGAAAGCGTCAAGCAGCTGATCTCCGAGATCGGCCGCGACTACTGGATGAAGGTGTCGAAGGAGTTCATCGAGGAGGGCCGCCGCGCCCAACTCGCCCGCACCCGCCAGCTTACCGTGCCCGGCATCTATCGCGGCCACACTTTCTATGGCCACGTCACCGCCGGCAAACCCGGCTTCCAACTGCTCGGCGATCCGGACTGGCTCTACAACATTCCGATCGAGATGGAGATCACCACCGACGGCAAGATCACCATGGACTTCGAGGGCACGCAGCCCTGGGGCTACCATTCGATGAACTGCACGCCGGCCGGCATGGATGGCGGCATGTTCGTGACGCTGACCCAGCACATGAATTTCGAGGGCCTGGTCAATGACGGCGCCTGGATGGCGACCGAGCTGAAACTGCCGCACGGCACCTGGACCAACCCCGACAACGAGATGGTGGCCACCGCCACCTCATGGGCACTGCTGCTGCCCGCCTATGGCGTCTTCCAGCGGCTTTTGTCGCGGGGCTTCGTGGCGCGCGGTTTCGTCGAGGAAGCCTTCGTCGGCCAGGTCAACAGCCCGATGATCGAGATGGGCGGCGAGAGCCAGTACGGCACGCCGTTTGGCATGGCGCATTTCGAATGCGCCGCCGCCGGCTCTGGCGCGCTGGCCATCGCCGATGGCCTCGACACTGCCTATGTCGGCTGGAATCCGGAATCCGACATGGGCAACATCGAGGTCTGGGAACAGTCGATGCCGATGGTCTATATCGGCCGCTCGATCGTTCCCAATTCGGGCGGCGCCGGCAAATATCGCGGCGGCTGTTCCTTCGTCTCGACCTGGCTGATCAACAAGACATCGCATCTGCGGCTCCACACCTCCGAGCACTCCTCGCGCGTGTTCGACAATGGCGGCATGTGCGGCGGCTATCCCGCGCCGACCTGCCAGAAGCATCGCGCCGTGCGCAACTCCAACATCCATGAACTGGCGGCAAAAGGCGAACCGCTGGCGCATGCGCCCGGCATCGACCCTGATGTTTCCGACTACGAGAAGAACATCGGCGGCGACCATGTTCTGGTCGAGGGTCCCTACATCACCTCGCCGCACAAGTCAGGCGACATCTTCAGCCATTCCTATAATGGCGGCGGCGGTTACGGCGACGTGCTGGAGCGCGATCCGATCAAGACCGCCTGGGATGTCGAGAACGGGTTCCTCACCCGCCAGGCGGCGGACCAGGTTTTCGGCATCGTGCTGAAGGACGATGCCGAGGGCTATCCGGTTGCCGATATCGACGCCACCGTCGAACGCCGTGCCGCCATGCGCAGAGAGCGTCTGGCCAAGGCGATCCCGGTTTCGGACTGGATCGCCGCTGAGCGCGGCCGGGTCGAGAAGGCCGACTTCGCCCCTGAGGTGAAGAAAATGTATGCCAGCGCGATCAAGCTGTCGTCGCGCTTCACCAGGGATTTCAGTGAGTTCTGGACCGTCGACGCCAAATCGATCTTCATGCCGGGAGCAAAGCCATGACCTCATACAGCAAGGAAGTCCTCGGCGATCTCGCCGCCGGCAAGCTGCCCTGGCCGCAGACAAGGCGCATCATGAGCGCCTACAAGGATGATGACCGCTTCTTCAAGATGGTCGCCGTCTATCAGGATCGTGTCGCCTGGAAGGACCCGATCCTGCTGCCGGTCTCGGATCATCTGTTCATCTGCCAGAGCGGCGATGAGCGGATCACCCGCTGCGAATGCGGCCATTCCTTCGGCGACTATCGTAAGAACTGGAAGCTGAAGGCCGCCATCAACGTGCGCAACACCGAAGAAGCACTGCGCGAGATCTACCCCAACAGCGATATCCCCGATCCGCAATGGATGGAAATTCGCGAGTTCATCTGCCCTGAATGCGGCACGATGCACGAAGTGGAAGCGGCGGCACCGGGCTATCCCATCGTCCATGACTTCGAACCCGACCTCGAAGGCTTCTACCGCGAGTGGCTGGGCAAGCCGCTTTGAGGAAACTGATTTTGTGAACCGTGTCGCCGGCAAGGTAGCGCTCCTTGCCGGCGCCGGCCTATGAATAGCGCATCGGATTTCGGCACCGGAGAACTGACTGCCATGACAAACCTTTCCGGCCGCAGCGCGATTGTCACCGGTGGGTTCTCCGGCATGGGCTTCGCCATTGCCACGGCGCTGGCGCAAGCCGGCGCCAATGTCGCTGTCGGTTCCTATATCGCGCCTGCCGGCGCGGACAGATCCGACGCCGCCTATTATCCAGGCGCCGACGAAATCGAGCGCGTGCGTTCGGCCCTGTCGGCCCACGGCACCAGGGTCCACGCGGCGCATCTCGATGTCCGCGACAGCGAGGTGACCAGCCGGTTTGCGGCTGATGCCGAAGCCGCCATCGGCCCGGCCGACATCCTGGTCAACGCCGCCGGCACCACCGCCGAGCAGCCGGTCTGCGGCCATTCCGACGCGCTGTGGGACAAGATCGTCGACACCAATCTGACCGGGGCCTTCCGTGTCACCCGCGCCGTGCTGCCGGGCATGATCGAGCGCGGCTGGGGCCGCATCGTCAACATCGGCTCGACCGCCGCTTCCGTCGGCTGGAAGGACAATCCCGCCTATTGCGCCTCCAAGGCCGGCCTGCTCGGCCTCACCCGCTGTGTCGCGCTGGAGGGCGCCGCGCACGGCGTCACCTGCGTCATGATCAGCCCGACCTGGGTCGAGACCGAACTGATGCGCCGCAATGTCGCGCAAGTGGTCGAGCGCGAGGGCAAGGGCCGCTCGGCGGAGGAGGCGATGGCCGAGATCGCCAAAGGCAATCCGCAGCAGCGCATGCTGCAGCCGCAGGAGATCGCGGCTCTCGCCGTCTTCCTGTGTTCGGACATCGCCAAGGGCATCACCATGGAAAACATCCAGGTCACCGGCGGGGCGCTGTGGTAGCGGCCAAGCCCTGATTTTGCGCGAAGCCGCATTCGCGCCATCTGGCTGTTGCATGGTCGTTTTGGCCGGTGCGCCTACCCCGTGACAACTTTGCCATTGAGTGACAGACGATACAGGTTATATTGCACTGCACAATGGATGCTCCGGATTGGGGCTCCAGCAAAGGCAGGTTCCGGTGTGCATGCGGCCACCGGCGGGCATGACGTCCGAGGCCTGACGCGGAAAAGCCGGTTCATGGGCGCTTATGCGCGGCTGAAAGGCGGCGTGCCCAGTTGAAAGGCGGCATGGATGAGAAATCCGATACGGATATGAAGATCCCGAAATCCATTCTGATCGATCCGGACAACAACAAGGCCTATGCGGCCTTTGCCGTTGCCGTGTCGGTCTTTGCCTTCGCCTATTCCACCAATTTCGGCCAGATCCTGATCCTCGCCTATTATCTGGTGTGGCTGCCGCTGCTGTTCGTCGACTACCGGCGTTTCGTGCGCGATGTTTCCAGCGCCTGGCTGCCGCTGCTCTTTGCGGCCTATGTCTGCCTTTCGCTGTTCTGGTCGCAAGCGGCCGGCACCAGTGCGCGGGCGGGCCTGCAATATTTCTCCCACATCCTGTGCGCCTACATCGCCGCCCGCACCATCAGCACGCGCACGCTGGTGCTCGGCTCGCTGATCGGCATCTTCATTGTGCTGCTTTATTCGCTGAAGGTCGGCGCCTATGCGCTCGACACGATCGACGGCACCACCAACTTCGTCGGTGCCTTCGGCTCCAAGAACCAGATCGGCTTCTTCGCCTCGCTCGGCATCTTCTTCTGCCTCGCTTTTCTGGTCTTTTACCGGCGCAACTGGATGAGCTTCATCTGGACCGCGCCGATCATCCTGCTGTCGGTCTACATGCTGGCGATCGCCCATTCGGCGACGTCGGTCGCTTCGCTGCCGGCGGTGATCGGCGTCGTTGCCTTGCTCACCATGAGCAAGGTCCTGTCGCGCCGCTACCGCCGCGTGCTGTTCGTTGTCGGCGCTACCGCGCTGGTCGGGGGTGTGGTGGCTGCGCTGAACCTTGGCCTGCTCGATGTCGTGCTCGGCATCTTCGGCAAGGATTCGACGCTGACCGGCCGCACTTATCTTTGGGAACAAGGCTGGGAAGCCGCACAGCAGCGTCCGCTGCTCGGCTATGGCTATGCCGCCTACTGGATCCAGGGCTTTGCCGATCCGGAACGGCTCTGGGCGGAGTTCTACATCTCGACCCGAACCGGCTTCCATTTCCACAATACCTATATCGAGACGCTGGTGGAGCTCGGCTTCGTCGGCGTGATCATGCTGGCGCTGATCATCCTGCGCTCCTTCTACGGCCATGTCTCGAAAGTGGTGTTCGGCGACTGGAGTGCCGATTCGGTGGTGCTTGCCGGCGCGGTCGGCATGATGCTGATCCGCTCCTTCTTCGAGGTCGAGATCCTCGGCCCCTATTTCATGGCCTCATTCATCGTCTATTACGGCCTGTTCAAGCTGCGCCCGGTGCCGGTTGTCAGGGCAAGGCGGGTCTATGCTCCGGTGCCGGACGAGAACGCCGCCAACGGCCGCATGCCGGCGCGCGTCTGACTTATCAGGCGACGACCCGCTTGCGCTGAATCAGCCGCTGCAGGAAGCGCCGCAGCGGCTCGTCATAGAGGCGCGTGGCAATGTCGGCGATGACGATGACTGCGACCGCCATGACGATGCCGAACCAGGGATGATGCGCGAACGGGTCGATCGCCGCGGCCTTGCCGGCGCCGGCGATGATCATCAGCATCGGCGTGTGGATGATGTAGATCGGGTAGGAAATCCGCCCCAGCCAGCCATAAAAGCCTGACAGGCGCGGCGCCGTCGGCGCTATGGCGCCCACCACCACCAGCGCCGGGAAGACGAACACGATGCAGGCTAGATCATAGGCGACGCGGGCGCCGCCGGCCGGCGCGATGGCGAAGACGAGGAGCGTCAGCCCGATCGCTGCCTCTACCCACCAGCCGCGCCGCAGGAAGCCGAGCCCGCTTTGGTAGCGCGCCATGGACCGGCAAAGCAGCACGCCGAGAAAGAACGAGAAACAGACGCGTGGCAGGCCGCTGATGATGGTCGAGCCGGTCATGCCGAAATCGAGCGTGCCGGCCACGATCGAGGCAAGCACCAGCAGCACAAGGCTGACGGCGATGAGAACTGTCAGCACGCGTTTCGTCAGCAGGAAGAAGACGGCGACATAGGCGATGTTGACGATCAGCTCGAAGAACAGCGACCACGACGCCGGATTGAGCGGAAAAATCGTGTGATAGGCATCGCTGACCAGCGGGATGAAGAACATGCCCGTCGTCAGCATGGTGCCGATCTCGGAGATCGGCATGTATTCCGCCGGGATCAGCCGGTTCTTGACCACGAGGTAGAAGAAGCCGAGCAACGTACCCGCGAGGTAAAGCGGGTAGAGGCGGATCAGGCGGATCGCCACGAACGTGCCGAAGCCCATGCCGTTTTCGATCTTGCGATCATAGGCATGCGCGATGACGAAGCCGCTGAGCAGGAAGAACAGGTCGACCGCGAGATAGCTCGACGGCAGCACCTTGCCGTCAGCCAGGAACGGCGAGAAGTGGTAGAGCATCACGCTGATCGCCGCCACGCCGCGGATGGCGTCGAGATTGAGGTAGACGTGGCGCGGGGCGGCGGGCTGCATTGTATGCCTTCAAGCGATCGAAACGGTCAAAGCAATTCCAGGAAAAGTGTGAGCGGTTTTCCGTCCGGAATTGCTTGCAAACAAAGAGCTGGATCGGTTCGCCGTCTTCTTGAAACGGTGAAACGATCCAGCCCGCCCGCGCCCTGGCGCGAACGAGCCGAAATTGTTCCTCCGCCTGCCTCGCGCTGACCTCGCCGAGCGGGCCTAGCGACAGGAACTACTGGCTGGCCATCGGCGCCAGCTTCACCTTGATGACGTCGCCCGGCAGCACCGGCGTATCTTCCTTGGCGTCGATCTCGCTGGTCTTGCCGTCGGTAACGCGCACCAGCGAATAGATGAGCGTCGGCTCTTCACTGTTGTTGGTGATGGCGGCGGTCGTGGCCGGGTCCGATGCCTGGGCCATCAGGCCCTTCTGCATGTTGACCCTGAGTGCCGCCTCGTTGAGGTCGGCTTCGACCTGCTGCCGGTCGGCGGCAAGGCTTGAACTCAACGTGTTCTGGGCGTCGATGGCGTCCTGCGTCGCCTTGCTGACCGACTGCTTGGCGGTGAGGATCGCTGTCTCATAGTCCAGGATCTTGCCTTGCAGGTCGGTAACCGATTGCTGCGAGGAAAGCAGGCGTGCGTTGGCGATCAGGCCCTTCTGCGCCAGCGGACCGATGCTGTCCGCCTGCTGTTGTGCCAGCTCGACCTGCTTCTGCTGGTTGACGATCTTTTTCTGCAGCGCGTCGATTTCCCCCTGCAGCACACCTTTCAGATCATCGAGCGCCTGCAGCTTCAGCTTCAGCGCTTTCTGGTCGGAGGTCAGGATCTGCATTTCGTCGGCGACGATGGTTGGCAAGCGCGGATCGCCCTCGACCTCCTTCGGCGCTTCGAAACTCGCCTGGCCGGCGAGATCGGCGTCGATGCGGGCGCGCCTGACGATCAGCCGGACGCGCTGGTCGTCATAAATGTCGAAATTGCCCTTGGCGGTCACCAGGTCCTTGCCGAGCTGCGAGCCAAAGTCGGAATTGCGCCTTATACCGCCGGCAATGCTGATCGCCTTCAGCACGGTCAGCTCGGGCACATAGGGGAATTGGCCAGGCGTCTGGATCTCGCCCGAGATGTAGAACGGCCGGAACTGCACCATTTCCACCGAGGCTTCCGGCTTGTCCGACAAGGCAAGCTTGCGCTGCAGGGCAACGCTGATGGCGGCCGCAATCTCCGACGTGGTCTTGCCGGCGGCCGGCAACTCGCCGACGAACGGCACCGACAAATTGCCGGCGGGACCGACCGAATATTCGCCGTTTACCGCCGACCAGTCACGGAACGTGCCTTCGACGGTCTGCCATTCGGCGACGCGGATGTTGAGCTTGTCCTGCGAGCCGAGCCGGTATTCGTCGGCCATGGCCGGAACCGTGAGCGACAGAGCGAGGCACGTGGCGACGAGCCCTGCGGGCCGCATCGGGCCGGCAAGGCGAAAATAGGCTGATATGTCTGTTTTCAACTGAACGTTTCCGATCCGCTTTGGCCCCATCCGCCCGATAGGCCTGCTGCCGAATGCTGACTGAGCACCGCGGCTGCAATGCAAGGCCGGCCCATCGCCGAATGGCTTTGGGCCGGATTGGCTTCGGGCCGGATTGGCCCGATTGCTGACCAGTTCCGGTCGGTCAGTAGGAACCGCGCGACATCCACACCGCAGGTACGGTCTTGAGGATGATGCGAACGTCTTCGAACAGCGACCAGTTCTCGACATAGTGGCGGTCGAACGCGACGCGGCTGTCATAGGAGACATCGTTGCGTCCGCTGACCTGCCAGAGCCCGGTCAGGCCCGGCCGCGACTTCAAATAGTAAACCGCGGCGCTGCCATAGATTTCAAGCTCGTCGCGCACCACGGGACGAGGCCCGACAAGGCTCATGTCACCCTGCAGGATGTTGATGATCTGCGGCAGCTCGTCGAGGCTGAGCTTGCGGAGAACGGCGCCGACGCGGGTGACGCGCGGATCGTTCTTCAGCTTGCGGGTCGCGATCCATTCGGCGTTGGCTTCCGGATTGGCCGCGAGATAAGCGGTCAGCACGCGTTCGCCGTCTTCGACCATGGTGCGGAACTTGAGGCAGGGGAAAATCCGCCCGCCGCGTCCGATTCGCTTGTGTCCGTAGAAGATCGAGCCACCGTCGGAAAGCTTGACCAGAAGAGCCACCATCAGGAACAGTGGGCTGAGCGCCACTAGGCCGACAAGTGAACCGAAAATATCGAAACTGCGCTTCAGCAGCCCGCCGATAGGTGGCGGAAAATCTACGCCGACCTGCGAAAATGTCGCATTGGCCGACTTGGCAACGTCCCTCATGCAAAGCTCCATACGTTGAACGGATGGTTTATGTCACGATACCAAAAAAATGCTGCAGCGCAACACACAATTTCCCATACGGGTGAAATAGTCACGTCATGAATTGACTAAATAATAAACGCTCCCTGCCCAAATTTTGCCCTTTATGGCAAGTTTGTGACGAATAATTAGCAACGTCAGGAAATGTAATGCCTTTTTTCGGCCAATTTTGGGCGAATCGTCCTTCACCGCAGAGGGAATGGCTTTAACTGATTTTCGAATCACTCGTTTTGCCAAATTATTCAAATAAAATACTAATCAACATTGTAGATTCTACTGAAGTAGGAATCGTTTGACGAGTTAGGCCACCACCCATGCGTGTGCATCGCAGCATGGCAGAGTCGAACGCGTTGGCAGACTGAAAATTATCGCAGGTTGCCCTTGCCGTCAGTTTCGCGCCTTAATAGAGTCGCAAATTATTCCTGTTAGAGTCTGGATGGGTTGGGAAGGCCGGAAGCAACCGGCCGAAAAAGAGCAGCTGAATAAGCTCGCATGGCGAATGGGGAGATACTCGGGTGGGTAAGTCATCGCTTTTGCATGCTCGGGCCGGTTGACGGGCCGCCGAACATGTCGTTACCAAAATTCGTCATTGGAATGGTCTTCGCCCTCGCGATCGTGGTCGCGTGGTCCTATGTCGACGGTGCGTCGCTCACCACAACGGTGCTTCGCGTCATCGGCTGCGCGGTTCTGATCCAGATCGGCTATTTCCTGCTGGTCTATGTGATGATCGCCAGGAGCGCGCCGACAACGGCCGACAGGGCTCGCGAAGCCGAAAGAAGCCTCGGCGCCGACAAGGCGGCTGAAGGCGAGAAGCTCTCGGCCAGGCGCAGCGTGCATTGAATAGTCTGAGGCCGCGACGTCGGCCTCGGATCATCTTGCAGCCGGACTCAGCTTGCTTCGGCCGGCTCCGGTTCCGATTGCTCGCCTGAAAGCATCCTGGACAGGCGGCTGCCGGCCTTTGCTTTCAATCTCTGATATTGCCCGACTTCGACGATCCGGCCGGTTTCGATCGCAACCACCCAGTCGGCGAAGGCGATCATCGACGGACGGTGCGCAATGGTCAGGATGGTCATCGATCCGCGCAAGCCGTCGATCGACTTGGCGATCAGGGACTGGTTCTGCCAGTCGAGCGCGCTGGTCGCCTCGTCGAGAATGAGCAGCAAGGGCTTGCGCAGCAGCGCACGCGCCAGCGCAATGCGCTGGCGTTCGCCGCCTGAGAGCCGCACGCCACGGTCGCCGACCACCGTGTCGAGCCGCAGTTCCAGTCTTTCGACAAAGTCAGCGCCATGCGCGGCGCGAAGTGCAGTCCACAGCTCCGCGTCACTGGCTTGTGGCGCGGCAAGCCGTAGATTGGCGGCGATCGTGTCGTGCAGCAGGAACACATCCTGCGGCACATAGGCCACCTGGTCACGCCAGTGCCGCCGGTTGGCAGCATTGATCTCGACGCCGTCGGCCAGGATCTTGCCTTCGCTGGGTTCCAGCAGGCCAAGCAGCATATCGGCAAGCGTGCTCTTGCCCGAGCCTGACGGGCCGATCAACGCCGTCACCTTGCCGGCGGGAAGACCGAAGGTGACGTCGCTCACCATAGGCTTGCCGCCGGCCTCATAGGCAAAGGAGACGTTGCGGATGTTGAGCCCGATATCGAGCGTCAGCTTGGCCGCGGATTCGGGATTCGCCGGTTCGCGCTCGGCGTCGAAACGCGCCTGCATGTCACGCATCGAGGCGTAGGCGGGCAGATTGATCAGCACCTGCTGCGCCTGCATCTGCATATCCATGAAGCGCGGCGCAATGCGCATGAACACCAGAAGCAGCACGACGATCTCGGCCAGAGAAAGATGAAAGCGGACCAGAGCGACATAGATGAACAGGCTGAGGCCGATGACGCTGGCGACCTGGAACAAAGCGGTGCCGATGGTGCTGTTGCGCACATAGTTGATGTTGTCGGCCTTCATCTTTTCCAGCGTCGCGCGAAGCTGCGCGTAGTAGGTCGCCTCGACGTTCAGGCTCTTGGCCACCTTGATGCCGCCGAGGAACTCCGAGACCGTGCGGTACTGCTCCTGGCGATTGCTGGTCAAAACCCGGCCGAAGGCGCTGGCCCGCGCGCGAAACGGCTGCAGGGCCAGGAAGGTAACGATGCCGACGACGATGGCGAACGCCGTCATGACGGGCGAAATGAACAGCGAAACCACGAGATAGCCAGCCAGAAGCACGGCGATCTGCACCAGCATCAGCAGCGAGAAAGCCGCCGACTGGACGCGGTCGATGTCGCCGGTCAGCGCGTGGTCGAGGTCGGAGCTGCGCATGCGCGCGAAAATCCCCCAACGCGCTTTGCCAATGCTCTCGAACAGGTTCATGCGCAGGCGGTTGATGAAGTCGAGCAGCAGCCGGGCCATGTAGACGGATTTGTAGCGATTGAACGCCGCCTGCAGCGCGACAAGCCCGACCAGCAGGCCAAGCACCGTCGTGAATTGCAGCGTCCCGTCAGGCGCCAGCCAGCGCACGAAATCGTTGTTCGGCAGTTTGACCGCAAAATTCTGCTCGGGCCGCCCGACCAGATGCAGCAGCGGCACCAGAAGCAGGATCGAGATGCCTTCGGTCAGGCTTCCCAGGATCAGAAACAGCAATGCCGTCAGCGTCCTGCGTCCGCCGATCCGGGCCATGGCCGCGCCAAGTCCGGCGACATCTAGGTAAAACGACAGCTGCAAGATCTTCGATACCGACATGCTCTGCTCACCGCGGCTCGTTGTCGGCTGCCAGATCGTTTTCGATCAGGGCGACGGCTTCGCCGATACGGTCGAGCCCGGTCGGCACTTCGAGGCGGCAGACGCCGATCTGGTTGGCCAGGGCCGCACACTGGCGAAGATGCGTCGCGGCAAAATCGCCGACCAGGGCCGGGCGGCCGAACCGCGTCACATAGGAGAATTTGATGAGGGCCGGCAGGGCACTGATGCTTGGCAGCGGCGTAATCGCTGCCTTGTCGCCGCGCTCGAGGATATAGATCCGTGTCGCCGGCACCGCATCGCCTGAGAATCCGCCATGTAGGCGATGCTGCAACTTGTCGATGGCCGCATGCACCTGCGGGCGTATCTCCGCCTGGATCGGGATGGCGGCGGCGGCATCGGCGGCGAGCTTCAACTGCGGAAAGCCCGGAACGATCATCGGTTGGCTGGCGAGATCGAGCGCCACGACATCATCGGTCAGCAAGCGATGGCCGTCACGGAGCATTGCGCTCGCCGTCGTCGATTTGCCGGCGCCCTTGTCGCCCATGAAAACAGCGCTCTTGCCGCCGACGGCAATGGCGCTGGCATGCAGGATGAGCAGGCCGCGCTGATGCAGGAGCAGCGCCATGACCGGACCGAGCAGCGGAAACGCCAGCAGCGCATCGTCCACATCAGGTGCCGGCTCCACCTTGATGCGGCAGGCGTCGGTTATCAGGAAGGCGCCGACCGTCTGCCATGCCAGATATTGCTGCCGCGGCTCGAAGCGGAAAGCAGTTCCGGTCTCGGGCGAGGGTTTTGGCAGATCGATCGCGCCGATGGTGATCAGCACATCGACAGCAGCCGGCGCGCTCGGCTCCAACTCGGGCAATTCGATCTGCGAAGCGATCGTCAGGCCATAAGCCTTGTAGAAGCGCTGCGCGCGAGCCTTGGGTTGACCGGCATCGGGGTTCGAATCGGCGGCGAGTGGCATGTTGGCCGGCATCATGCGTGGCTCCCGCGCAGTTGCACTTGCCTTAGCCACAGCGACAGCGCGATCGAGCGCCAGACATACTGAACATCGGGCAAGGTGGCCGCCTCCGGTTGCCGCGAGATCCGGCCATAGGCGGCGGTCACTTCGGGCAGGTTGACGTAAGGCGCGATCAGGGCCGCATCCGCCACCAGCACCTTGTCGAGGAGATCGCGATGATTGCCGAGCATGCCTTTGACCAGGTTGGAGGTGAAATCGATCTTGTCGCGCCGCCACTGCACCGCCGGCGGCAAAATTCCTTCCATGGCGCGGCGCAGCACCGAGCGGCCAAAACCCTGGTTCAGCTTTTCCGCGCCGGGCAGCGCCAGGCAGAACTCGACCAGCTGCTTGTCCCAGAAGGGGTAGCGCGGCTCGACGCCGAAATTGGCGGCAGCCTTGTCGAGAACCTCGAAAGCGTGCGGCACCATCCCGTTCGACAGCAGCCAGCGATGGGTCAAGGTCTCGCTGGCGCTGACCGCGGGCGGCATATAGCCGGCCCGGCGAAACCGCTCGACGAGGTCGGTGCGCATCGCCAGATCGGGATTGATCAGCCCGCGCCAGCTCGTCGCCGGCCGCCCAGTGGGACGGCGCCGCAATTTGTTGAGCGCGCGGTTTGCCAGTCGTTTGATTTTGGCAATACGCCAGGCCGGCCCGTAAAGGGTGAGGAACTGATAGTACAGGCCGAGCATGCCGTCGCCATAGGTGTTGGAAGCGCTGCGCAGTTCTCGCCACAGTTCCATCCATCTGCCGGCATCGGCGAGTTCATGCAGATGGCCGTGGCCCTGCGAAACCACCTCGTCGCCGCCATGACCGTCCAGCAGCACCTTCATGCCCTTGGCGCCGGCGGTCCTGTAGATATCGCGGGTCAGCGACAGGCCTGGCGCAAGGAACGTTTCTTCCTGCTCTTCCAGAATGCGCTCGAACTCGGCGAAGGGGGCGTAGTTGCCAACGCCGATGAGAGTGCCGTCGACCTTCTGCTGCGCCAGCACCGCCTCGATGAAGGGGCGCTCGTCCATTGGCGAACCCTTTTCGAACACCAGCGAGAAGGTCGGCAACCTCGGCTTTCGCTGCGCGGCATTCTGCAGCCCTGCGACGCAGGCGATGGAGGACGAATCGAGCCCTCCGCTCAGCATCGCACCGACCGCCGGCGTGCCGCGCATGCGGTTGCGCACCGATTGCGAAAACAGATGGCGGAATTCCTCGGCCGCGTCCGCGCGCGTCGGCCTTTGCGACGGCTCGATCTGCCAGTAGCGGCGCAACACCACCTGGTTGCCGGTCACCGTCAGGCTGTGGCGCGCCGGCAGGCGGAAGATATCGGCATAGGCTGTGGATTGCGGATCGTCGGGCAGCCCGGCGAGAAATCCGGAGATCTGGTGCTCGCTGATGCGCATGTCGACGCCGCCGACATCGAGGATCGGCCCGATCTCCGAGGCAAAGACAAAGCGCCGGTCGCTCGAATGGTAATAGAAGGGTTTGACGCCGAAATGGTCGCGCACGCAAAACAGCTGCTGGCGCTCGCCATCCCAGATGGCAAAGGCGAAGTCGCCTTGCAGATGTTCGGGGCAGGCTTCGCCCCAGCGCAGATAGGCGCGCATCAACAGCACCGCGTCGGCAACCGAACTGTCCCGGATGCCGAGCCTGGCCAGCAATTCGTCGCGATTGTCCAGCCGGCAGTCGGCGGTGATCGCAAGCTTGCCGCCGGCCATGGTCAGCGGGCCGGGGCCGGCTTCATCGGTGGTGTTGAGCCAGGCGTGGCCAAGAACGACGCTTGCGTCCATCCACCACGAACTGCCGTCGGGCGCGCGATGCTGCATGCGGGCAAGCATGCGCTGTATGTCGGCCGCAGCGGCGGGCTTGCCTTCCTGCCTGAGCAGAATTCCGGCGACGCCGCTCATCGGTCACTGGCCGTGGTCAACGAGATGGGTAAACCTGCCGAGCGAGCCGCCAAGCACGATGTGGTCGCCGCTGACCAGCCAGGCATGCGCCTTCAATTCAGCGCCGGTATCGCGCTCGATGCCGATGCGGATCTTCGAAGCGCTGCCCTGGCGGGCAAGCAGATATTGGCCCGAAAGCGCCTGGGTGAGGCAGGTGGCACCCGGCACCAGCCGGGCCGCGGCCGCAACGCCCCAGGCGACGCGCCTGAGATCGCCGATGCCGGCCGGCTCGTGCGCGTCGAGCCGCGTCACCACGCGGCGCACTTTGTTGTAGGAAAGCAGGGTAAGCCCCAACCGCACAGCGACGACCACCGCGAGGCAATGGGCGAGAAAGAGCATCTCCGGCCCGCTCAGCGAGAGAACTCTGGAGCAATTCCAGGGAAAGTGTGTGCGGTTTTCCCGTCCGGAATTGCGTGAAAACAAAGAGATAGAGCGGTTCGCCGTTTCTGTGAAACGGTGAAACGCTCTAGACAAGTTCCTCATCATGGAGCCTCGCAAGCCCGGCGTCCGCCAGGCCTTTCAACAAGCCGTCGACATCGGCCCGGCAGCGTTCGGGCGCGACATTGTAGCGCTCGAGCACGGCGCTGCGGATTTCTGCTATCGGCTTCGGCTCCTGGATCAGCTCCCAGATATAGGCCCCGACGCTGTTCAGGCTGTAATAGATGTTGGATCGCATATCGAGCAGCGCCAGGCCGTTGCCGAATTCGCAGGCCACGGCATCCTTGCTCGCGCTCACCCGATCATGCTCCGAGGGGTTCCAGTCCATCCTAAACCTCGCTCACACGACACCGCTTACAACACCAACGCTTCGGCAATTCCGGACAAGACGCGAGAGCCGGGGTTTGACCCCCGACTCCCCTTGGTGCGCTCTGTTTCAGAGTCCGGACTTTGTCACCCCAACGAGAAGAGTCTCAGGAGAAGGTGAGTTCGCCGACCGGCGTATGTGCCGGAAACGAGGCGTCGAGTGCCGTGGTGCCGCTACCGCCCTGCGTGATGGTCTCGATCGAGCCGTGGACCGTCAGGCTTGGGGTTTCGTACTCATGCTTTTCAACATTCTGTTCCATTTTACTCTCCACTTATGGACTGGAAGCGGCCTGTCGATTGCCGGCAGCGATCTATTGCTGCACCGCAATAGCTGCATGGCAGCATTTATGAGTCAAGCCTGATTTACCCGCCGTTAATCAATTCTCGGTTGCGGCCGCCTTCAATGGTGATCAAAACGCTTGCATCTGCACTTTAGCCGCTCATCCCGGAAGAATTCAACACGGTCTCCATGACACTTAATTAAGCAACTGATTTAATTACACTAAATTTTTCGCCTGTTATGCCTGCCTTTTAGGCGCAGCCACATTCGCAAAAAATTGCTGCAGGCGTGCCGGTGCCGGACCCAATTCCGGCTGCGTCTTGCACTCCGTTGCGCGATTGTATTGCTGAACGCCCAGGTTGTAGGACAATCGGCGCTAAGGAAAAACTGGACGCGGCAGATGATTTTGGCGATGCTTTGCTTCGCACTTGCAATATAATGCGCCTCACGAAATTTTTTGCGGAGATGCTGCAGCATATGGCCTTGCAGGAAGGGACCTTCGAGAGGTTGCGCACCGCCGGCTGCGCCGACGAAGTGGCCTATGTGCAGGCGTGCCTGCGGCTATTCTTCAATTCGGAGGCGAGCGCCAGCACCGCGCCTGCGCCGGCCATCTCCGTTGCCAATGTTTGCGACATCGCCAGGCTGAACAAGGTCGCGACCTTTGTCCTGAAGGCCTTGTCGCGCCCGCCCGTGGGCGAGACCCCGCCGGGGCTGCTCGAGTGGCTCGACACCTACCGCCGGCGCACGATCGCGATGAACTCGTCCGGCATTATGGATTCGATGGCCATCGACAAGGCGCTGCGCGACAGGCGGATCGATTTCGTCTTCCTGAAGGGACCGTTCCAACAGCGGCTGCTCTATGGCGACCACTTCATGAAGCCGTCCGGCGATGTCGACATATTGGTATCGCCGGCCGGGTTCTTCAAAGCCCGCGATGCGCTGCGCTCGATCGGCTATGAGGTCGCCGGCAAGTCCCGCTCCGTCTGGTGGGTGCGCTTTCTGGGCGAGCAGCACATGGTTCGCAGTCAGGGTCAGAAATCGTCCACTGTCGATCTCCATTACCGGCTGCAGCAGCCGGGATCGCCAAGCCCGCGCGACACGGACGGGTTCCTGCGTCGCAAGCGCGCGCTTGCGGTCGCCGGCTCCAGCGTGCCGTTCATCTCGGCTTCCGACACCTTGCTTTTGTCCTGCATCAGTGTCGCCAAGGCCTTGTTCAACCGCGAACCTTGCGCGGGCTATGTCTGCGACATCAGGGCCGCCGCCAGCCGCCTGAGCGAGGTGGAACAGCAGAGTGTGCTCGACTACGCGGCCGAGCAGGGGCTGGCCGACACGTTGCTGCTGGGCCTGCGCGCCGCCGACGTGCTGCTTGGCGGCGCCGGCACGCTGCTCTCGGATCGGGCCACCAAGATCCTGTCACGCATCGGCAATGAAGACCTGTTCCACATGGTCATCGCGCCGTGGCTGTCGTCGCTGAAGTGGCCGCAACGGCGCACCGTTTTGTGGGAACTGTGCGGTCGCGAACCTGTCCGCTACCTGACCGAGGCCGGCTGGGCCGCGTCCGCCGATCTCAGCCGACGGATTTTCGAACGGCCGGAAAGCCAGTGACGATGGCTATCGCAGAACGGCAGCAGGCAGAGACGGTTCCGTCCCGGTTGGGTGGCGACGGATCATGGGAGGATGGGTTGGGGCAGGGCAAAGTCAGCAACCATCTATGGAATTGAAAGGCGTCCCCATGTCCGTATCAGAATCCCAGGTCTGCGTGATCATCGCGGCCCGCAACGCGGCCCGGACCATTCCCGCGGCCATCGCCTCGGCGCTGCGCGAGCCGGAGGTGGCGGAAGTCGTCGTCGTCGACGATGCCTCCACCGACGACACCGCAAAAGTCGCCACTGCCGCCGATGATGGCAGCGGCCGGCTTTCGGTCATCCGCCATGACGTCAATCGTGGACCGTCCTTTGCCCGCAATGCCGCCATTGCCGGGTCGAAATCGCCCTTCATCAGCATTCTCGACGCCGACGATTTCTTCCTTGAGGGCCGGTTCCGCCAGCTGTTTGCCAGCGCCGATTGGGATTTCGCCGCCGACAACATCATGCTGATCCGCGACGATACGGCGACCGATGTCTCCAAGATCGTCGCCCCGACCTTTTCGGCTGACCCGGAATTCCTCGATTTCGAGCGTTTCATCGAGGGCAACATTTCAAGGCGGCGCGTACAGCGCGGCGAACTCGGCTTTCTCAAGCCGGTCATATCAAGGGCTTTCCTTGAAAGGCATGGGCTGCGCTATGACGAAAATCTGCGTCTGGGCGAAGACTACGAACTCTATGCCCGCGCCTTTGCCCGCGGTGCGCGCTTCAAGGTCATCCGGTCCTGCGGCTATGGCGCCATCGTGCGCGCCGATTCGCTGAGCGGCCGGCACAAAACGCAGGATCTGAAGCGCCTGGCCGATGCCGATCTGGCGCTGCTGAAGATCGATAGTCTGCCCGAGAGGTCGAAGGCCGTGCTGCGCAAGCACGAGCGGCATGTGCGGGATAAATACCGGCTGCGCAATTTCCTCGATGTGAAGGCCGAGCGCGGCATGGCGTCGGCCGCCGCCTATGCGCTCGCCAGCCAGTCGAACCTCATTCCCATCGTTCGTGGCGTGGCCGCAGACAAGCTCGATGCGTTGTTTCGCCACGCCGGTCTGTCGCCGCGGCAGCAGCCCATGCCGCCCTTGCGCTTCCTCATGGCCGGCACCAACACGGCGGCGGAAAAGTAGGCTCCCTCAGCTCGAACCGGCGGCAGCGAGGCTGAAAAAATTACCTTTCCGAAACTCGGAGGTTGCCTACGCGCTCCGACGATGGCACTGTATGTTGCGGTGCAGCAATTTTGGAAGGCCAACCGAATGGCTTCGATTTTCGGCTTCAGGTCGAGAGACCCGGCCCGGGACAAGCAGACCGATCTGGCGCGTTTCGACCGTCTGGCAAAGCTGCTGGATCAGATCACGGCCGAGATTGCGGCTGAGAGAACCGGGCTGGAGAATCGCTATCGGTCGAAATCCACCAATGCGGCCTTCCTGGTCGAGTCGATGGAGAATGGCTCGGCGTCGGCGAGCAAGCAGTCTGAGGTCGGCGAGTTGACGAAATCGATCCTGAATTGCGAACAGCGCATCGCCGAATTGGTGCGCCAGACCAGCCGGATGAAGGAACTGCGTCATTCACTCGACGCGATCGTCGACGAGAATGGCAAGGGTTCTGATTCGCAGGCCGAATACGTCAAATCCGCAGACCGCTTCGGCTGAAGCTGGTCATACGAGGCACAAACAAGAAAAGTTCGAGGGACGGAGGATCGGGATCGGCCCGTTGGGATGTGGGCCAGTCGGTGACTTTGGGTTGGGGCGGAACAGCACAAAGGTGAATTGATATGAACGCAGATCCGAAGACGACCCTCGTCGTGGCAGTCGATGCCATGATTTCGGCGCAGCCAAATCGGCAAATGCGTCTTCTCTCCGTTGTCGCGCTTCTGCTGGCGGCGGCCGCAGCTCTTTTCGGCGCCGCGCAGCGCGCGCGCGCCCAGGACGCTTCCCCAGAGATGCAAAGCGCCCCGTCCTTCGTCGACGATTTCAAAAGTTTCGATCGCTCGCGCTGGTATGTCTCCGACGGCTGGTCGAACGGCAATCACCAGAACTGCACCTGGTCGAAGAGCCTGGTCAAACTTTCCGACAACATGCTGACGCTCGGCTTCGAAAAGCGCAAACTGAAGGACCGCGAGTTCGCCTGCGCCGAGATCCAGACCAAGCAGCGCTTTGGCTACGGAACCTATGAGGCGCGGATGAAGACCGACACCGGCTCCGGTCTCAACGCTGCGTTCTTCACCTATATCGGCCCTGCCGACAAACAGCCCTGGTACGAGATCGACTTCGAGGTCCTGACCAAGGACACCTCAAAGGTGCAGGTCAACAGCTACATCGCCGGCAAGCCCAAGAACGAGAAGCTGGCAGAAGTCGAAGGCGGCACCGACAAGGGCTTCAACGACTATGCCTTCATCTGGGAAAAGGACCGGCTGCGCTGGTACGTCAACGGCAAACTGGTCCAGGAAGTCACCAATCCCGAGCAATTGCCGACCCATTCGCAGAAGATATTCTTCAGCCTCTGGGGCAGTGACACGCTGAAAAACTGGATGGGCGCCTTTTCGGATCCCGGCCGTCAGGTGTCGATGCAGGTACAGCGCGTCGCCTTCACCGCGCTCGGCCAGCCATGCCAGTTTCCGGAATCGCTGGCATGTAGTGTAAGCAGCATAAAGTAGATCTGAACCGGCTCGGCCATATCAGGCCAAAGGGCGTGAACAGGAATTAACCCGAATGAATTTGACGGTCTTTGGAATTGGCTATGTCGGTCTCGTGCAGGCCGCGGTGCTGGCGGAAGTCGGGCACCAGGTGGTGTGCGTCGATGTCGACGAAAAGAAAGTCGAGCGGCTCAACCAGGGCCTGGTGCCGATTTTCGAGCCGGGACTGGAGGCCTTGGTCAAGGAGAACCACGCCGCCGGCCGCATCAAGTTCACCACCGACGCCGCGGCCGGCGTCAAGCATGGCGAGATTCAGATGATCGCGGTCGGCACGCCGCCCGGCGAGGACGGCTCGGCCGACCTCAAATATGTGCTGGCGGTGGCCGAGACCATCGGCCGCGAGATGGACTCGCCCAAGATCGTCGTTGGCAAGTCGACCGTGCCGGTCGGCACCTGCGAAAAGGTGAAAGCCAAAATCGCTGAGACGCTGAAGGCGCGCGGACGTGAGGATCTGGCTTTCGACGTCGCCTCCAATCCGGAATTCCTCAAGGAAGGTTCCGCCGTCTCGGACTGCATGAAGCCGGACCGCATCATCGTCGGCACCAACAGCGAGGACACCGAGGCGGTGATGCGCGAGCTTTACGCGCCGTTCAACCGCAACCACGAGAAGATGATCGTGATGGACGTGCGCAGCGCCGAATTCACCAAATACGCCGCCAACTGCATGCTGGCGACCAAGATCTCTTTCATGAACGAGATGGCCAATCTGGCCGAGGAACTCGGTGCCGACATCGAGGAGGTGCGCAAGGGTATCGGCTCGGATCCGCGCATCGGCTACCACTTCATCTATCCCGGCCTCGGCTATGGCGGCTCGTGCTTCCCCAAGGACGTGCGCGCGCTGATCAAGACCGCAGAAGGCGTCAAGTTCGACGCCAAGCTGCTGCGCGCCGTCGAGGAGCGCAACAACGCGCAGAAATCGGTGCTGTTCGACAAGGTGAACCGCTACTTCAAGGGCAACCTCAAGGGCAAGACTTTCGCGCTCTGGGGCCTCGCCTTCAAGCCCAACACCGACGACATGCGCGAAGCACCGGCGCGCGTCCTGATGGAAGCGCTGTGGCAGGCCGGCGCCAAGGTGCAGGCCTATGATCCCGAGGCGATGCAGGAATGCCAGGCCATCTACGGCCTGCGCGACGATCTACTGTTGTGCGGCACCAAGGAGGCGGCGCTGCGCGGCGCCGACGCGCTGCTGATCGCCACCGAGTGGAAGAGTTTCCGCGCCCCTTCCTTCGACGCGGTGAAGGATGCGCTGACCACGCCGGTCATCTTCGACGGCCGCAACCTCTACGACCCCAAGGTCATCGCCCGCCACGGTATCGAATATTTTTCGATTGGCAGGATGGCGGCGTGAAGACAGGCGGCGAAAACAGATTGACCGACCGGTTGGGCCTCTACGAGCGAAAACGAGGCCGCCGGTTGAATGCGTCGGTCGTGAAAGAAGGCAGGATCTGATGGTGCTGGACGTCAAGCCCGAGCAAATCGCCAACGAGCATTTCGATCTCGTCGCGATCGGTTCCGGTTTCGGATCGGCCTTCTTTCTGCATGCCTTCGCCCAGCGCCGCAAGGCGCGCATCCTGGTGCTGGAATGGGGCCGCCACAATACGCATGAATGGCAGCTCCAGCAGAACGCCAACACCGACATAGATGACGAGACCACCTACAAGACCGACAATGCCGACAAGCCGTGGAACTACACGATCGGGCTCGGCGGCGGCACCAATTGCTGGTTTGCGCAGACGCCGCGATTCCACCCCAACGACTTCCGCCTGAAAAGCCTCTACGGCATCGGCAATGACTGGCCGATCTCCTATGACGAGCTCGAGCCGTTCTACTGCGAGGCGGAGGAGGTCATGTCGATTTCGGGCGACCCCGACATGGCGACGATGCTGCCGCGCTCGAAACCGTTTCCGCAGCCGCCGCATCGCATGTCGACGCCGGACCGGATGATGAAGGCGGCGCAGCCGGGCCAGCATTTCGTCATGCCGACCGCACGCGCCCGGGTGCCGACGTCACAGCGCACATCGTGCTGCGCCAATCTGCGTTGCTGGCTCTGTCCGGCCGATGCGAAATTCACCGTCAACAACGGCCTCCTGCACGTCTTCGAGCATCCCGACGTGTCGGTCTGCCTCGGCGCCGAAGTGCGGCGGCTCGATCATGTCGGCGGTTCCGTGCGTTCGGTGACGTTCATGCATGACGGCAAGGAATACACGGTCAGCGGCGACCTGTTCGTGCTCGGCGCCAATGCCATCCAGAGCCCGGCGATCATGCTGCGCTCCGGACTGGGCGGCGAGTTCGTCGGCCTTGGCCTGCACGAATCCTACGGCTGGAATTTCGAGGTCTATCTCGACGGCATCGACAATTTCGACGGCTCCACCATCACCACCGGATTGAACTTCGGCCTCTATGACGGCCCGCACAGGGCGGAGCACGGGGCGGCGCTCGTCTATTTCGAAAACCGCTGGCAGCACGGCATGCGGGCGGAGAAGGGACGGCTGCGGCAGACATTGCCGATCGTCATGGTGACGGAGAACCTGCTCGACCCGGAAAATCTCGTCGTCCTCGACAAGGACGAGAACGCCTTCGTCTCCTTCAAGGGGGCGTCCGACTACGCCGTCAAGGGTATGGCGAAAGCGCTGGACAAACTGCCGGCGCTGCTCGGCCCTCTGCCGGTGGAACGGATCTTCGACCGCGGCATCCGGCCAACCGAATCGCATGTCCAGGGCACGTTGCGAATGGGCACGGGTCCGGCCGATTCGGTCATCGATCGCGACATGATCCACCACCAGGTGAGGAACCTGGTCGTCGTCGGCACCAGCTCTTATCCGAGCTGTTCCTGCGTCAATCCGAGCCTGACAGCGGCAGCGCTCTCCTTGCGTGCGGCAAGCCGGATAGCGGCATGAAAGGAGCTGCCGGAATGACGAAGATATCACGACGTGCAGCACTGGCCTTCGTCGCCGGCGGGGTCGCCTCGACCGGTATCGCCTATGCCGCCGTGTCCTCCTTCTCGGATGAGGATCTGGTCCTGATCACGCTCGAAAAATATCTGGGCCCGCTGAACATACGCGCCGAGCATCTGCAGCAGTTCGTGCTGGAATTTCAAAACCGCAATCCCTGGATATTCCCGGGCGGAAACCTCGGCGACGCCGTCACCCTGCTCGAGACGGCAAAACTGGGTCAGGCACGCCAGCTGCTGCCGCGGGAGAAAAGGCGCTACCTCAGGCATTTCGACCGCTTTGTGCTGGCCGAATTCCACGTGCTGACCGACTACGCCTGGCGCAGCTCGCCGAACGATCCGATCCGCTTCACCGGGTGGCAGTCATGCACCAATCCATTCGCCAATCTGGAACCGCCAAAGGTCGCGTAAGCCCGGCAACAGCGTTGCTGTTGCCGTCCAGAATAACGACAAGGAACCTAGTCCGATGAAAGTGCTTTTCGCAGGAGGCAGCGGCTATCCGCCCGAATTCAGCGGCGGCGTCCAGTCCAGCACGCACCATCTGGCCGAGCAGTTGCTCGAACATGGCCACGAAGCCTCGGTGCTGGCCGCGCTATTCGGCGACGGCATGTTCGGCCTCAAGGCGCGCGCCAAGATGAAGTTCTTGCGGCAGCGCGGCGCCATCGATTCCCACCTCGGCTATCCCGTCGTGCGGGCCTGGTATCCCTGGGAGGCGGCCGGCTTTGCCGTCAAGAAGCTCAAGCCGGATGTCGCCGTGGTCCAGTGCCACAACTCGGTTCCGATCGGCAAGGCGCTGCAGGCCGAGGGTGTGCCGCTGGTCGTCTATCTCAGGAATGTCGAATTCCACGAACTGGCCGGCGACCTGCGCGAACTGGATTCGGCGCTTTACATCGCCAATTCCGAATTCACTGCGCGCACCTACAAGGAAAAATTCGGCATCGATGCCACCGTCATTCCGCCG
Organism: Mesorhizobium sp. P2_F5; assembly: GCF_056403715.1. Classification (NCBI taxonomy): domain Bacteria; kingdom Pseudomonadati; phylum Pseudomonadota; class Alphaproteobacteria; order Hyphomicrobiales; family Phyllobacteriaceae; genus Mesorhizobium; species Mesorhizobium sp. P2_F5. The sequence goes on along the minus strand of NZ_JBFUEY010000001.1, from coordinate 96,377 downwards.
ATGATCAACCCGGCGCATTACGCGACGCCGACGACCGGCGAATTCGTCACGCTGATCAATCCCTATGAGGAAAAAGGCTTCGACCTCGCGGTGCGCATTGCCGGCGCCTGCCCCGAAATCCCGTTCCTGTTCGTCGAAAGCTGGAAGCTGGAAGACGACCATCGCGCCCGCATCGAGGCGACCATCGCGTCGCTCGGCAATGTCACGCTGGAAAACCGCACCAGCGATATGAAAACCGTCTATGGCCGCACCAGGATTCTGCTGGCTCCCTCAAAGTGGGAAGAGGCCTGGGGCAGGGTAGCGTCGGAGGCCCATTGCAGCGGCATTCCGGTGGTCGGTTCGCGCCGCGGCGGCCTGCCCGAAGCGATCGGCTCCGGCGGCGTGGTGCTGGACTATGACGCGCCGCTCGCCGACTGGGCAGCGGCGGTCAGGCGGCTGTGGAACGACGCTGAGGAATACAAGCGGATATCAGCGGCAGCGCGGACCTTCTCGGAGCGGCCGGCGCTCAACCCCGAAGCCCAGTTCGCGACCTTCTTCTCGCTGATCGACCAGGCGGCGCAACAGAGGCCGCGCCGAGCCGCGTAGCACGCTGTGTCGACGGACTTTAGGCTGGCCGCTTGACCCGATTCTTCAACGTCTCGTAGCCGCGCTCGCCCAGCAGCGTGCGCGCCGCCTTCTTGACCACCGACTTGCGCCCCTCGGGCGAATTGATCTGGCGCAGCCTAGCCGGCAGGTTGCGCGCCGCTTGCTCCAGCGCTGGCAGCGACAGCGTGTCGGGGAAGCTGACGATGTTGGTTTCGACACACAGCACCGGTTTGCCCGACAGCTTCGCGATCTTGAGCGCCTGCTCATGCTCGCTCTCGATGAACAGGATGGCATTCGACTTGCGGTAGAACTCGGCCTTGAAGCTGCCATGCGCGCCGAGCCTTTGCCGCTCCGCCTTGCTCGGCAGGTCGAGCATGATCAGATGATCGTATTTGATCTCGTGTTTGGCCAGCCAGGCTTCGGTCAGCTTGCGGTATTTTTCCAGCCGGCTGGTGACCAGCCAGCCGATCTTGCGGGTCGGTCCGAGCAGCGTCCGCGCCTCGGCCAGGAATTTCTCGTAGATCGGCCCGTCGTCGTTTTCTTCCTCGGTCGGGTCGAGACAGAGAACGCCGTCAATGTCGACGCAGCATTGCTCGAGGAAGATGTGATGCATGAAATTCCACTGGAACATCCGGGGATGCGGCACGACCTCGAGGACGATGTCCGTTTCCTGATGCTCCGGCTGCAACCCGAACACCGCGGCGTAGACGAAATCGCCCTGGATGCCGGCGGCAGCGATCTTGTTGCGGGCATCGCGTATCGCATTGCCGCCGGCGATGCTGTCGTCGATCACCAGGATCTTGCGCATCTCCGCATGCTGCCGGTCGAGCGCGGCGCGCCGCTTGGTGATGCCCGACGTGTAGATCCTGCCGGCGAGAAAACTGTCGAGATCGGTCATCGGAATGTTGGCCGTCAGGCTGACCAGCGTCGCCGCGAGAATACCGCTCCTGGGCACGCCAACCACCAGGTCGATGTCGCGCGGCAACCGGTGCAGATTGCGCAGGATGGCGTCGTTCATGTCGGAGATCGATCGGTAATTCATGCTGTTAGCCCTCAAATCGACGCGTGACCGGCATGGTCACTTCGCCTCGCTGGGTGCCGGGGCAAAACCCCGTGCGGGTATCAATTTCACCGCCTCCCGGAGCGCCTCGCGGCCGGCGCCGAACACAAGCGAGACGAGAATGGTGATGGCGTAGGCGAGCACTGCTCCTCCGGCCAGCGCGATGACCGGCTGCGCGGGCAGCAGCGGCTTGGCGAACCACACGGCGGCCAGCGCCAGATGCGCGCCAAGCACGAAAGGCGCTGCCGCGTACAGGACATGGCGCGCCTGCAAGGGGCCGCTTTTGCCGACATAGAGCCACAGGAACGGCGTCCGCAGATATTCGCTGACCGCGTAGGCGACCGCGACGCCGAACGCGCCATAGGGCAGGCCGATGGCGAAGGCGATCACCGATGTCACCGCCGTGACGATGCCCCAGCGCATGAAGTCGCCGGAGCGGCCCTGGCTGACGAAAAGCCATCCCGCCGGGTTGTTGAGCGGCTGCAACAGCCCGGCAAAGCCGAGCGCCAGAAAGATCGAGGCGCTTGCACGCCACTGTTCGCCGAGCACGAAGGGGATGAGCACGTCGGACATTGCGGTGGCGAAGGCAACGCCCGGCAACGCTACCAAGAGGATCAGCGGCATGACGCGCAGGTAGGCGCTGCGATAGCGGTCGGGCTCGTCCTTCAGCCTGGACAGAGCTGGCACCATCACCTTCGACAGCGGATTGGTGATCTGGCTCAGCGGAAATAGAAGCAGTTTGTAGGCGCGGTCATAGAGGCCGAGTTGGGCTTCGCCCCAATATTTGCCGATCAGCACATTGTCGAGGTTGCGGGCAAAGAAGTTAGCGAAGTTGAAGCCGGTAATGCCGGCGCCGAAATTGATCAGCGTCCTGATGCCGTCGACCTTGCGCGGCAGGCCGGGGCGCCATTGCGAGCTTGCCCAGTAGCAAACCGTCGGCAGCACGGCGCCTGTCAGCGTACCGGCAAACAGCGCCCAATAGGAGCGGTCGATGAAGGTCCAGGCGATCGAGACGGCGAGCCCAATGACGGCGCTTGCCACATCGATTGCCGCCAGCCGGGCAAACTGCATGCGGCGTGTTAACAGCGCCAGATGCTGGGCGCCGAGCCCATAGGCCATGATCTGCAGCCCGAACGCGGCCACCAGGCCCGTCACCCTCGGTTCGCCATAGAATGCGGCCACCAGCGGCGCTGCCCCGGCGAGCACGCAGGCCAGCACCGCACTGACGGCGACATTGACCCAGAAGAGGTAGTTGACCTCTTCGTGCTTGATGCCGGTCTTCTGGATCGTTGCCTGGGTCAGGCCGAAATCCTGGAACAGCGCGATGAAGGCGAGCACCGGCGCGCACATCGCCACCACGCCGAAATCCTGCGGCGACAGAAGCCGCGACAGCACGATAACGGAGACGATCTGCGTTGCGACCCGGACGCTTTGCGCCATGGCGGTAACGACAGCGCCGCGTCCGACCGATTTGCGCAGTGAGCCCTCGGGCGGATCGAATGCACTGGTTTCCAAATTCAGGATTCCTGATTTTACGCCGGTCCGACATCGTCATGACCGGCGCCCGCCGCCATCAACAAACTACAGCAATACGTTTTTGCAGTGCAACAAAAAACGTGCACGCATTGCTACGGCGCACCAAAAATGTTGCGATGCAGCAAAAGCTGGGTTAGCATTCCCTTGGGTGGGCCAACAGCGGTCGAGTTTTCATGCTGCATGTCTTGTACCTTGTGCACGACGTTTCCGACCCGGCAGTGCGCCGGCGGATCATAATGCTCAGGGCAGGCGGCGCGCGGGTCACATTGGCCGGCTTCCGTCGGACCACAAATGCTGTTCCCGACGTCGAGGGGCTGCAGCCGATCGACCTTGGCGCGACGCGTGACGGCCGATTCGGCCAGCGCCTGGCGGCGGTCGCCAAGGCGGCGCTGTCGATAGGCTCGAAGCTCGCAACAATGCCGAAGCCCGACCTCATTATCGCCCGCAATCTGGAAATGCTGGCGCTGGCCAGGCGTGCCAAGGCCGCCTTTCGCGGCGGCGTGCCGATCGTCTACGAATGCCTCGACATCCACCGCCTGGTGCTGCGCAACGACATGCTGGGCAAGGCGTTGCGCACCGCCGAGCGCTATCTCGCGCGCGACGTGAAGCTTCTGGTGACCAGCTCACCGGCCTTCATCGCCAATTATTTCAAGCCGTTCGGGCAAGTCGCGGCCCCGGTGGAGCTGGTCGAAAACAAATATTTCGAAACCACGGCGATCGCCGTGGACGACCGGCTGAAGGCCGAAAACTCTGTCGCGCCGCCATGGCGCATCGGCTGGTTCGGCGCGCTGCGCTGCCGCCGCTCGCTGGAACTTCTGGCCGATTTCACCCGCCGCCAGGGCGGGCGCTTCGAGGTCATCCTCAGGGGCCGTCCGGCACTGTCCGAATTCCCGGATTTCCATGCCTTTGTCGAAGCCGAGCCCTATCTCTCTTTCCGCGGCCCCTACCGCAACCCGGAAGACATGGCGGCAATCTACGGTGAAGTGCATTTTTCCTGGGCCATCGACTTCTTCGAGGAAGGGCAGAATTCGGAATGGCTGCTGCCCAACCGTCTTTATGAGGGCTGCCGCTTCGGCGCCGTGCCGATCTCGATGGGCAATACCGAGACTGGGCGATTCCTGAACCAGCAGGACATCGGCGTCCTGCTCTCCGAAGCCACGCCCGAGACGCTGGAAACCACGCTTGGCCGCATGGACCAGGAGCGCTTTGGCAAGGCCAAGGCGCGCGTGCTGGCCCGCAATCCGAGGACGTGGAGCTACGACCGCAGCGACTGCCGGGCCTTTGTCGACAGGCTGCGCGGTCTGGCGGCTTCACCCGGCTCCTTCGTCACCGAGGCACTGGCTTAGGGATGGTCGGAGATGGGAAAAGTGCACAGCATGGGAAGACACCGATGACGCAAACCGGAGCGCTTCCGCCAAGCCTGATCGTCATTCCCTGCCTCAACGAGGCGGCGCATATCGGTGCGCTGCTCGATCAGCTCAGGCCAGCCTCTCTAAGGCTCGGCGCCCGCATCGTCGTTGCCGATGGCGGCAGTACCGACGGCACTTTGGCCATTGTCGAGGCGATTGCCGCTCAGGATCCTCAAATCATCCTGCTACACAACCCAAAGCGCATTCAGAGTGCGGCCATCAACCTCGCTGTCGCCAGCTTCGGCGCCGGCGCCGAATATCTCATTCGCATTGACGCCCATGGTGGCTATCCCGCCGATTACTGCGACAGGCTGGTCGAGGAGGCGCTGGCCACGGGTGCTGATTCGGTCGTCGTCTCGATGCTGACCAGCGGCAGTGGCGCGGTGCAGAAAGCGGTCGCTGCGGCGCAGAATTCCAAGCTGGGCACCGGCGGCTCCAAGCACCGGCACCTTTCGGCCGGCGAATGGGTCGACCATGGCCATCACGCGCTGATCCGGATTTCGGCCTTCACGGCTGTGGGCGGCTATGACGAGACCTTCAGCCACAATGAGGATGCCGAGCTCGACTACCGGCTGCGTCAGGCCGGCTACCGCATCTGGATGAGCGGCAAGACGCAGATGGTCTATTATCCGCGCTCCTCGCTGAAGGGCCTGTATTTCCAGTATCTCGGCTATGGCCGCGGCCGCGCCAAGAACGTCCTCAAGCATCGCATGATCCCGAAGGTACGGCAGATGATCCCGCTGCTGGTGGCGCCGGTGGTCCTTCTTGCGGCATTTTCCTTCATCCACTGGCTGGCGGCGGTGCCGCTGCTGGTCTGGGCCTCGGTCTGTCTGGGCTATGGCGTGTGGACCGCCATTAGCCAACGCAATCCCAACAATGTGCTGGCCGGCATTTCGGCGATGGTCATGCATTTCGGCTGGTCGGTCGGGTTTTGGCTGCAACTGCTCGGGGCGCGATCGCAGCGCAAGGTGGCGTGATGAGCATGGCCAGGGATCGCCGCATCGACATCTGCGTCTGCACGTTCCGACGGTCGGAACTGGCCGACACGCTGCGCTCGCTCGCTGCCATGAATATGCCTGCCGGCTTCGGCATCGGCGTCATCGTCGCCGACAATGACGACGAGCCGACCGCCGAGACACTGGTGACCGAACTGGCGCGGGAGTTGAAGCTGCTGGTCCGCTACCGGCATGCCCCGGCGCGCAACATCTCGGTCGCGCGCAACGCCTGTCTTGACGCCAGCACGGCGGATTTTGTCGCCTTCATCGACGATGATGAGACGGCCTCCGCGCAATGGCTGGCCGAACTGATTGCTATCGCCGAGTCAAGCGGCGCCGAGGCCGTGCTCGGTCCGGTTAGGGCGCTCTATCGCCCGGACGCGCCGGACTGGATGCGCAAGGGCGATTTCCATTCGACCTTGCCGGTCTGGGTGCAGGGCGATATCCGCACCGGCTATACCTGCAACGTCCTTTTGAGGATGAGCGCCGACAGCCTGCGTGACCGGCGTTTCAGCCTGGCGCGCGGCCAGAGCGGCGGCGAGGATACCGAATTCTTCGATCGCATGGTCAAAGCAGGCGGCCGCATCGCCTTCGCACCGAAGGCCTGGGTCGAGGAAGTGGTGCCGCGTTCGCGGGCCGCATTCGACTGGCTGCGCCGCCGCCGCTTCCGCTTCGGCCAGACGCATGGCCACCTCATCGGCCAAGATGCCGGTGCTGTCCGACGCGCGAAGGAGGTCGGCCTTGCCTCGGCCAAGGCCGCCTACTGCTTCGGCATGGCGGCGCTGACCGCGATCAGCCCGGTCCGCCGCAACCGCAGCATGCTGCGCGGCATCATGCATGTCGGCGTCGTCAGCGGCCTGGTCGGTATCAGCGAAATTCGCCAGTACGGCCTGCCTTCCCCACAGCAAGGAGGCAAGCGTGCAGCCTGACGTCTCCTTTGTCATCGCCGCCTACAATGCCGCGGCCACGCTCGACCGGGCGATCGTCAGTGCCATCGCCCAGCGCGATGTCAGCGTTGAAATCATCGTCGTCGACGACCAGTCGCGCGACAACACGCTCGACGTCGCGAGAGCCTATCCCGAAGATGTCGTCAAAGTGATTGCGCTGCCGGCAAATCGCGGCCCTGGCGGCGCCAGGAATGCCGGGCTCGAGCTGGCTTCCGGCCGCTGGATCGCGGTGCTCGATTCGGACGATGCCGTCCTTCCCGGGCGGCTCGGCGCGATGATCGCACGGGCGGAGAAAGCGGGCGCTGTCATCGCCGTCGACAATCTCCAGGTGGTGCGCGAGGACGGCGTCGCCGAAGCGACGATGTTTCCCGCCGACTATCTGGAAGGCCTGCGTGAAATCACGCTCGCCGACTACATCGCCGGTAACATCGTTTTCGAATCCACGTTCAATCTTGGCTATCTCAAGCCGATCTTCCAGCGCCGCTTCCTGACCGAAAACGGGCTCCGCTATGATGAAAATCTGAGCATAGGCGAGGACTACATCCTGCTCGCCAATGCGCTGGCCAAGGGCGGCAAATGCGTGGTCGAGCCGACGACCGGTTATATCTACCACATCCGCACGGGCTCGATCTCGCGTGTGCTCGAGCTTCACCATGTCGAGGCGATGCGCAAGGCCGATGCAGTCTTCGCCGAGACCAATTCCATGGACGCGGCTGCCGCGGCCGCCTTCGCCAGGCGCGCCCGCAGCCTGCGCAAGGCGGCATCATTCCTGTCGCTGGTCCAGCACATCAAGGCGCGCTCGCCGTTGAAGGCGATACGCACTGCGCTAAGTGATCCGGCGGCTGTCAGGCATATGTCGATGCCGATCGCCGTCCGGCTCAAGAGGGTGGCGGCACAGTTTGCCGTGGGGACGGGGAGATGAAGCATGCGGGCCAAATTTAACAGCCGGCGATAGGTAGAAATCTTTTCTCTCAGAAGGAATACCAGATGCGGAAAGTCAGGAAGGCAGTCATTCCGGTGGCGGGGCTTGGAACACGGTTCCTGCCGGCGACCAAGTCGATGCCGAAGGAAATGCTGCCCGTGGTCGACCGGCCCGTGGTCCAATATGCGGTGGATGAGGCCTTCGAAGCCGGCATCGAGCACATCGTGTTCGTCACCGGCCGCAACAAGGCTGTCATCGAGGACTATTTCGACCTGCATCCTGAATTGATCGGAACGCTGGAACAAACCGGCAAGAAGACCCAGCTCGAGGCGCTCGAAAGCATGCTGCCGGTGGCCGGCGCCACCAGCTTCATTCGCCAGCAGTCGCCGCAGGGCCTAGGCCATGCGGTGTGGTGCGCGCGAGAGGTCATCGGCGACGAGCCGTTCGCGCTGCTGCTTCCCGACATGGTGTCGTTCGGCGGCCGCGGCTGCCTCGCAGAAACCATGGATCTCTACCGGCAGACCGGCGGCAATGTCATCGCCGTCGAGCGCTGCGAGCCGTCCGAGACCAGCAAATACGGCATTGTCGGTCGTGGCGCTGAGGCCGGCAGCGGTTTCGAGGTGACGGCCATGGTCGAAAAGCCGGCGTCGGCCAACGCGCCGTCGAACTACTACATCAACGGCCGCTACATCCTGCAGCCCGAGATCTTCTCGCTGCTCGGCAACCAGCAGCGCGGCGCCGGCAATGAAATCCAGCTCACCGACGCCATGGTCCGCCTGGCGAAAAGCCAGTCTTTCTATGCCCAGCCTTTCAACGGCCGCATGTTCGACTGCGGCTCCAAGGAAGGCTTCATCGAGGCCACCATCGCCTTCGCGCTGGCGCGCGACGACATGAAGGGGCCTGTGCTGGAAATGCTGCAAGCGTTCGTGCGGTCGCATGAGCGTCAGGAAGTGGCCGCATAATGCCCATGTTTCGCGGGCATATGCGTTTGGACGATGGCGCAGCCCATGCCTGCGCGCCTGGCCGCTCAGGTCCGGCGCCAGATGGCATGAAGCTTGCGTTGCATGCTTTGCCCCCGATCTCCGCAGCTTCGGACGAGGTGGGGCCTGACCCCGTCTCGCTCCGGCGCCTGTAACCTAGAATTGGACCGAAGATGAATTATGCCAGCTTTCCTCTCGACAAGAGGATGCCATTGCCCAACACCGATCAGGAAAAGGGTGAAGACTTCATCGACGTCGAGCGTCTGCTTGGCATGGCGGCGCGTCAGGTCAAGGTGGTGGCGGTCTGCGCCATTATCGGCCTGTTCCTGGGCGTGCTCTATCTGCAGACCACGCCCAAGCAATACATGTCGGTTGCCAGCGTGCTGATCGACGAAGGCCTGAACAAGGTCGTCGACGACATCTCGGCCGCATCCGTCACCATGCAGACCGACGCAGCCCTTCTCAGCCAGATCGAAATCATCACCTCGGCGCGGCTGGCCTCGGTGGTGGTCGACAAGCTGAAGCTCGACCAGAACGAAGAGTTCATGAACCCGCCGCAATCGGCGCTGGTCAAGGGCATCGGCTTCGTGCGCGGCGTGATCGGCTATTTCCGCTCCAGTTCCGCCGACCAGATTCCCGGCATGGAAAACGTCGATGAGGCGACACGCCAGGCCATGATGCAGACCGCGCGCCACGACTACGCCGTGCTGAAGCTGCAGAGCGAGGTGCTGGCGCAGCGCAACGGCCGCTCCTATGTGCTTGCCATCGGTTACCAGTCGTCGAATCCGGCGCTCGCCACCGCAATCACCAAGGCTTATGCCGACGCCTATCTCGCCGACCAGCTCAACGCCAGCTTCGACGCCACCGAGCGCGCGGCGGTCTGGTTGCAGGGCCGGCTGACCGAGCTTCGGCAGAACTCGCAGGCGGCCGCTCTGGCGGTCGAAAAATTCCGCTCTGAACATGGACTGGCCGCCAACAGCGACGGCCAGCTGATCAGCGACAAGCAGATCGCCGATCTTACCGCCCAGTTGATCGTCGCCCAGGCCGACACGGCGCGCGCCAGCGCCCGCTACCAGCAGTACAAGGCCATCGTCGAAAGCGGTTCGGACAACGCCTTCAACGATTCCGCAATATCGAGCGACCAGCCGGCGAGTTCCGTCATTGCAACGCTCAAGACCCGCTATCTCACCGTCGCCAAGCGGCTGCAGGATGTGACGGCCAATTTCGGCGCCGAACATCCGCAAGCAGTGGCGCTGGCCAAGGAGAAGGCCGATCTGTCGACCCAGATTTTCGGCGAGTTGAAGCAACTGACCGAAAGCTACCGCAACGAGTATGAAGTCGCGCTTTCGCGCGAGACGTCGATGAGGCAGAAAATCTCCGACGCGGCCGGCAAGAGCTCCGTCGACAACCAGTCGCAGGTCAAGCTGCGAGAACTCGACCAGCAGGCGCAGGCGCTGACCACGCTCTACCAGACCTTCCTCGGCCGCTATGAGGAAGCCTCGCAGCAGCAGTCCTTCCCGGTCGGCAAGGTGCGTATCATCTCGGATGCATCAGCGCCGCTTTCCGCCTCCAGCCCGCGTACCTCCAGGGTGCTGGCGCTGGCACTGGTGCTTGGCGTGCTGCTCGGTGCCGGCTTTGGTGGCCTGAACGAGTTCAACGAACGGTTCTTCAGGACCGGCGAGGACATTCGCGATCGCGTTGGCCTCAAATTCCTGGGCTATTTGCCGACGATCGGCGGCAGGCTCGGCAAGGACGGCGACGATGGTGCGGCGGATGCCAAAAGCACCAACACATTGTCGGCGGCCGAAAAACGGGCGCGCATGCGAGTCAGCGTCGATGCTCCGGCATCGATGTTCTCGGAGACGCTGCGCAACGCCAAGATCGCCTTCGATGTCGTCATGGAAGGCCAAGGCAGCCGGGTCATCGGCGTGGTCTCGGTCCTGCCTGGCGAAGGCAAGTCGACGGTCGCCGCCAATCTGGCCGGACTGCTTGCCGCCAACGGCTCGAAGACCCTTTTGATCGACGCCGATCTGCGCAATCCGGGCCTCAGCCGCAACCTCGGCATGGAGGCCGAGCAAGGGCTGATGGAAGCCGTGGTCAACGGCCAGACCTGGCAGTCGGTCGGCAAGGTCGACCGCCAGACCAAGCTGGCGATCATCCCGGCCGTGCTGCGCGGCCAGTTCTCGCACACCAGCGAGCTGCTTTCGTCGGCCGGCATGCGGCGCTTCATCGACAATGCCAAGGAGACCTTCGAGTACATCGTCGTCGACCTGCCGCCGCTCGGGCCCGTGGTCGACGCCAAGGCCTTCGCGCCGCTGGTCGACGGCTTCGTGCTGGTCGCCGAATGGGGCCGCACGCCGCGCGCCATGGTGCGCTCGCTGCTGGAGCAGGAACCCTACGTCGCCAACAAGGTCGTCGGCGCCGTGCTCAACAAGGTCGACCTGAAGAAGCTGGCGAAATACGGCTCGCTCGGCGGCTCGGAAAGGTTCTTCGACCGCTATTCGACCTATTATCTCGAGAAGTCCGACCTGCGCGCCAAGACGGCTGCCTAGAGTCGGCGCAGAACGAGTTCAAGCAGGCCAGTGTTAGACGCTGGCCCGCTTTGACGCCTTTGCTTGCGGAATGGGACAGCTCGCCGGTGCTGGCGGTATCGCGCTGCTGACCGGCGGGTCGGGATAGTACTGCATCGTTTGCTGAACCGCCTGCGCGGCAACCGTTCCCTTCAACAGCTGGATAAGCATCAGCGCTTCGTCCAGTCCCGACGAAATCCCGCCGCCTGTCAGGCGGTTGCGGTCGAGCACGAAACGCGGATTGCCCTCGGCGACGATGACTTTGGCAAAGCGCTCGGCGAAGCAGGGAACGAATGCCCAGAGTGTGGTCGCCTGATATCCGTCCAGCAGCCCCGCGGCGGCAAGCAGCATGGCGCCTTCGCACACCGAACACACCATCGGCGTGGAAGCATGCGATAGCAAATCTCCAGTCGGCTTCTTCGCTCAGGAGAAGATCAGCTTGCCGAATTTGTCGGCGATCCTGACGGCGGTCAGCCGGCCGCTGTGAAAGGCGCCGGTGTCGATGTCGAGCCTTCGCCCGTCGAGCCTGGGGGTATCGACCGGCGTGTGCCCGTGCACCACAAAGCGGTCGAGCAGATGGGCGGCGTCGAAGAACTCGTCGCGGATGTTGAGCAGGTCCAGCTCATCCTGTGCCACGAGGTCGATGCCCGGCCTGATGCCGGCATGGACGAAGACGAATTTGTCCGAACAGAGCAACACCGGCAGGCTGCGCAGGAAGTCGATATGACTGGCGGGGATGACCTCCTTGATGCGCCGGTCGACCTCGTCGCTTGAGGCATAGAGGCTGGCAAGCCGCACTGGATCGACGCCGTAGGAAAACAGCGTTTCGCGGCCGCCGACCGCCAGCCAGCGGTCTCGTGACAGATAGCCGTCGAGATAGTTGAGCATCGCGACTTCGTGGTTTCCCGCCAGGCAGACGCGCAGGAAGCCTTCTGGCGGCAGCGCCAGCAGATGATCGATCACGCGCGCCGATTGCGGCCCGCGGTCGATATAGTCGCCAAGCATGACCATGATCTTGCGCCCGCGAAATTGCCGCGCGTCGAGCGTGATCTTCGCCTCCAGCGACAGCAACTCCTTGTAGCAGCCATGTACGTCGCCGATCGCGTAGACGACCGTGTCCTCCATATCCATTTCCAGGCGCTCGCGCGGCGCCGGCCGAGGGGGTCTGGATCGCTGAAACAAGGCCACTGGGGCTCGATGCCTGCCGAAAATCGGGTTTCGTTGTCACGCTACGCCTTCGTGGCGCACCGCAGAACCGTGGATACAGGGCAGGCGTTGGAAATTCCATAACGGCCGGCCGGCTGTTTTCGCCGGCCGGTCTCTCAAGACGTGATGTCAGGCGGCCTTGAGACGGTAGCGGAACACGGTGTGGTCGAGCAGCAGCCGGATGCGCGGCTCGGCCTCGATCGCCACCAGCCAACTCGCGGCAATCATCGTCGCCCCGGCAACGGCGATCGAAAGCAGGTAGGGCACGCCGGCGCGCATCATGGCGCCGATCATCGCCGCGCCGACGACGTCATGGATCAGATAAAGCGGATAGGTCATCAGGCCGATGCGGCGCCAGCCGGACCAGGAAAGGTTGAGCCGCAACGACCATGCCATCAGCGCTATCGCCGCGAGGAAGATGACGATCGGCGTCGCATAGGGCATCGCCGCCTCGACCTTGATGGCGTGCACGTCGACAGAACTCATGATCTGCAGCGCGCCGCCCAGCAGGAACAATGCCGAGAAGCCGAGCCGAACCGGGGTCACAGCCTTGAACCGCATCAGCCACAACAGGACGCCGAGCGCAAAGAAGGCACCATGATGCACCAGCGTCAGCTGCAGCCAGCGCGTTTCTGCGAGGCTGGAAAGATCGAGCGGATAGTACAGGCACCAGAACAGCGTGCTGACCAGTCCGATGACAACAGCCACGGTTTCCATGAGGTCAAAGCGACCGAGCCTGAGCAGCACCCAGACGACGGCGTAGAAGGCGATCTCGATGCCGAGCGTCCAGTAGACGCTGTCCACCCACGGCTCGAAGGGAACGAACAGTCCGGTGCGGACGAGCCGGACCACCGCATCCGTCGGCCAGCTGAGGCCAAGGAAGAGCAGTACCGCCGCCGTGGCCGGCGCACAGACCCAGACCGCCGGCGCCAGCCGCTTCACCCTTGCTTCGAAGAACCGCAGAGGGGTCGACTTCTCGGCGCTGAAGGCGATGACGAAGCCGCTGATGACGAAGAAGATTTGAACGCCGACCCAGCCGGAACCGACAAAGGCCATTTCAGGATGGGGCGGGATGCCGCCGGTGGCGCGGGCCGAAATGCCGCCGGGAAACGCCCACACCCAAAAGCCGTAGTGATAGAACATCACCATGACGGCGGCGAGAAAACGCAATATGTCGACACCGCCGAATGTCGTCTTGTGCTGAGTCATGCCGTACCTTCGGAATGACCCCCCACGCAAACTTTAAAGTCTGTTGCTGCATTGCACAACAGACGATTGCAGTGCGGGATGATTTTGCCGCGACGCCTCTATGTCGGGTCGGCATCGGCAACGCGAGCGGTCAGACCCCGATGCCGCGGGCTTTGAGCGCCGCGGTGATCTCGTCGAAGATGACGGGATCGTCGATGGTCGCCGGCATCGTCCACTCTTCCTTGTCGGCGATCTTCTGCATCGTGCCGCGCAGGATCTTGCCGGAGCGTGTCTTGGGCAGGCGCTTGATCGTCACCACCGTCTTGAAGGCGGCGACCGGACCGATCCGTTCGCGCACCAGGGAAACCACCTCACCTTCGATGGCGCTAGTGTCGCGCGCGACGCCGGCATTGAGCACGACGAAGCCGAGCGGGACCTGGCCCTTCATCTGATCGGCGATGCCGATGACGGCGCATTCGGCGACGTCGGGATGCGCCGAAAGCACCTCTTCCATGGCGCCTGTCGACAGCCGGTGGCCGGCGACATTGATGATGTCGTCGGTACGGGCCATGACATAGAGATAGCCGTCCTCGTCAATCATGCCGGCATCGGCCGTCTTGTAGAAGCCTGGGAACTCCTCGAGATAGGCCTGCCGGAAGCGGTCGTCGGCGTTCCATAGCGTCGGCAGGCAGCCGGCCGGCAACGGCAGTTTGACCACCACATTGCCCAGCGTGCCGCGCGGCACTTCATGGCCGGCATCGTCGAGTACGCGGATGTCGTAGCCGGGCATCGGTACGCCGGGCGAGCCATATTTCACCGGCAGCAGGCCAAGGCCCGCCGGATTGATGGTCATCGGCGAGCCGGTCTCGGTCTGCCACCAATGGTCGACCACCGGCACATTGAGCTTCTGCTCCGCCCATTTGATGGTTTCGGGGTCGGCGCGTTCGCCGGCGAGGAACAGAGTGCGGAATTTGGACAAGTCGTATTTCGGCACGAATTCGCCTTTGGGGTCCTGCCCCTTGATGGCGCGGAAGGCGGTCGGCGCGGTGAACAGGGCCACCACGCCGTGTTCGGCGATCACCCGCCAGTAGGTGCCGGCGTCGGGCGTGCCGATCGGCTTGCCCTCGAACAGAACGCTTGTCGCGCCATGCAGCAACGGCCCGTAGACGATGTAGGAATGGCCGACCACCCAGCCGACATCGGAGGCCGCCCAGAACACTTCGCCCGGCTTGACGCCGAACTCGTTTTCCATCGTCCATTTGAGCGCGACCATATGGCCGCCATTGTCACGCACGATGCCTTTCGGCTGGCCGGTCGTGCCGGAAGTGTAGATGATGTAGAGCGGGTCAGTGGCGAGCACCGGAACGCAGTCGACATTGGCGCCTGCCGCGCGCTCGCGCGCAACGGCGTCGGCAAAATCGATGTCGTAATGGTCCTTCAACTCGCAGCGCAGCTGGTCGCGCTGCAGGATGAGGCACGCGTCCGGCTTGTGGCGGGACATCTCGATCGCCTTGTCGAGCAGCGGCTTGTAGGCAACGACGCGTCCCGGCTCCAGGCCGCAGGATGCCGAAATGATCAGCTTCGGCTTGGCATCGTCGATGCGGGTGGCAAGCTCGTGCGAGGCAAAGCCGCCGAACACCACCGAATGCACCGCGCCGATGCGGGCGCAAGCCAGCATGGCGATCGCCGCCTCGGCCACCATCGGCATGTAGATGATGACGCGGTCGCCCTTGACGATGCCGCGGTTCTTCAGCACCGACGTCAGCGCCACCACTTCGCGCTTCAGCTCGGCATAGGTGAATTTCTTGACCGTGCCGGTGATGGCGCTGTCATGGATCAGCGCGATCTGGTCGGCGCGGCCGCCGGTGACATGGCGGTCGAGAGCGTTGAAGCAGGTGTTGCAGGTGGCGCCGTTGAACCAGCGCCCGTAAACGCCTGCCTTGGCATCGAACACGCTGGTCCATGGCGAATACCAGTCGATCGCCTCGGCGGCATCGGCCCAGAACTGTTCCGGGTCGCGTTTCCAGCCGTCATAGACCTCGTGGTAGCGTGACGCCATTCACCCCTCCCCGGGAAAATTCCCTGTCATGCAATAGCCTAAGCGGGTTTTCCCGGCCATGTCTTCCCCCAAATGCCATCTCTTTCCCAAAATTTGGCGGATAGTCGATCTCGCCTTGGCCGCAAATCGCAGGCACCATGGCCTGGGTTGAAATCGGGGCAGGGCGCGCATGATGGTGCGATACGGGGTTGGATCTGCCGTTGGAGCAGCGCTGCTGTTGACGATCGTTTCCGCCGCGCAGGCCGGTGATGCCGCGGCCAGGCGCATCATCGGCTTTTCGCCCGACGGCAATTATTTCGCCTTCGAGCAATATGGCGAGATCGACGCCGCCGTTTCCGGTTGGTCTGAGATCGATATCATCGACACGAGAACCGACGAATTCGTCGGCGGCAAGCCGATCATCATCGTCGACGAATCGGAAGAGGCGACCACGACGGTGGAGCAGGCACGCGCGCAGGCAGCAAAGCAGGCCGCGCCCATCCTGGCCAAATATGCCATCTCCGCACGCGGTGAGCGCACGGCCTTTGACAGGTTCACCTTCCCGGACGACACGGTCGAGTACAACGACATCTTCCGCCTCGAGCAGGCCGGACAGAAATGGCTGTCGCCGTTCTATGATGAAACAGGGATTTCGACCATTCAGCTCGATGAAATCCTGGCCGACAGCAAGACGGATTGCTCGGCAAGCTTCGACGATGCAAAGCCGGACGACCAGCAAGGCGACAAGACACTTCAGGGTGACAAGACAATCCAGGGTGACAAGACGGGCAAGGCGCTCGGCTTCCGCCTGTCGCTGCAGGGGCAGGACGGCAAACCGTTCAAGGTGCTGCACGAGGACAAGACTGTGCCCGGCTCGCGCAACTGCCCGACCTCCTACAGTCTGTCGGAATTCTACGAATACACCCCGCCCGGCAAACCGGCCGTGCTGGCTGTGCTGGTGCAGCGCTTCAGCCAGGGTTTTGAGGGGCGCGACCGCCGCTTCATCGCCGTGACCGGCCATGCACGCTGAGCCATAGCCTGCCTCGCGGGGTGCAAGCTCATGCGCCCCACAGAGGCTTGTGTCGGATATCAGTTCTTAAAGCGGCAAGGCCGCCAGCATCAGGCCGACGCCACCCGCAATCAATATGGCGGCTGCCAATGCCTTCCGATGGCGTTCGAACGCCGTCGGAGCCCGCTCCCAATTGTAACGCATACCCAATGCTCTCCCAAACCCCGGCGACTCCATAGCTTACTTAAGGTAAGAAAAGCAACACCTTGACCCTGTCCGACAGCCGGCTTGACGGTTTTCGGCGGTGATTTTCAGGCGCGATCACCGACTATTTCTGGGGCGGATTCCTGCTCTCACCCTGCAACGACGTGGAAGTTACCACAACCCTGGATTGGATGTCTCCAACCGTGTTTTGGTTGGGAGTGTCGTAGAGGTGTTACCGTTGCCGGAATGCCACAGATCGGCCAGACCGGCCTGTTCTCCCTCCCATCCGCGCAATGGACAGCGCCGCATTGCCGCGCTATCTGCTCACCAGGAAAATGGTCTGGAGGGGCTCCATGGCCCAAATCGCTTCTGAAATGGTTCTGCGGCTGGCGGATGACGCCTCGGTCCAACATGTCGGCGACGGTGCCGTCGTGCTTTTGGCGCGCAGCGGCCAGCTTTACACCTGCAACGGCACCACCGAAGCCTTTCTCGACAAGGTCGACGGCGCCCGCAGCCTCGACCAGATCGTGGTCCTGCTTTCCGACGAGTTCGAGGTCGACAAGGATACGCTCGACCAGGACATGGCGGCGCTGGCCGCCGAACTGGTGAGCGAAGGCATTCTCGCCGACCCGGCTGCGTGATGGCGGACGGCATTCTCCTGCGCACCCTGTTTCGCGTCCACCTGTGGACCAGTGCGCGGCTGATGCCGGTCCTGATCGGCCGCCGCAGCTTCGAATCGGTGTTGAAATGGGCGCCGCTCAGCGCACCCACCCCTTATCGCGGCCTGTCGTCGGCCTACATCGTTTCTGCCGTCAATCGCACCGTCCGGCACCCGTGGCTGATGCGCGATCGCAGATGCCTGCGCGAGGGGCTGCTCGCCCACCGCTTCCTGCGCTTTGCCGGCTTCGATCCCGATCTGCGCTTCGGCGTCGATCCGCAGTCGATGCAGGCGCCGCGCATGTCCGCCCATTGCTGGGTTTGCCTCGACGGCCGGCCGGTGGTCAGCGACAGCCTCCCCGGCATGGTGCAGATCTATCGCCATCACGCCGATGCTGGAAAGGGGCACGCGGCTTGAGCGATTCGGCGGCCACTTTCTGCTATGACCTCAAGGGCCAGGTCATCAGCATATCCGCCTCGCGGGCCGATCTCTGGCCGAGCTTCGACCTCATGCTTGGCACGCTGCGTATGGCCGAACCCGTCGAGCCCGGTTTCCGGGTCAACATCGTCGAGACGTCGGCGCTGCAGGAATTGCCTGCCGGAAAACTCGCTTTCGACGGCGAGGTGCCGGAGGACGGCCATTGCCGGCTGATCGACGGTGGCGGCATCGTTCACCTGATCTTTCCCGGCCTGCAGACCGCCTCGATCAATGCCGATGAGGGCTGGGCTGAAATCCACGTTCATCCCGACGCCAAGGTCAAATGGACGTTGCTGATGATGGTGCTGGATGCCGCGCTCGATGCAGGTGGTCAGCACATGCTCCACACCGCCGGCCTGACGTTGCCCGGCCGCGAGGTGCTCGTGCTGATCCACGCGCCGAGCGGCACCGGCAAATCGACAACGTCGCTGGCGCTGGCATCGCAAGGCTTCGGCCTGTGCTCGGACGACGTCATGATCCTCAAGCTTGCGTCCGGCGGCGGCATCACGGCGTGGGGTTTGCCGCGCAAGGTGAAGGTCCACCGCCACACGGCGGCAATGCTGCCTTTCGTGGCCCCCTGCCTCGGCGACAAATGGGACGCCAATGGCGAGCAGGCCGTCTCGCTGGAGCGCCTGGCCGAGATCATCCGCATCGAGGAGACGGCCGACAGGCCGGTTGCGGCGCTGCTTCATCTCGCCCGCTCGCCGGACGCGCAAACCCGGCTCGTGCCGATGGCCAGGACCGACGCCATGGTGGCGCTCGCCGCCGACAATGTCAGGACCGGCATGACCGGCCTTTTGCCGGCGCAGAAGCGCCGCATGGCAACGATCGCGACGCTGGTCAAAGCCGTTCCGACGTTTACTCTGGAAGTCGGCGCGAACCCGACCGAGGCGTCAACATTGATCCGTGCCGCACTGGCCGACTGACGCACATTTAATCCTTGGATCCAAATTTTTGTATCGGAAGCGCCGGCCTTCGCTGCCCCACGGATCCGAGCTTTCGCTGCAGTTGCATAAGCAGTCGGGTTAGCCGGTTGTAGGCCAGGTGAACAACGCGCCCATCTGCGCAATCAAATGCCACAACTCCCCATCTGTGCATCGACGCCTTGCCGGTCACGGGTCGGGGCCGCAGGATAGGCTGCGCCAGTCGAACCGGTTTTCCGTTTACCAGCACGTTGACCGCAACGCTGGGCCCTATGATGCGGCATAGTCGGGCGACATGGGCGCTCGACGATTCACCGCCAACGATCAGCGGGCTTCGCTCCAGTTGCGCCCAAACATACCCGCCGCTGGGCTGGGGTATACCAGTTAGCCTGCCACGGCAATGCTCGGGTGCGGCGTCCGCCACCAGCCTGGCCATTGCGCTGGTTATAGCGGTTGAGACGGTCGTCGCCGAATGCCAATCCTCGATGGACAACGCGACCTGCGCCAGAATATCACCCTGGTCGAATGCCGGCGTCATCTTGTGAAGGGTCACACCGCCGTGGATTTCATGGTTGCCGTCGATGACCAGCCTGTGGATCGGATGAGGGCCGCGATAGTGCGGCAGCAGCGCCGGATGAAGGTTCAATCCGCCGTTTCGAAATAGTGTCAGCACCGCCTGCGGGATCAGCCCACGAAAACCGAAGCAGATCAGGAGATCGGCCTCGAGCCCAGCTAGCTGCCGCCCCAGCTCAGCCCAATCATGGGACGGACCGAATTCGATCAGCGGTGGATGTCTGTGGCCAAGGTAGCGCCTTAAAATCGACCGACGGCGTCGGCGCCGGCGCCAGGTGCTGACGCTCGACTGCTTGCCCGACCGCGGGCCGGGCACGACCACGGCCGCGATGCGATGGCCTTTCTCAACCCAGGCAGCCAGCATCGGTGCGGTGAGAGACGAGATTTCGCTGACAAAGACAGCCGAGAGCGACGCTCCCGGATCCACTGCCTGCTCAGGCCGCATGAGACTTGGATCGGCTAAGCCGCTGGACCCAGCGGAAGGCGTCGCGACGCAGGCGCGAATGCATCTTGTCCCTGGAATTGACGCCGAGCAGCGTATCGCCGGTGATGAGCCATTTGGCCAGGCGTATCGAGAGGTCGGGCTTGATGCGCCCAGCAAGTTCGATCGCGCGCGCTGCATTAAACAGCCGCCCCGTCACATTGAGAACCGTCGCCAGTTCGAGCTCGATGCCGCTCATGCGCGCCGCCTCGAACAACCGGTCCTCATCCACGGATGAGCGCAGCGCGCGTACGCCTTGCAGCACGTCAACGCAAAGCTGCAGCCGGTGGAACTTGTGGCCGCCCGCGGCATGCACGATGGCGATGGTCAGTAGCGCGGCCGGCGTGTCGGCCTCGCCGCCATCGATGGTCTGCAATTCGCGAAAGCCCAACGACAGCCGCCGCCGCATACCGGAATCATGCACCAGATTGCCGTGCAGTTCGATCAGCAGGCTGGTATTCTCCTTCTCCAGCCATTTGAACTCCTGCAGATCCTGCGACTGCGCTTCGCCGCTCCACAGCTCGAAGCCGCATCCGGCGATCACCGTGTTGGCCTCGGCGATGCTGGCCGGCTCGACGAGAATGTCGATGTCGGTGAACGGCCGGTCGGCGGCGTGGCGGTAAAGTTTGCGCGCGAACACCGGACCCTTGACGATGCGGGCCGGAACGCCTTTCGCCGCCAATGCCTTCATGATGCGATCACCATGATACTGCAGCAGCATCGACTGGCCGGTCGCCAGCGTCGACTGGTCGCGCAGGTCCGACAATTTCTGCTGCAAGGCTGCGTCCGCCGGCAATTGGGCGTCGCCGATTTCCCTGAGCTTGCGCAGCATGATCGGCAGCACGCCGTGGAACTCGGCATTGGCGAGCAGCGCCAGCAAGCTTTTGGCAGCAACGTCACTGCCAACGGCAGCCGGCGCCTCCGGATCGGCGAAGGTCAGCAGCAGTTTTTCATCGGCAGGTGCAAGAGATGGCAGCATTAACCCGGATGACGTTAGCCTAGTGGAGCAATTCCAGGAAAAGTGTGAAGCGGTTTTCCGTCCGGAATTGCGTCAAAACAAGAAACTAGAGCAGTCGCCGTTTCGGCGAACTGCTCTGGGAGGCGTATGTTGCAGAAAAGCATGCATGAAGCCAGCGTGTGGTGGCAGAACCGGCTCATGAATTGACTTTCCGGGGTTTCCGTCCATTCTTTCCCACCGGACTCAAAGGGTGTTTGGAAATGACCAAGAAAAAGTATGAGGCGCCTGTGCTGCGCAAGGCGGGAAAACTGTCCAGTCTGGTTGCCGGTGGGCCGTCAAAGCAGATCTGAGACGTCGTTGGCTGGGCCGGAGCGTCGGCCAACCAGGCCGCATGACCGGTTGGGCGCGTGACTGCTGGACTTGCCGGCAGAGGGGGAATGCGATGACCAAGAAGCAATATGAGACGCCGGCGCTGCGCAAGGCTGGCAAACTATCCAGCGTCACGGCGGTCATCCTTCAGTCGGGGCCGACGGGTCCGTCGGGCTGACGGCTAAAGCGCGTCGCGCCTGAACGGCCTAATGCGACGCGCTTTATGCATGTCGTTGTCCCAAAACCGCTGCGCACTTTTGGCGACATGCATTAGGTCGCCTGTCAGCGTCTCGGCACACAAAGCCTTCCCGCTAGACCCCCCAGCGTAGCGCGGCTGTGCGCACTGGTGCGTCCCACAATGACGTCGCCTCATCATCCAGCATGGTCAGCGTGATCGAGCAGCCGGCCATGTCGAGCGACGTCACATAGGACCCGACCAGCGAGCGGGTCACCGTCACGCCGTGCTTTTCGAAGATTTTTCGGGCGCTATTGTACATCACATAAAGCTCCATCAGCGGCGTGCCGCCGAAGCCGTTGATGAACAGCAGCGCAGGACCTCTCGCCCTGTCACCGAAATCGCCCAGGATCGCGGTGCAGATTTCTTCGGCGATGACATCGGCGCTTTTTAACGTATCGCGACGCCGGCCGGGCTCGCCGTGAATGCCGACCCCGAATTCCATCTCGCCGTCCCCAATGTCGAAGGTCGGCCTGCCGGCTGCCGGCACGGTGCAACTGGTCAGCGCCACACCCATCGAACGCGTCGCACCGTTGACCCGATCGCCAAGTGCCTTGAGATCCGCCAGCGCCATGCCTCGCTCGGCGGCGGCGCCGACGATCTTCTCGACCACCAGCGTGCCGGCGACGCCGCGCCGGCCGGTGGTGTAGGACGAGTTCTCGACCGCGACGTCGTCATTGATCACCACCTGCAGGACGCCGTCGGTCATCTCGGCCGCCATGTCGAAATTCATCACATCGCCCTCATAATTCTTAACGATGAACAGGCAGCCGGCGCCGGTATCGACGGCCGCCGCAGCCGCCAGCATCTGGTCCGGCGTTGGCGAGGTGAAGACTTGGCCGGGGCAGGCAGCGTCCAGCATGCCGTGGCCGACAAAGCCGGCGTGCAGTGGCTCGTGACCGGAGCCGCCGCCCGAGATCAGCGCCACTTTCCCCGACTTCAGCACCTTGCGGCGGATGAATTTGTGCTCGTCACCCAGCA
The DNA here is from genome assembly GCF_056403715.1 of Mesorhizobium sp. P2_F5. Classification (NCBI taxonomy): domain Bacteria; kingdom Pseudomonadati; phylum Pseudomonadota; class Alphaproteobacteria; order Hyphomicrobiales; family Phyllobacteriaceae; genus Mesorhizobium; species Mesorhizobium sp. P2_F5. The sequence goes on along the minus strand of NZ_JBFUEY010000001.1, from coordinate 74,073 downwards.
CCAGAATGTCGGCATGGGCGGCAACGAAACCATCGAGGCTTTCGGTCAGCACCGTGTCGACTGAATTCATAAATTTCTTCATGTGTCCTCCCGACACGGCACGCGACAATCAGCCACCACTCCTACCGGTGATGCTGGTGATCTTCTGGATGAATTCGTTGATCGCCCGATCGAGCGCCGCATTCTGCTTGTCGTCACCGAAATCGGGCACGATCAGCGAGACATGGCGTGTCTTGCGCATGCCCGCCGCGATAGACATCTTGCCCGGATGCGCCAGATGGTAGGCGGCGAGAAAATGATCGCGCTCGGCCGGGCTGAAATGGCAGACCGAGAAAATAGCCGGCAAATGTTTTGACGGGATCGGGATCAAATAGGCCGGGCTGGAGATTTGCGTCACAAAGCTGCGGTGCTTGCCCAGCGCATCGGCAAGACGCTGGCGCATGCCCGACGGGCGCTGGTCGATCACCTGCGACAGGATCGTCTTGTAGGCGCGGATCGCCTCTTCTGAGCCGGGTTCTGGTGTCTTGTCGACCATCTCAGCCACGCCTAGACCAAAACATCTGAGATGGCCGCTTTGGCCATGGCGAGTTGGGCAGGGGCCACCGAGAGATCGCGCAGGCCGGCCTCGAGCAGCGCCGGTATTGAGGCCGGGTCGCCGCCGGCATCGCCGCACAGGCTGACCGGAATTTTGGCGCGCAAGCCGAACGCGATCACCGCAGCGATCAGCCGCAGCACGGCCGGATGGCGGACCGAATTGAGGTGTGCCACCGCAGCGTTGTCGCGGGCGGCGGCCATCACATATTGGGTCAAATCGTTGGAGCCGATCGAGAAGAAGGCGACATCGGCAAACGCATCCGGCGCGATCGCCACAGACGGCACCTCGACCATGATGCCGAGCGGCGGCATTTTCTGCGCGATGCCACGCGCGATGAGGCCAGCCTGCTCCTCGGCGAACAGAGCGGCGGCACGTTGGTACTCCTCGGTGACGGCGATCATTGGAAACATCACCTTCAGATTGCCGTGCACGGCGGCGCGCAGCAACGCCCGGATCTGCACACGAAACACGTCCGGCCTTGCCAGCGACAGCCTGATGCCGCGCAGGCCCAGGAACGGGTTGCTCTCCTCGACGGTGAAGCCCGGCACCGGCTTGTCGCCGCCGGCATCGACAGTGCGGATGGTCACCGGCTTCTCGCCTGCCCATTCCAGCACCTTGCGGTAGGCGTGGTACTGCGTTTCCTCATCCAGCGGCGCCTTGCCGAACAGGAATTCGGTGCGCATCAGCCCGACGCCGTCGCAGGTTGCGATGCCGATGCTGCCGACCTCGGACGGATCGGCGATGTTGACCTGTACGCGCACAGTCGTGCCGGCCTTGGTTACCGCCGGTTTCGCCAGATAGGCTTCGGCCTTGTCGCGGCGTGCCGCAAAGGAAGACGACGAACGGCGAAAGATTTCGATCTCGGCCTTTGAGGGCGCCAATACAATGCCGCCATGCTCGGCATCGAGCAGGGCCAGGCCACTGGGATTAGCCGGCGAAGAACCAAGTCCCACTACCATGGGCACACCGCGCGAGCGCGCCAGCATGGCGACGTGGCTGGCGGTGCTGCCGGCCCTCAGCGCGATGCCGCCACCGGCGCTCCAGTCGGTCTCCAGAAAGCGTGTCGGCGCAATGTCCTCGCCATAGAGAATGGCGCCGGCAGGTGCGGCGCTCTCATCCTCCTCGGTCAGCGCGCGCAGCACTCGATCCCGGATGTCACGCATGTCGGCAGCGCGCGCCCGGAAATAATCCTGGTCTGACGTGTCGTAGCCGGCGATCTCGGCGTCCAGCGCCTGCCGCCAGGCCATGTCGGCCGGCATTCCGGACGGGATCGCCGCAAAGGCCGGTCCGGTCAGGGCATCGTCCTCCAGCATGGCGAGCTGGAATTCGAGAATGCCGGCGGCCTCGTCATCGGCGGTTTCGATCAGGGTCGCGAGCCGGTCACTCGCGCTGGCGATAGCTGCTTCCAGTGCAGCCTTCTCCTCGCCGGCCGTCGCCTTGCCCGTGTAACGCGCAGGGCCGTTGTCGAGATTGAACAGCGGCCCTTCGGCATAGCCCGCCGAGGCCGAAATGCCTTGCAGCCTAAGCGGTTCGGGCATGGCCCGCGCCCTCGTCGAAATCGCGCCGCACCAGCTCGGCCAGCGCGCCGACCGCCTCAGTGGCGGCTTCGCCACTGGCCCTGATATGCAGCATGGTGCCTTTCGGCGCTCTGGTCGCCATCACCTTGACGATGCTCTTGGCGTCGAACCACGGGCCGTTGGCGGCAAGCGCAATTTCCACTTCGGCGGCAAAGCTCTTGGCAAGCTTGGTGAACTTCACCGAAGGGCGTGCGTGCAGTCCCACCTCGTGGGTGATCAGGACGGTCGCTTCGGCAAATGCGGACATGCGCTCAAAATTCCCATTCACTCACGACGGCGACAATTCATGCGCCGTCGCCACCACTTCCTTCAGCGAGGCGCCGCCGGACGCCTCCGTCGCGGCCATCACCGCGCCTTCGACGATCGGCGCGTTGCAGACGATAATCTTCTGCGCCCGCGGCTCGCCGATCATTTCCACCGCCATCTCCGAGTTGGTCTCGGCGCCGCCGAGATCGACGAGGATGGCGACACCCGCCTCCGACCACGCCTTTTCGATGGCGCCCATAATCGCCTCGACACTGGTGCCGAGTCCGCCATGGCCGTTTCCGCCGCACCATGCAAGCGGCACTTCGTCGCCCACCATCTGGCGCACCATGTCGGCCGTGCCTTCGGCAACCAGCGGCGAATGCGAGACGATGACGATGCCGACATTGCTCATGGCTGACCTTCCAGCGTTTCGCTGATCGTCCGCACCAGCAGCGCGACCGAGCGTCCGCCGGCATCCATATGGCCGATGGAGCGGTCGCCGAGGAACGAGGCGCGGCCGCGCAGAGCCTTCATCGGCACGGTGGCATCCGCCGCACGATCGGCGATATCGGCGATTTCCGCCGCCGACTTTCCCGCCACCAGCGCCTCGTATGCCGGCTGCAGCACATCAAGCATGGTCTTTTGCCCGACTTGTGATTTGCCGCGCGCGCCCACGGCTTCGATTGCCTTGCCGAAGGCCGCCGTCAGGTTGGCGCGATCCGGCTCCGCCGAAATCTCCTTGCCCAGCGCCAGGAACAGCGTGCCGAACAGCGGTCCGGAAGCACCGCCCACCGTCATCACCAGCTTGGTGCCGATCGCCTTCAGGGCCTCCGGCAGCGGCTTGGCCGAAAACGCCTGGGCCTCGGCCCGCACGGCCTCGAAGCCGCGCTTCATGTTCAGCCCGTGGTCGCCGTCGCCGATCGCCTGGTCCAGCGCGGTCAGCTCTTCCGCGTGAGCGGCAATCGTATCCGCTGCGGCTGTGATCAGCCCGGCAAGGTCCAACGCCGCCATGTCCAAATTCCCGGTTTCGGTCCTGCCGGCAGTATCGAAAGAATTTTCATTCGACAACTGAAGCATGCCATCAGGCCGTTGCATGCAGCGCGGCGGCGGCCGCGAACACTTCGGCCACGGCATGGGCGCCAGGGTCGACCACGCCCTGCAATTTGGTGCCGACATAGGCGGAGCGTCCGGCCTTCGCCTTCTCCATGGCCGCGGTCGCTTCGGCACCGTGCCGGGCGGCTGTCGCCGCCGCCTCCAGGCTTCTGGCATCGAGCGCTTTCAGCGCCGGCTCCAGGGCATCGACCATTGTGCGGTCGCCGATCCTTGCGCCGCCGTAGAAGGTCATGCGGTCAAGGCCGGCAAGCAGCGCCCTGGACAAGGTCGCATCGGAATTGGAAGCCTGCGCTGCTGCGGTGAAGAAGATCGACAACAGCACGCCCGAGGAGCCGCCCATCGCCACGCCCAGAAGATCGCCCACCGCCGCGAGCGTTGCGGCCGGGTCGGCAAGCGGCAGCGTGTCGAGCTTTTCCAGCACGCTGCGCGCGCCGGTCGCCACCGTCGAGCCGGTATCGCCATCGCCCGCCTTGGCGTCCAGCCCGTTCAAAGCCTCTTCGAGCGCGATCAGGCGCTCGCAGACCGTGACGACAAGCCGCCTTGTCCGCGCATCCTCACTTGGCTTGCGCGTCGCGCTTTGTCCGGCTGCCTTCGCCATCGGCACAATGGCAGGCGCTGCAACCGGCTTTGCCGGCATCCAGGCATGCGGGCCGACCGCCGCCAGCAAGGCCGCCTCGCGCACGGCATCGAGCTTGATCAGCGACAGCGAGAAGCCGTTCATGTTGAGCGCCGTCATCAGCGGCCCGGGGCCGATCGCCAGCTTCACCGTCTTGGCCAGTGGCGAGGCTAGCACCGCATTGGCAACCAGCGACATTTCGAGCGGCGGCACCGAGCCGAGATTGTTGATCAGCAGCGCGTGGCTGGCTTTCGGGTCAAGCCGCGCTGCCAGCCGCTCCGCCATGATCGCTACGAGCTTGTCGGCGCTTTGCACCGCGATGCGCTCGACGCCCGGCTCGCCATGAATGCCGAGGCCGAGTTCGCCGTCGTTTTCGCCAAATCGGTCCTCGTGCGGTTGACCCGGGATGGAGCAGGACGACAGCGACATGCCGAGCGAGATGATGTCTTTTGCCGCCGCGCGAGCCGCTGTCGCAATGGACGTCAGATCGCTTCCGGTCTCTGACAAATGGCCTGATATCTTGTGTACGAACAAGGTGCCGGCGACGCCGCGCGGCTGGTTGATGTCCGGCAAAGCGATGTCGTCGGCGACGATCGCCATCTCGACGCGAAAGCCCTCGGCGCGCGCCTTCTCGGCCGCGAGGCCGAAATTGAGCCGGTCGCCGGTGTAGTTCTTGACGATCAGCAGGCAGCCGGCCGGGCCGGTCACCGCGCGGATCGCCGCCAGCACGGCCTCGACGCTCGGCGAGGCAAAGATCTCGCCCGAGACCGCCGCCGTCAGCATGCCCTTGCCGACGAAGCCGGCATGCGACGGTTCGTGCCCGGCGCCGCCGCCGGAAACGACGGCAACTTTTGCCTTGTCCCAGTCGGCGCGCAGCACGACCTTGATCTCGGGATAGCCGTCGAGACGCACCAGATCGCCGGAACCGATGGTCCGCAACAGACCGTCCAGCGCCTCGGTGACGATCGTTTCCCTGCGGTTGAAAAAGTGCTTCATCGAATTCGTCCTGTACTCGTCAATCAGAAGCCGGTGCCGTACCCTTGGCGAGACACCGAAAACCTCACATCAGCCCCATTCACATCAATCTTTGCCCGTCCGTGCCGAAATACAGCGGCGAGCGGTAGCGGATCATGACCCTGTCGCCCTGCGCCAGATCCGTATCGGGATCGGTCAGCGTCACCAGCTTTTTGCTTCCCACCGTCACATGCAGGTGGTTCTGGTCGCCCAGATGCTCGACCCAGTCGACGACACCATCAGAATGGCCGTTCGCAGCTTTCTCGATCGACAGATGTTCGGTGCGCGCGCCGATGGTCTTGGTACCCGCCGGCGTGCCGCCATCCGGCAGCAGACCGGTCGGCAGCAGATTGATCGCCGGCTGGCCGAGCCGTGCCGCAACATGAAGGTTTGCCGGCTCCGAATAGATATTTCGCGGCGTGCCGATCTGCACCAGCACGCCCTCATTGAGGATGCCGATGCGGTCGGCCATCGTCATCGCCTCGATCTGGTCGTGCGTGACATAGAGCATGGTGGCGCCGAGTTCGGTCTGGATACGCTTCAGTTCGAGCCTGAGATCGGCGCGCAGCTTGGCGTCGAGCGACGACAGCGGCTCGTCCATCAGATAGATCGACGGCTTGCGCACCAGCGCGCGGCCGATGGCGACGCGCTGCATCTCGCCACCCGAGAGTTTGGTCGAGCGGTTGTTCAGCTTGTGGTGGATGCGCACCATCCTGGCGACATCCTCGACACGGCGGCGGATCTGCTCCTCCGGCATTTTTCGCGCCGGCGAGCGCAGCGGAAAGGCGAGGTTGTCGAACACCGAAAGGTGCGGATAGAGCGAATATTGCTGGAACACGAAGGCGGTGTCGCGTTCGGCCGGTGACAGCGTCGTCGCATTGTGGCCACCGATATGGATGGTGCCGCTGTCCGGGCGTTCCAGCCCGGCGATCAGTCGCAGCGTCGTCGTCTTGCCGGCCCCGGTCGGCCCGAGCAACACGACGAATTCGCCATCGGCGATGTGCAGGTCGAGATTGTCCACGGCGACCTGCTCGCCAAAGCTCTTGTTCACGTTCCTGATGTGCACGTCAGCCATGCTGCGCTCTCCCTTGAGAGGCTGAATCATGGATCGCGGTGCGCACCGCGCGGCCGGATCCCTTCTCGAACAGCGACAGCCGCGCGCTGCTCAGCGTCAGGCCGACATGATCGCCCGCCGCGAGCCGGATTTCGGCCGGCACCCGGGCCTTGATGATGCCGTCTGCCGTCTCCACCGCGACGATCTGCGTGGTGCCGAGATATTCGGTGCCGTAAATGGCGCCGCGCAGTTTCGAGGCGTCATCGAAACGGATGTGTTCGGGCCTGATGCCAAGCGCCATGTCGGCCGGGGCGATATCCTCGCGCACCTCCGGTACCGCCACCCTGGCGCCCTGGACGACGATCTCCCTGGCACCCTTTGCCAGTCCGCCGCCGAAGCCGAGAAAATTCATCGGCGGCGAGCCGATGAAATCGGCGACGAACATGGTGGCCGGGCGGTCGTAGATTTCGCGTGGGCTGCCGAACTGTTCGATGACGCCATGATTCATGACCGCGATCTTGTCGGCCATCGACATCGCTTCCATCTGGTCGTGGGTGACATAGACGGTGGTGGCGTGGATGCGGTTATGCAGCTCGCGCAGCTCGTGCACCATCAAATCGCGGAACTCGGTGTCGAGCGTGCCGAGCGGCTCGTCCATCAGGAAGCATTTCGGCCGCCGCACGATGGCGCGGCCGAGCGCCACGCGCTGGCGGTCGCCGCCGGCAAGCCCTGAGACCGATTTGTTGAGCAGATGGTCGATGCGCAGCAGCTTCGCTGTCTCTTCGACCCGTTCACGGATTTCGGCCGACGGCATGCCTTGCGCCAAAAGCGGGAAGCCGATGTTCTTGCGCACGTTCATGTGCGGGTAGAGCGCGAACAGCTGGAACACGAAGGCGATGTCGCGTTCCCGCGCCCGCCGCATGGTGACATCCTCGCCGCCGAGCAGGATCTGGCCGCCGGTCGGCAGTTCGAGCCCGGCAATCATGCGCAACGTCGTCGTCTTGCCGCAGCCCGACGGCCCAAGCATGACGAAGAACTCGCCATCCTCGACGACGAAGTTGGAGTCCTGCACGGCGACGAAATCGCCGAAGGCTTTTCTCAGATGCTGAACCCTGATCTCAGCCATCGTCTACTCCGGGAACTTCGATACGATGATGAACATCACGGTGCCGGCAAGCATGGTGATGAAGGAATAGGTGTAGAGCGAAAGCGCGAAGGGCTGGAACAGCATCAGGAAGCCGATGGCGATCAGCGCCGTCGCTATGTTTTCCATGAGGCCGCGCCTGGCCCAGACCGGCCAGCGCGATTTACGTTTTACGGGCTTGATCATTGTCATTTGCGCACCGCGCCGAAGGTGATGCCGCGCAGCAATTGCTTGCGGAGCAGGATGGTGAAGACCAGGATCGGCACCAGGAAGATTGTCGTGCCGGCCGCCACTGCCGGCCAGTCCTGGCCGCCTTCGCCGATGATGGTCGGGATGAAGGGCGGCGCGGTCTGCGCCGTGCCCGAGGTCAGCAGCGCCGCGAAGGCATATTCGTTCCAGGCGAAGATCAGGCAGAAGATGGCGGTTGCGGCAATGCCGGTCGTGGCTTGCGGCAGCACGGTGCGCCAGAAGGCCTGCAGCCGCGTATAGCCGTCGATCATCGCCGCTTCCTCATATTCGCGCGGAATCTCGTCGATGAAGCCCTTCAGCAGCCACACAGCCAGCGACACGTTGACCGCCGTGTAGAGCAGGATCATGCCGAGTGCCGTGTCCGACAGGCCAAGCTCGCGGTACATCAGGTAGATCGGGATGGCGACCGCGATCGGCGGCATGAAGCGCGTCGACAGGATGAAGAACAGAAGGTCATCGGCGAGCGGCACCTTGAAGCGTGAGAAGCCATAGGCCGACAGCGTGCCGAGGAAGACGGCGCAGAAGGTCGAGCCGAAGGCGATGATCAGCGAATTGAGGAAGCGCGGCAGGAAGTTGGACGGGCCGGCGATGACCATGTTGCGCTTGCGCGTGGTCTCGTCGCAGAAGCCGGTCGCCGGACCGAGCGAGTTGATGTACTCCGGCGTCTGCCTTGTGCGCGTCGTGAACAGGTTGCAGTAGCCTTCAAGGCTCGGCTGGAACAGGATCTTGGGCGGATAGGCAATCGAATCCGGCGGCGTCTTGAAGCTGGTGGCAAAGATCCACAGCAGCGGCACGATCGAGATCAGCGCGTAGGCGACGATGATGGCGCCGGCGATCCGCTTCGAATTTGCCGAGGGCGCGACGACCGAATGGGCTGATGTCAGGCTCATCTCTGCTTCACCTTGTTGAGCGCCTTGACGTAGATGTTGGCGAGGCCGAACACCGCGACGAACAGGATGATGGCGAAGGCCGAGGAATAGCCGGTGCGCCAGCTTTCGAAGGCCTGCCGCTTCAGCGTGATCGAGGCGACCTCGGTGGTCGAGCCCGGTCCGCCGCCGGTGAGCAGGTTGACCATGTCGAACATCTTGAAATTCTCGATGCCGCGAAACAGCACCGCCAGCATGATGAAGGGCAGCGCCATCGGCAGCGTGATCGACCAGAACTGCCGCCAGTTGGAAGCGCGGTCGACCTCGGCCGCCTCATAGATGTATTCGGGGATGGAGCGTAAGCCCGCGAGGCAGATCAGCATCACGTAGGGCGTCCACATCCAGGTGTCGACGATGACGATCGACCAGGGCGCCAGCGACACGTTGGAGAGCATGCTGATTTCTGTCGGCGGAATGCCTGATACAAACGACACGGCATAGGCGAACAGCCCGATCTGCGGCTCGTAGAGGAAGCGCCAGAAATTGCCGACCACCGCCGGCGACAGCATCATCGGAACCAGGATGATGGTCGTCCAGAAGGCGTGGCCGCGGAACTTGCGGTCGATCAGCCAGGCCAGCGTGAAGCCGATCACCGTCTGCAAGAGGATGGTCCAGAACACGAAATGCGCCGTCGTCTGCATGGCGATCCAGATGTCCTTGTCGCCAAGGATGCGCTGGTAGTTGGCAAAGCCAAGGTTCTTCACCACCTCGTTGGGGCGGTTGGCGCGGTAGTTGGTGAAGGACAGATAGATCGCCCAGAACAGCGGGAAGATGTTGATGGCCAGAAGCAAAAGCATCGTTGGCGAGATGAACAGCCAGGCGAGGCCCTTGTCGCTGATGCCGCGGACCTTGCGCGCCAACGGCTCCGGGGTCGCCCGGGCAACGCTGTCCGCAGTCCGATTGAGCATGGTGAGTCCTGCTTCGGTCACGTCAAGTCTCTACGATGGAATTTATCTGAACTGCGTCCCGTGCCAAGGGCGGCACGGGACGCTCGGGTCGGGCTCGGGAGGAGCCGTTACATCTTGCCGTCGTCCTGGAACACCTGCGTCCAGTCCTTGACCAGGCCGTCAAGCGCATCCTTGGCCGAACCCTGGCCGGCGACGACATAGTCGTGGAAGCGCTTCTGCGACGCCTGCAGCAGCGGCGCGTAGCTCGGCTCGGCCCAGAAGTCCTTCACGATGGCCATCGAGTCGAGGAAGGTCTGCGCGTAGGGCTGGCTGGCCGGGAAGCCCGGGTCTTTGACCACCGCGTTGAGGCAGGAATAACCACCGAGCGACCACCACTTGGCCTGTACGTCCTTATTGGCGAACCACTTGATGTATTTCAGCGCCGATTCCTGCTTGTCGGAATAGGACACCACCGAGATGCCCTGGCCGCCGAGCTGGGCGAACTGCTCGCCATCGGGACCCTTGGGATTGACGAAATAGCCGATCTTGTCGCCGCCGACATTCTCGTCCTTCTGCAGGCCCGGCCACGTGAAGGCGAAGTTCATGTGCATCGCCACCTGGCCGGATTTGAAGGCATCGACGCCTTCGCCCATGTAGCTGTTCGAGGCGCCCGGAGGGGTGCAGCAATCATAGAGCGCCTTGTAGAACTCCAGCCCCTTGACCGATTTGTCGGAGTTGACGATGCCTTCCATCTCGTAGGGCTTGTCGGGGTTCTCGTATTTGAAGCCGAAGCTGTAGAGCACGTCCATGGCGCCCATGGTGATGCCTTCGGAGCCGCGCTCGGTATAGATCGAGGCGCCATAGACGGTCTTGCCGTCGATCTCGCGCTTCTGGAAGAATTCGGCGATCTGCTTGAGCTGATCGAAGGTGGTCGGCGGGCCGAGATCCCAGCCGTACTTTTCCTTGAATTCCTTCTGCAGTTCCGGCTTGGAGAACCAGTCCTTGCGGTAGGTCCAGCCGACGACGTCGCCCATGGCCGGCAGCGCCCAGTAGTTCGGCGTGTTCTTCGGCCATTCCGAGTAGCCGACGACGGTTGCCGGCACGAAGTCGTCCATGCTGATCTTCTCCTTGTCGAAGAAGTCGTTCAGCTTGACGTAGTGGCCGTTCTCGGCCGAGCCGCCGATCCACTGGCTGTCGCCGATGATCAGGTCGCACAATTTGCCGTGCGAATTCAGCTCATTGAGGAAGCGGTCGGCATAGTTGGTCCACGGCACGAATTCGAACTTCATGCCGATGCCGGTTTCCTTGGTAAAGTCCTTGGACAGTTCCACAAGCGCGTTTGCCGGATCCCAGGCGGCCCAGCAAAGCGTCAGATCTTCTGCATGCGCGGCGTTCGAAAAGCCCGCCGAGGCAGACATCGCCGAGGCCAGTCCCAACGCCAGTTTCAAAGTCGATTTCATGCCTTCCTCCCATTTGCGAAACGCGTCCGGATGACGGTTTCAAGAGCCTTCAACCCCTCTCCTCCGGGGCCTAAACATGGCGGCGCGGTAGCGCGCAGATGTTTAGTAATTTGTTTAGTGATGCAATTTTTACTAAACAACGCAAGCGAATTCGTTGCTGCGTTGCAGCATCACGAAACGAGGATTGAAATCGTTGGGAAATGATTGCCGGAGGGTTCGCCCGGAAGTTGTTTAGCTGGCGTCTCTTACAATTTTGGTCTGTGGCGTCACCGGCCGGACGGGCGGCGCCGGCGGCAGCAATGCGCGGATGTCGGCGAAGGGAAATGTCGGCTCGAAGCGGAAGGCCTCGGCTAGGGAACCGGCGACGCTGTTGCACTGCCCGGCGCGAAACTCATTCTGGACACGCGCTCGGTCGACATATTGTTCCGGCATCTGCGACCGGTGCGCGCGGATCGCCTGCGTTTTGGCATCGCGGTATGCGGAAATGTCGACGTAATGCGTCGGCGAAAATCCAGTGCCGCCCATCGTATCGGCGTGCAGCACCGGCACAGCGAAGGAAGCCGCGATGCGCACGCCGTCCGACAGCGCGCGGTGGTCGGCGTGATAGTCGTTTGGCGCATGCGTGATCACCAGATTTGCTCCGGTCTCGCGTATCAGCGTTTTCAGCGAACCGATCAGCGCCGCATCGGCCACCAGTTCGCCGTCGGGAAAGTCGAAGAATCGTGGGGTCGCGCCGAGCAACGCCGCAGCGGCCGTCGCTTCCTCGCGCCGGACACGAGCCAAAACGCTCGGGTCTCCCTTGCCGCCCTTGGCGCCATCCGTGGCTATGGCGAAAGTCAGGTCTGCGCCTTGCGCCGCATAGGCGGCCAGCGTACCGAACATGAATATCTCGATGTCGTCCGGATGCGCCCCGAGCGCCAATACCTTCACCGCACTCTCCCCGGAAATGGAAAAACGTGACGAACGGAATCCTGCTCGCCCTCATCGCCTATGCAAGCTATTCGTGCAGTGATGCCGTTATCAAGAGCCTTGGCGCACAGTTCACCGTCTTCGAGATCGCCTTCTTCGTGACGCTGTTTGCCGGCGGCTTCCTGTTTTTCAGCCGACCGGCCGATGAGCGCTGGCGTGGTTTCTGGCGCACGAAGCGGCCATGGGCGGTGCACGCGCGCGCCTGGGCCGGCATGGCATCCGGCCTGCTCAGCGTCTATGCCTTCACCACCATTCCGCTGGCCGAGACCTATGCGCTGATCTTCCTGGCGCCGCTCTGCGTCACCATCCTGTCGACGCTGGTGCTCAAGGAGAAGGTCGGCCCCTGGCGCTGGCTGGCGGTGTTTGCCGGCTTTGCCGGCGTCATGCTGGTGGTGCGGCCGGGTTTTCGCGAATTGCATCTCGGCCACCTTGCCGCCTTCGCCGTCGCCTTCCTTGCCGCCACCAACGTCACCCTGACCCGTTCGCWGGCGCAGCAGGAAAAGCGCACCACCATGTTGGGCGTGCTGGTTGGCTATGGCCTGGTGTTCAACGGCATAGGCGCCGTCGCCACATCGTTTACCCTGCCCAACGCGATGCAGCTGCTGTGGCTGGTGATGGCGGGCGCGTTCGCCGCTTGCGGACAGTTGCTGCAGCTGCTGGCCGCCAAATACGCGCCCGCCAACCGTATCGCGCCGACGCATTATTCGCAGATCGTCTGGGCGGTGATCCTCGGCGCCCTGTTCTTCCAGGAATATCCCGACTGGCTGTCCCTGGTCGGCCTTGCGGTCGTCGGCGCTTCCGGCCTGCTGACCATGGTGCGCGAGGAAGTGCGGCTGGGCACGGTGCGCTGGAACCCGTTTTCGCGGACGAGGCTTTGAGCGGACGCCGGTTGCGCGGCAATGGCGACCGCTGATATGCGGACGCGATGACGACAAGACCCTTGCCGGAGCTTCCGGTGTCCGCCGTACTGCCGGCGCTGAGCGAGGCGCTCGGCGCCGGCAACAGCGCCGTGCTGGTGGCGCCGCCTGGCGCCGGCAAGACGACTTTGGTGCCTCTGGCGCTGCTCGATGCGCCATGGCTGGGTGCCGGTAAGATCGTCCTGCTCGAACCGCGCCGGCTCGCCGCCCGCGCCGCCGCCCGTCGTATGGCTGAACTGCTCGGTGAAGAGCCCGGCGGCACCGTCGGCTATGCCATGCGGATGGAAAACCGCACCTCTGCCCGGACAAAAATCCTGGTCGTCACCGAAGGCGTGCTGGCGCGCATGATCCTCGACGATCCCGAACTGCCCGGCATCTCGGCAGTCATTTTCGATGAGTTCCACGAACGCTCGCTCGACGGCGATTTTGGTCTCGCGCTGGCGCTGGACGTGCAAAGCGCGCTACGGCCGGATTTGCGGCTGCTGGTGATGTCGGCGACGCTCGACGGCGCGCGCGTTGCGAAACTCCTGTCCGGCGCCCCGGTGATCGAAAGCCAAGGCCGCGCCTTTCCCGTCGACATCCGTTACGACGAACGGCCAGCCGGAATCCCCATCGAGGACGCCATGGCCAAGGCGATCCGCTCGGCGCTGGCTGAGGAGAGCGGCAGCGTACTCGCCTTCCTGCCTGGCCAGCGCGAGATCGAGCGCACCGCCGAGCGGCTGCAGGGCCGCCTCGGCGCCGACACCGACATCGTTCCGCTCTACGGCCAACTCGACAACAGGGCGCAGGACGCCGCCATCAAACCGGCGCCGCCGGGTCGTCGCAAGGTGGTGCTGGCGACGTCGATCGCAGAGACCTCGATCACCATCGACGGCGTGCGCGTCGTCATCGATTCCGGCCTGTCGCGGCTGCCGCGCTATGAGCCGGCGAGTGGCCTGACGCGGCTGGAGACGGTGCGTGTTTCCAGGGCATCGGCCGACCAGCGCGCCGGCCGCGCCGGCCGCACGCAGGCCGGCGTCGCCATCCGCCTTTGGCGAGCCGAGCAGACGGCGGCACTTCCCGCCTTCACCCCGCCCGAGATCCTCGAAGCCGATCTGTCCGGCCTGCTGCTCGACTGCGCAGCTTTCGGCGTCGCCGATCCGGCGCGCCTCTCCTTCCTCGATCCGCCGCCCGCCCCGGCGCTCAACGAAGCGCGGACGCTGCTCGGCGCACTGCACGCTATTGATGACGCCGGCCGGCTGACGGAGCAGGGCGGCGCGATGCGCAAGCTGGCGTTGCCGGTAAGGCTGGCGCACATGGTCGCTGAAGCCGCAGGTACCGGCCACGCGCTCGAAGCGGCGACGCTCGCCGTGCTGCTCACCGAGCGTGGTCTCGGCGGTGACGGCGCCGACCTCGAACGGCGGCTGATACGCTTTCGCGCCGAGAAATCGCCGCGCGCCATTGCGGCAAGGCAGCTTGCCGAGCGGCTGGCCAAACCCTCCCCCTTGAGGGGAGGGTCGATCCGCGAAGCGGATCGGGGTGGGGTCGGTTCGGGCACGCCATCGCCGAGCACGCCACCGGCGACCCCACCCCGTCTCGCCCGTCTTGCTGCGCAAGCCGTGTTCGCCGACCCTCCCCTCAAGGGGGAGGGTGCCGGCGCTCTCCTCATCCACGCCTGGCCGGACCGCGTCGCCAAGGCGCGTGGCGAGCGCGGTCGTTTCGTGCTGGCCAACGGCTCCGGCGCCATGCTGGACGCCGCCGATCCGCTGGCAGGCGAGGCCTGGCTGGTCGTTGCCGATTTGCAGGGCAAGGCGCAGAATGCCCGCATCACCGCGGCGGCAGCGGTCGACGAGGCCGACATCCGCGCGGCACTCTCCGACAGGATCGAGACCCGCCGCGAGGCGAGCTTCGACCGCGAGCGGCGCGCGGTGCGCGTGCGCGAGACCGCCCGCCTCGGCGCTATCACTCTGTCCGAGCGCATGTTGCCGGCGCCCTCCGGCGCCGATGCGGATCAGGCGATCCTCGACGCATTGCGCGAACACGGCCTGTCGCTGCTGGAGTGGGGCAAGGACGGAGAGACGCTGCGGCAGCGCCTCGGCTGGCTGCATCGCGGCCTCGGCGCGCCGTGGCCCGACGTTTCGGACGCCGCCCTGCTCGAACGCCTCGACGACTGGCTGCTGCCGTTCCTGCCCGGCAAGGCGTCCTTCGCATCGATCGATCCAGGTGCGCTGTCGTCAGGCCTGATGGCCCTGGTGCCGCATGATCTGCAGCGCAAGATAAATACGCTGGCGCCGACCCATTTCGACGCGCCGTCCGGCAGCCACGTGCCGATCCGCTATGACGGCGAATGGCCGGTGCTGGCGATCCGCGTGCAGGAGCTGTTCGGCCTCGACCGCCATCCCGCTATCGCCAACGGCACTGTGCCGCTGACGCTGGAGCTGTTGTCGCCGGCGCATCGGCCGATCCAGACGACGCGCGACCTGCCCGGCTTCTGGCGCGGCTCCTGGGCCGATGTGCGCACCGACATGCGCGGCCGCTATCCCCGCCATGTCTGGCCGGAAAATCCGCTGCTCGCCGTCGCCACGGCGCGGGCAAAACCGCAGGGGACCTAGACCATGATCCCGAAAAGTGGAAACCGGTTTTCGGAAAAGATCATGGTCAAACAGTAGCGCTTGTTCTTTCCCGGTTATAATCCTTGGCCATGATCAACATTCTGCACGCGCCAGACTTCCAGCAAAGCCAGCGTCTGCGCCTCAACACGCTGATCCGGCTGCGCTGGCTGGCTATTGTCGGCCAGAGCCTGACGGTCCTGGTCGTCGCCTATGGGCTGAAATTCCCGCTGCCGGTCAGCCTCTGCTTCGCGCTGATCGCCTGTTCGGCCTGGCTCAACCTCGTGCTGACCTTCCGCTATCCGGCGGCACACAGGCTGACCCCGTTCCCGGCCTTCTTCATCCTGACCTTCGACAGCCTGCAGCTTGCCGGCCTGCTCTACATGACCGGCGGTCTCACCAATCCGTTTTCGCTGCTGATGACCGTGCCTGTGGTCGTCTCGGCGACATCGTTGCCACTGCGGCTGACCGCCATTCTCGGCGGGCTGGTGATAGTGGGGGCAAGCTTGCTGGTGTTCTTCCATCTGCCGCTGCCCTGGTACGACGGCGCGCCGCTGCCGATGCCATTCATCTATGTCGCCGGCATATGGATGGCTGTGTTCTCGTCGATCGCCTTTACCGCCATCTACGCCTTCCGCGTCGCCGAGGAGGCCCGCCTGCTCGCCAATGCGCTTGCCGCCACCGAACTGGTGCTGCAGCGCGAACAGCATCTGTCGGCGCTGGATGGCCTCGCCGCCGCTGCCGCGCATGAGCTCGGCACGCCGCTCGCCACCATTGCGCTTGTCTCCAAGGAGATGGAGAAGGCGCTGGGTGACGACCCGAAATATGGCGAGGACGTCAAACTTCTGCGGTCGCAGAGCGAGCGCTGCCGCGAGATCCTGAAGCGCCTCACCAGCCTGTCCTCCGAGGGCGAGGCGCATCTGTCGCGGCTGCCGCTGACCTCGCTGGTCGAAGAGGTGACGGCGCCTCACCGCGATTTCGGCATCTCGATCAAGCTTCGGCCGGGCGAGCGCATCGGCCCCGAACCGGTGGGACGGCGCAATCCCGGTGTCATCTACGGCCTCGGCAATCTGGTCGAGAACGCCGTCGACTTCGCCCGCACGGCCGTCACCGTGCGCTGGAGCTGGGACGAGCTCGACGTCACCTTCTCCATTATCGACGATGGGCCGGGCTTTCCGCCCGAAATCATCGACCGCATCGGCGAGCCCTATATGTCGACACGCCAGGGCAATGAAGCCGGCGGCGGCCTCGGTCTCGGACTGTTCATCGCCAAGACCTTGCTCGAACGCTCGGGCGCCACGCTCGATTTCCGCAATTCGAGCGGGCTGGGCGAGGGCGCCATCGTGCAGATATCGTGGCCGCGCACGGTCTTCCTCAACCCGGAATCGGTGGGGATCTCGATGTTCGACACAGCCTGAAGCATTTTGATTTGGCGCATGATCCTTTCCGAAAATCGATTACGATTTTCGGGGCCATGCGCTGGCCGAGACCGGCAAAATTGGACAATGGCGTTCAGGAACTATATCTGCGTAAAATTAAGGCAGCAGGATTTTTTGAGACAATGACTGGCGAAGAAACAATCGGTGCAATGGTTGAAGGCGAGGACACCTCGCTGCTGATCGTCGACGACGACAAGCCGTTCCTGACGCGGCTGGCCCGCGCCATGGAAACCAGGGGTTTCGTGGTCGAGACGGCCGAGAGTGTCGAGGAGGCGGTGGCCAAGGCGCGCGCCCATCCGCCGGCCTATGCGGTGGTCGACATGCGGCTTGGCGACGGCAACGGCCTCGACGTCGTCGCCGCCATTCGCGAGAAGCGCGACGACGCCCGCACCGTCATCCTCACCGGTTACGGCAACATCGCCACCGCGGTGACGGCGGTGAAGCTCGGCGCCATCGACTATCTGTCGAAGCCCGCCGATGCCGACGATGTCTTCGCGGCCCTCACCCGCACCGCCGGCGAACGCGCCGCACCCCCCGAAAACCCGATGTCGGCCGACCGCGTGCGCTGGGAACACATCCAGCGCGTCTACGAAATGTGCGACCGCAACGTCTCCGAAACCGCGCGCCGGCTGAACATGCATCGCCGCACGCTGCAGCGGATACTGGCCAAGCGCGCACCGCGTTAGAGACTGTTTGGAAATTCTACTCTGGCGGCCATCTGATGGCGTTTTCTCCGCTTCCGGTGCTCACGGACCCAAATGTCCGCTCCGCTCCGGTTCTCGAAACCACCACCATATGACTCGCCAGAGCGAATTTCGAAACGGTCTCTGAGAGGGCAGAAGACACATGCGCGACGAGCGGCCGAAATCCATCCTTCGCGAATTCCTCGATGGCGAGGCGGCGGGCGGCATCATCCTGATGGTGGCGGCAGCCCTTGCGCTGATCGTTGCCAATTCGCCGCTGGCCGAAACCTATTTCGCGGCACTCCACGCCTATCTCGGCCCGCTCAGCCTCTCGCACTGGATCAATGACGGGCTGATGGCGGTGTTCTTCCTGCTGGTCGGCCTCGAGATCAAACGCGAGATGCTGGACGGCCAGCTCTCGACCTGGCCGCGCCGCGTGCTGCCGGGCGTCGCCGCCGCCGGCGGCATGCTGGTGCCGGCGCTGGTCTATGTCGCCATCAACCGAAACAACGCCGCCGCGCTCTCCGGTTGGGCGATCCCGACCGCCACCGATATCGCCTTTGCGCTGGGTGTCCTGTCGCTGCTCGGCAACCGCGTGCCGGCGTCGCTGAAAATATTTCTCACCGCGCTCGCCATCATCGACGATCTCGGCGCCGTCATCATCATCGCCATCTTCTACACAAGCGGCCTGTCGCTGGCCTATCTCGGCGCCGCCTTTGCCGTCATCGCGGTGCTCATCGTGCTCAACCGCATGCGGGTGACGACGCTGACGCCCTATCTCGTGCTTGGCGCTATCCTGTGGGTGCTGGTGCTGAAATCGGGCGTGCATGCGACGCTGGCCGGCGTGGCGCTGGCGCTGACCATCCCGCTCAAGGTCTCTCCCGGCAGCGGCCACGATCTCGACCATTCGCCGCTGCACCGGCTGGAGCACGGCCTGCACAAGATCGTTCCCTTCTTCGTCATTCCGATCTTCGGTTTTGCCAATGCCGGCGTGTCGTTGGCCGGCCTCAGCGCCGCTGCCCTGGTCGAGCCGCTGACGCTCGGCGTCGCCGCCGGCCTCGTCCTGGGCAAGCTGGTCGGCGTCTTCGGCTCGTCGGCGCTGGCGATCCGGCTCGGCTTCGCCGACCTGCCGGTCAACGCCGGCTGGCTGCACATGATCGGCATTTCGCTGCTCTGCGGCATCGGCTTCACCATGAGCTTGTTCATCGGCCTTCTCGCCTTCGCCAGCGACGTGGCGCTGCAGGACGCGGTCAAGGTCGGCATCCTCGCGGGCTCGCTGATTGCAGCGCTGCTGGGTGCCGCCGTACTGCTGATGGCGCCGGCGGCGGGTGAGGCTACTGACGAGGATTAAGGCCAGACAGGCGGCAAGCCGAAGGCCTGAAACAAGTCTTGGCCGAGCGGACCGACATAGACCGTCAGCAAGGCGATCCTGTCATCGGCAGGCTCGATGACATGCAGGGATTGGGCTCGCCACACGGGATCCTGGTGGCGGCGCGCGTAGACCGCAACCGCGGGCTGGCCGTTGGCGCCGGTGGCGACCGCATGGTAGCCGGCGAAATTGCCCCAGACGGTCTCGAAGAAACCCCGGATCGCCTCACGTCCCTGGTACCAGTCCCGCCATGGCGGCATGTGATAGGTGGCATCCTCGCGCAGCAGTTCGATCAGACCGTCGAGACTGGCAGCCTGCCAGGCCCGCATGTAGCGTTCGAGCAACTGGGCCTCCTGGCGGCTGGGCTGCGATCGATGCAGGGGACGTCCCTGCTTGTATCGCGCGCCAAGCGTCGCACGGGCCCGCTGCAGGGCGCTGTTGATCGAAGCGGTCGACCCGCCCAGCAATTGTGCCGTCTCAAGCGCCGACCACCCCAGCACGTCGCACAGCAAAAGGGCGGCCCGCTGCCTGGGCGGCAGAAGCTGGATCGCGGCGACGAAGGCCAGTTGCACGGCCTCGCGTGTTTCGTAGCGTGCTTCCGGACCGGGCTCGCCGTCAACGAGGTCCGGAAGCTCCGCGTCAGGATAAGGCTCCAGCCAGGTGAGCTCCGGCGCCGGCCCGCCTGTGGCCGGCCCGCGCGAGGGCGGACGCTCGGGCTGCTGGAGAAGGCGATGCGTCGCCGACCTCGCCTTGAGCGCGTTCAGGCAGCTGTTGGTGGCGATCGTGTAGAGCCAGCCGCGCAGCGAGCCTCGCGCGTCGAATTGCGACCGCCCGCGCCAGGCCCGCAGAAACGTATCCTGGACAAGGTCGTCCGCCTCGTGCAGCGAACCCATCATCCGGTAGCAATGGACCTTGAGCGCGCGGCGGTGGGCCGCCGTGAGACGCTCGAAGGCCGGCCGATCGAGGATCGGTCGGCCCAGTGGCTCAACAGGGCCAGGAGCATCCTTCATAGGCAGCCTGCGGTGCTGAAATCGCCATGCATCCTGAGCGCCTCAGGCCGCTGCCGCAAGTCCGCTGCCACTGACGGTGAAGGAGCTGCCTTCCGATTTCCCGGTGGCGAGCGCGACCACCGCGCGGCCGACATCGGCCGGCGTCTGCATGTCGGTCATGCTCGCGAGGACGTCCGCGGGCTGGATGCCCAAATAAGCCGCAAAGCCATCGAGCCCGGCATCGCCTATGCCGGTCCCTGGCATGATGCGAGCCGGTGCGAGCGCCATAAAGCGCAGGTCCAGTCCAAGCCGATCCGATTCCTTTTGGCAATGACCGGCCAGGAACATCTGCATGCGTTTTGCGCCTGCATACCCGCCGGCGAACGGCGGTCCGCCGCTCAAGGCTGCGCCACTGGAGATCAGCACCAGCCGGCTCCCCGGCTTGAGCGGATTGTTGAGCGCGGCCTTGCAGAACAGGAATGCCGCCTTGACGTCAGTTTCCCAGTTTGCGGAGAAGACCTCCCAGCTCTGTTCCTGCAAAGGCGCGGAGGGGGCAAGGGCGCCGGCGCAGATCACCAGCACATCCGGCGCAAGTGTGTCGAAAACCGCTTCGGGCGCGGCCTCCTTTGTCGCGTCGACCGCAAGGGTCTTCACGCCTGGTTTCTCCCAGGAAAGCTCCTTCAGCGCCGCTGCGCCACGGGCAACGGCAAGCACTGTCGCGCCCTCGCCAAGCGCAGCCTCCACGATTGAGCGGCCAACACCCCGGCTGCCTCCGACGACGACGACATTCTGACCTTGTAACGATCGCATGGATCACCTCGCTCTCCGGCCACTGGACCATCCAGCGCCTATTGATCAGGGCAGCGCAGGGGAGTGGAAATCATCGGTGCAGGATAAAAAATCTTCGCGACTATCGGCAGCGCCCGCGCAAAAAACCTTGACCGGGCGAAATCGACAGGCGGCGACACAGCGGCGGCGCAGCGCACATTTATGCCGGGCCTACTCGCTCTCCCCTTCCAGCGCCGGCACCGCCACGCCCGCCAACTCCGCCGCCAGCAGCCGCGCGGCACCGGCGCGTGCAATCCGCAGCATCAGCGCCTTGCGCGTTGCCGCCGCCATGCGATGCTCGGACGCGTCGCGCAGGATCTCGGCGCCGTAGCCGTCGGAAAGGATGAAGCCGCATTCCTCGGGGAAGATTTCGGATGGCACGCCGGGATGGGTGGCGAAGAAGAAGCGGTCGGAGTGCAGCCGGTAGTCAGGCCATTTGCGGTCGACGCGAAAATCCTCGATCGACGATTTGATCTCGATGATCCAGATGTCGCCCTGGCGGGTCAGCGCGACGAGGTCGGCGCGCCGGCCGGTGGCCAGCGACAGTTCGGGCAACACATGCATGCCCATTTGCATCAACAGCCGCTGCACGCCACGCCGCACCAGCATGGCGCGTTCCGACTGGCGGCCATCGATCAGGGGGTTGAGGGGAATCGGGGAAATGATCGGCATGGCGATCACCATGCCAGATTTTGTTCACGGTTTGAACCTGTTTTTGGCCGGCGATTATCCGGTTGACAAACCCAACCCATTGGATAATGTATCGGAACGTCCAAGGCACATTCCGAGAACAAGCCCATGTCCATCCTCTCCCGCCCCGAATTCCATGACGAAGCCAAGGCTTTCGAGCATGTGGAAGGCATCCTTTGGCCGAATGGTCCGGTCTGTCCCAAGTGCGGCTCCGTTGATCGCCACTATTCCTTGAAGGGCGTTCGCACCAAGCCGTCCAAGAAGAACCCGAACGGCGTCGAGCGTCATGGCCTGTACAAGTGCAGCGCTTGCCGTTCGCAGTTCACCGTCCGCATGGGATCCATTTTCGAGGAAAGCCATTTGCCGCTCACCAAGTGGCTACAGGCTATCCACCTTATGTGCGCCTCCAAGAAGGGGATCAGCGCTCACCAGATGCACCGCATACTCGAATGCACCTATGAGGCCGCTTGGTTTCTGTGCCACCGCATTCGCCTTGCAATGGCGTCTGGCGATTTCTCTCCGCTTGGCGGCAACGGCAAGACCGTTGAAGTTGACGAGACCTACATTGGCCGTCTGGCTGGCACCCCTGTTAAGCGTGGCGGTGGCGCGCACAAGAACTCTGTCGTTACGCTTGTCGAGCGTGGTGGCCGCGCCCGTTCCTTCCATGTCGATACCGCCCGCATCGGCACCGTCATGCCCATCGTTCGCGCCAACATTGCCAAGGAAAGCGCCTTGATGACTGACGAGGCTGGCATGTATCGCCGCGTGGGCCAGGAATTTGCCACGCACGATGTCGTCACGCATTCCAAGGACGAATACGTTCGCTACGAAGGCGAAAAGACCATCCACACGAACACCGTGGAAGGCTTCTATTCGATCTTCAAGCGCGGCATGAAAGGCATCTACCAGCATTGCGGCGAGCAGCACTTGCACCGCTATCTGGCTGAGTTCGATTTCCGCTACTCGAACCGCATCGCGCTTGGCGTCGATGACGGCACCCGCGCTTTCATCGCCTTGAAGGGTGCTGCCGGTAAGCGCCTCCGCTATCAAAGACCTGCTTGACGAAAAGCGAACGCACTTCCGAAAGCCGGTGCAGCTAGAGCTTCCGCTCTGGCCGAAACGCAGGCGGCAATAATCAATTATTAGCTTGGCCCGAGAGTGGGCGGCCTTTTTTCCAGAGTGATTCGAGTTGGGACACATCACCCGAATCGAACGCCGATTCCAGTTCGTGAAGCCATTTGTCGTCCGGCTCAAACACGAACTCTTTTGGGAAACCCACATCTCCAAAGTTGTCCGCATCGTCGATGGAATCAAATTGGGGATTCCGGATATAGATGAGTTTCTTTGTCTCTGCCACGGCGATGCGGTCAAGGGGCTTCATACCATAAGCCATTGCGATGCATCGTTTTTTCATTTCGATCTCCTTCGCTTGGACTTTAAACCGGGCAGCTGTAGGCCGCCAGCGAAAGGATGGAAAATTGCCAAACTAAAATATGCAAAACGCATATGTTCCGTGCGGAACACAACCCATCTTGAACTTTGGCACACGGTCGGATAGTTATAGTCATATGGTTGTGGGCAGAAAGGCTTGCACAATGGATGACCGAACGGAACACGAACAGAACGGCGGACAGAATAGCGCGGGCCGGACACCGCCCTATGTCTCGTTCAAGTCCTTTCTGACACTCTTGGAGGACTTTAAGAAAACCGGGACGCCGCCTCGAATTGACAGGTCAGTTCTAAGCCGTTTTTCAGGTGGACTCGGCTCGCAGTTGCTTGTCGCTCTTAGGTCATTAGGATTGATGGCAGAAGACGGGACGCCGACCGGCCTACTTGAAGAACTGGTGGCTTCATACGACACGCCGAATTTTCATTTGGGTTTGAAGCGGATTTTAAACCACGCCTATCCATTCCTGAACGGCGTGGATTTGAAAACCGCCACTCCTTCAATGTTCGCTGAGGCGTTTAAGAACGGGACGAACGCCAAAGAAGATGTGCTGAGGAAATGCCGAACCTTTTTCCTCCACGCCGCGAAGGCGGCTAACATCGAAATTGGACCTAGGCTGGAAAAAGGAACCTACACGCGAACATCCTCTGGAAACGGGCGGAAGAAGCGGAAAGCATCAAAGCCGGAGGAAGCCGACAATTTGGGTTCACCTGGCGGTGTTCAAACTCCGGTCGAACACGGTAAAGCGCTTGAATATCAGCTTATCGACCTAATGACCGAGCCGGATATTGACGACAACGTGAAGCAGTCGATTTGGGCGCTAGTCCAATATCTGACAGCGAGGAAGATGAAAAAAGCGACGGCATCCAAGGACACCGCCGCTGCCTGATTTCGAGTGTACCGCGCGTTAGCTGGCCAGCGAGCCGCGATACAGAACCTGTAGAAAAGAAAGGAGGATGCGTCATGTGGTTCATGACCCGGAGAATACCGGTAGCCGCCTAACGGCGGTTCACCCTGCCCCCTTCCACAAGGGGTGGATAGATAGCGAGGGCGACGGCGTGTCCATAGCGCCGACGCTCCCCGCAACTACGTATCAGATTCACCTGAAACCGTCTAGGTTGACGCCTATGCCAGACAAGAAGCCGCAGATTGAGAAGTTTCGCGAAGCCGCGCGGGAGTTGAAAACCGATCACTCCGACGAAGCTTTCGAAGCGGTTGTGAAGAAGATTGCCAAGGCGCCAAAACTGACAGCGGAACAGATAAAGAATCTGGTGCGCAAAAAGCGCCAAACTGATTGAAAACAGCCCTAGAAAAGGAAAACCCCAGTCGCCGGGGCGCTGGGGTGGTTGCGCTGAGAGCAGCGCAACGATGTGAGCGCAAGGTAGTGTAGAATTGGGGAAAGATCAAGACCCGCCAGAGGGAAAACGTGCGGCGCTCTATGTCGACGGTTTCAACCTCTACCATCCAATCCATGAAAAAGGCGAGCCGTTTTTGAAATGGGCGAGCCTTTGGAAACTGGGAGAGATATTCTGTCGAAAGAACGGCCTAACCCTAGTTAAGGCCGTTTGCTGCACAGCCGTGCCGCAAGACGACGCCGGGAAACGAGATCGCCATAACAGCTTCAATTCGGCCCAAATTGCTTGCGGCGTGACGATCCTGAAAGGGCACCACGTAGTTGATCCAGAAAGCAAAAAGAGGAGCGAGAAACAGTCGGATATCAACCTCGCTCTGTCGCTTATGATGGACGCTGAGGACGACGTTTTCGATTGGGCATTTCTTTTGAGTGCCGATTCAGATCAAGCGGCAACAGCCAAGTTTTTCTCTGACAGGCACCCTAAAAAGGCGTTGGTAGGAGTGGCGCCGCCGACGAAGAACGTTCCGGATAAGGTTATCCCTTATTGCATCTCACATTTCGTGATGAGCTTTGACCAACTGGAAGAGTGCATTATGCCGGCGATGGTTCCCGGCTTAAAAGGCTTTATCCGTCGACCAGCGGAATATGCTCGACCGGATTGGTGGATGCATCCGGATGACCGACCGAAAAAGAAGCCCAAGGAATAGCGATGCTCGACCTATTTTGCGGTGCTGGCGGTCTCTTACAAGGCCTGTAGCCATTCCCCTACGGCTGGGGAGCCCCTTAGTTACTTTCAAAGGTAAGCGGCGATTCCCGCTTTGTTCTGGATTTTGCAACTACCCGCAATCGCGCGGGTGTGCCGGCCTGTCGAGGACGATAATCCTATTTCACTTTGGGTTTGTCAACCATACAATCGCCTTTTGGCCGGCGATTATATACTTTACAAACCCAAAGTGGAATAGGAATGTATTCTCCCACAGGAGACCCGCCCTTCCAAAAGGCGGGTCGTTCACGTATTCTTCAGGCGCGGATAGGAGAGGTTTGCAACGGGAGGAATAGATGGTTCGCATTTTCGCACTATCAGTCGCCTTCGCCACGCTTGCTCTGCCAGCCCTCGCCGAGGACACGGTCGATACCGCAACGGTGACCTGCGGAGAGTACATCAAAAGTGGCCACAAATTGATGGTGGCGATAGAGGCGGCGTTTCACGAGGCGATGAAGAACGATCCCAAGCTGGGGTCGCTCAATCAGAGCGCCTTAGCCGATGTCATGTCGAACGACTGCGCCGGCAAGCCGGACGTCAAAGTGATCGACGCACTCCAACATCAGTAAGCTACCGCTACCCGGCCGTAGGGGAATGGCTGCTACAGGAGTTGGCGCAAACTAGCCTTTTCCGGCCTCTCGCTTCCGGCGCACCAGTTCCTTTATCTGCTCATTGGTGAGCTTCGGCGCGTGGGCAATCTTGTTGACGATGGCTTCGAAGGCAGCGTCTGACTGGTCGGTTTTCAGTTCGCGCGCGGCGTCTCTGAATTTTTCGATCTGTGGCGGTTTCTCTGATTTACCCAAACACACCGTCCTCATCTTGGTCCTCGACGTCAGCGAGGATTTCCTTATCAAGTTCAAGCAGAGGCAGGTCAGCCGACCTCAGGAACAATGGCGGGTAGCGTTTCGTTCGCTTACAAAAGACACGAAAACGCCGCTCGACCGGAAGGGAGCGGCGTTTACCAAGTGTGGTGTCCTACCCTAGACGAAACCCCGGTTGGTCGGGGCCGCCGGATTCGCACCGACGTTTCCAGCTTGTTCGCTATTATCCTACAGGTAGTGATCACCCATCGTCCTTACAAGCGCCATTGGCGCTACCCAGCCGTAGGGGAATGGCAGGGTAGCGCTTCTCTCCACGCTTCTGCCGCACCAATTCCTTTATCTGTTCGTTGGTGAGTTTCGGCGCGTGGGCGATCTTGTTCACCATCGCCTCGAAGGCGGCGCCGGACTGATCGGTTTTGTATAGCAGACCCGGATTTCGGCGGGCGGCCTGCACGGCTTGAAGCTCATGGTGCAGGCCTGCCCTTCCATAAGACGAGCCGCTCGCGTTAGGATTGCAGTTCCTGCTTGGGGAAGGGGGAGCTATGTTTTCGCGAGGTGTCACGGTTGATCTGGTTTTCACCGCTGCAGCGGGCGTCGCTACTGTCGTATGCGTGCTCCTAACTCAAAGGTACAAGGTCAAGCAGTCGCTTCTTATCCGCCTGTTTTTCCTGATTATGATTGGGGCAATTTTGCTGGAAATGCAGGTGGCAGTCGCTCTCGGATTTTGAGCGTCAGCGCCTCATTAGGCGAGTATCCAGTTGGCAAACCCGGGGGGCGGCTTGATCCGAGCGCCTTCCGCGATCGCACCATATTTGGTCTGGGTGCAGTCTGGTATTGATCCGGGGCGGCCCTATGTCGTGCCAATCAACTTCCGTTCTTAGCTATAAGACGGCAGGACTAAAGTCTTGTGCCGTGAACGCAAAGGTCTGATGTAACCGCTTTGGTTCTGTTCTTGTCCATTGGACGTTCCGTATTTTAGTCAAACGAGATATTAGACCTTTAGCGAAGTTTTCGTGCGCGTCCGACGCCCAGTCTATTCCGGCGCCAGCCTTTCAAGCCGTGGTCGTCCTGTCTCCGGCCAGCGCCGATCCCGCAATGTCATCCAAAATCGGGCAATCCGGCCGGTCGTCACCATGGCAGGCGTGGATCAGCTTCTGCAAGGTCGTGCGCATCGACTGCAGCTCGCGCACCTTCTCCTCGATGGCGCTCACATGGGCGGCGGCGATCTCGCGCACATCGTGGCTGGCGCGGCTGCGGTCGCGGTAGAGCGCCATCAACTGTCTGCAATCATCGATGGAAAAACCGAGGTTGCGGGCACGGCGCAGGAAGGCCAGCCGGTGGATGTCGTCGCCCGAATAATCGCGATAGCCATTGCCGGCGCGCGCCGGCGCGATCAGGCCGATCTCTTCATAGTAGCGGATGGTCTTGGCCGGCAGGCCGGACCGCGCCGCGGCATCGCCAACATTCATAGTGGTTCCTCGATATGGTTCCCTGAATCCGGGCTATCCGACAGGACCGCCCATTGTTTTTCCTTCACAATCCCGTGACCCCTGTTGCCGAAATACCATAGCTGACGGCTTACCGGCACGTAAGCTCTTGCATATAGGCATCGCGCGCTTGGCAAGCAAAGCAAATGCCAGCATGAATGATTTCAGGAAAAGCGGCCGTAACGTGCCGCTCGATATGGGCGGGGCATCGGACCATTTCATGCGCATGAAGTCATTTGCAATCGTTGCTGCACTTGCGTTGTCGACCGCGATCTCGGGTTGCAGCACGATCGGCTCGCAACTCTTCACCAACAACTACGGTTCGGTGAATGATGCAGGCTACCAACTGCCGCGCATCCCAATCGAGAAGGTGCCGCTGAAATACCACCGGCAGGAGGTGAACTACGACACCTCGGAAAAGCCGGGCACCATCATCGTCGATACCCAGAACAAGTTTCTCTACTTCGTCGAGGGCGACGGCCGGGCGATCCGCTACGGCATCGGCGTCGGCCGCGAAGGTTTTGAATGGCACGGCACCGCCCACATCGCGCTGAAGCGCGAATGGCCGACCTGGACGCCGCCGCGGCAGATGATCCAGCGCCAGCCGGAGCTGGCCAAGTTTGCCGGCGGCATGGAGCCGGGCCTTAAGAACCCGCTCGGCGCGCGCGCCATGTACCTGTTCAACAAGGGCGGCGACATGGGCTACCGCCTGCATGGCAGCCCGGAATGGAATTCGATCGGCAAGGCGATGTCGTCGGGCTGCATCCGGCTGATGAACCAGGACATCATCGACCTCTACGACCGCGCCTCGGTCGGCGCCAAGGTCATTGTTATGTGATTACCCTTCGTACGCGGACCGTCTAGGCAACAACGGACGTCCCAAACAGAAAACCGGGCAATTCGGCCCGGTTTTTTGTTATCTGCATGAAGGTGATCGAGGCGCTTAGGAAACTTGTTCGACCTGCTGCACTTCCGGCACGAAATGGCGGAGCAGGTTCTGGATGCCGTGCTTCAGCGTCGCCGTCGAAGACGGGCAGCCGGCGCAGGCGCCCTTCATGTGCAGGAACACGGTGCCGTTCTCGAAGCCGCGGAAGGTGATGTCGCCGCCATCCTGGGCAACCGCCGGACGCACCCTGGTGTCGAGCAGTTCCTTGATGGTGATGACCAACTCCTCATCGGCCTTGTCGTAGAATTCGCCGGTCTGGCTGGTCTCGGCGGCGGGGCCGGCATTGACCATGACGGGCGCGCCCGACATGAAATGCTCCATGATGGCGCCAAGGATGGCCGGCTTCAGATGCTGCCAGTCGGGGCCGTCCTTGGTCACGGTGACGAAGTCATAGCCGAAGAACACGCCGGTGACGCCGGGAATCTCGAACAGCCGGCCGGCCAGCGGCGAGGCGCTCGCGGCACTGTCGGCGTCGCGGAAATCGGCGGTGCCTTCAACAAGCACTTCCTTGCCGGGCAGGAATTTCAGCGTTGCCGGGTTCGGCGTCGATTCGGTCTGGATGAACATGGCCGTCTCCGTGCCCAGTCGGGCAGCTAGTCTGGAATAATTCTAAATAGGCTCTATTGGCTGGACATTCAAGCGAAACGCATCGCTCAGATGGCTGGCTGGCGGAATGTTTTTGCTGGCTGGGGAATGAATCCCGGGCGGGCTATAAATCCAAGATCGTGATGTTATCCGAAACCGCTTCACACTTTTCGGCATCATGCTCTATGCGAGGCTGTCGATTTCCTCGTCCGACAGATTCTGCGGCACCACTGTGACCGGAATGGGGAAGGCGGCGCCCTTGCCGGCGACAGCGCCGACCAGCGGCCCCGGACCTTCCTTGCCGGCGCCTGCCGCCAGCACCAGGATGGCGATGTCCTGGTCTTCCTCGATAAGCTTGTGGATCTCCTCGGTCGGCTTGCCTTCGCGCACCACCATTTCGGGCTCGATGCCGAGCTTCTGGCGCACCTTGTTGGCATGGCCGTCGAGCGCCGCGCGCGCCGTGGCGTTAGCCTCCTCGCGCATGATCTTCTCGACGCCCAGCCAGTGCTGGAAATCGTCCGGTGTGATGATGTAGAGCAACACCAGCGTGCCACTGGTGCTCTGCGCCCGCTTCGAGGCGTAGGCGACAGCGCGCTCGCACTCCGGCGTGTCGTCGATGATCGCCAGGAATTTCCTGCGATGGCCGGCTTCGCGACTGAGGCGTTTGGAGACCATGTCTATCTACCTAGTGTCGTGATTTCGAAGTTCGCCTGATTTCGATATCGCGCTGTGAGCGAACTTCGAAATCAAAACGACACTAGAAATCAATAGGTTGCTCGTATCGCTGATTTTGAAATTCGCCAGAGTTGGATATCGAGGGCAGTGCGAATTTCAAAATCAGCGATACGAGTGTCAATTCGGCCGCAATCTGCCACCGCGGCAGACCGGCGGCAAGCCACCGGCCTTATGCCAGTGTGGTGCAGTGCACTGTGACGGCCGGGCTCAGCCCTGCAGCAGGCCGATAATGTCGCGCACGGTTTTCATCGTGGTCTCGGCCAGCACGCCGGCGCGCTCGCCGCCATCCTTCAGCACGGCGTCGACATAGGCGCGGTCGCCTTCGATGCGGCGCATCTCGCCGGCGATCGGCGCCAGTTTTTCCACGGCAAGGTCGGCCAGTGCCGGCTTGAACACCGAAAACTGCTGGCCGCCGAATTCCTTCAGCACGTCGGCCTTCGACATCTCGGCCAGCCCGGCATAGATGCCGACCAGGTTCTCCGCTTCTGGCCGGCTTTCCAGTCCGTCGACCTCGCTCGGCAAGGCCTCTGGGTCGGTCTTGGCCTTGCGAATCTTCTTCGAGATGGTGTCGGCATCGTCGGTCAGGTTGATGCGCGACAGGTCGGACGGGTCCGACTTCGACATTTTCTTCGAACCGTCGCGCAGGCTCATGATGCGCGCCGCCGGGCCACCGATCACCGGTTCGGTGATCGGGAAAAAGCCGTTTACCGTCTCTTCGCCGACCTGCATCTCGACGCCGACGCCAAGGCTGGCGATGCGGCTCGAAAAATCGTTGTTGAACTTTTGCGCGATGTCGCGGGTCAGTTCCAGATGCTGCTTCTGGTCCTCGCCCACCGGCACATGGGTGGCGCGGTAGAGCAGGATGTCGGCGGCCATCAGCGAGGGATAGGCGAGCAGTCCCAGCGAGGCGTTCTCGCGGTCCTTGCCGGCCTTGTCCTTGAACTGCGTCATCTTGTTCATCCAACCGATGCGCGCCACGCAGTTGAAGATCCAGGCAAGCTCGGCATGCTGCATCACCCGCGACTGGTTGAAGACGATGTGCTTCGTCGGGTCGATGCCGGAGGCAAGGAACGCTGCGGTTATCGAGCGCGTCTGGTCGGCGAGATCGTCATGGACGAGCTGCGCGGTCAGCGAATGCAGGTCGACGACGCAATAGATGCAGTCGGACGTGTCCTGCAGGGCGACGAATTTCTTGATGGCGCCGAGATAGTTGCCGAGATGCAGATTGCCGGTCGGCTGGACGCCGGAAAAGACGAGCTGTTTGAAGGCGGTCATGGGTTCCTCATGGCTTGTGGAGGGCCGTTTCGCACGCGGCGAAAGTCTTGCGACGGCGCGCTTATGGACGAGAGTGGGAATAGGATCAAGAGGTTGGAGGTCGCACAAGGGTGTCGCGTCTGTCGCCCCGGTATGTTGACCTGACAGGTTGGCGCCGCCCCTCATTGTCCTACCGGACATTTCTCCCCGTATAGTGACGGGGAGAAAGACGCCGTCATCGCCCGGTTTCGCAAATCGCCAGAGAAGCGCCGGTGCACGCGAACCGCTGCCACGCTCAGTCTACGACGAATTGTCTGGCGAAGACTGATGCCTATCGAATGGGGTCGCTAGGCTTACGGATCTGGAGATTGTCCCGTAACCGGTGGTGCACCTTTGCGCCCGATGTTGCGACGGATCATGCCGAAATCGGCGCCGCCGGTGGCAAACGCGGTGATGAAATAGAGAGCCGCGCCGCCGGCCACCAGTGCCAGCAGCGTCGTCGCCTTGATCACCAGTGGCGAGCCGGGGCCGAGCCTGACAGCCAGCCAGTGTTCGGCGAAATAGAGTACTACCGCCATCACCACAGCTGACAGCACCAGCCGCGGAATACGCTTCAACAGCGGCAGGTCGCGGCCCCAATGGCCGCGCCGGATCAAGACGGCAAGCAGCATCATCGCATTGACCCAGCCGGCGACGGCCGAGGCCACCGCAATGCCGGGCGCACCCATCCTGGGAAACAGCGTCAGCGCGGTCGCGACGTTCACGCCGACGGAAATGGCGGCGAACATCATCGGCGTGCGCGTATCCTCGCGGGCGAAATAGCCTGGGGTGAAGGCCTTGATCAGCACGAAGGCCGGCAGGCCGAGGCCGAAGATCGCCAGGATCGCCGCCACCGTCGGCGTCGAATGGTTGGCGGCAAAGGCGCCGCGCTCATAGACCAGCCGCACGATCGGCTCGGACATTACCCACAGCGCCGCCGCCGCCGGCAAGGTCATGAATAAAGTAAACTCGACAGAGCGGTTCTGCAGGTTGGCGGCCTCGACCAGATTGCCCGATTTCAGCGCCCGCGATAGTTCCGGCAACAGCACGATCGCCACGGCGACGCCGACGACGCCGAGCGGCAATTGGTAGATGCGGTCGGCATAGGCGAGTGAGGACACGGCACTGTCCTGGGCCGACGCGATCGCGGTGCCGATCAGCTGGTTGATCTGGGTGATGCCGCCGGTGATCGCCGCCGGCAGCGCCAAGATCAGCAGCCGCTTGACGTTCGGCGTCATTTTCGGCCGGCGAAAACCGATCGCGATGCCGGCATTTCGCACCGCCACCCAGACGATGGCGAGTTGCACGATGCCCGCCGCCAGCACACCCCAGGACAGGCTGAAACCGACCTCACGCGCATCCATGCCGTGGTACCATCCATAGCCGAGCACGCTGATCAGGATGATGTTGAGGAAGGCGGGTGCGACGGCAGCCGCGAAATAGCGGCGCAGCGAATTCAGCATGCCGGCCATCATCGCCGCGAGCGACATGCAGATGAGATACGGGAACATGATCGTCGCAAGCAGGACGGTCGTCTCGAACTTGCCCGGCGTGTCGGCAAAGCCCGGCGCCACCAGATAGCGCACGATCAGCGGCATCGCCAGTTCCATGACGATGGTCAGTGCCAGCAGCGCCGAGAACAGGACGCCGAACACTTCCTCCGAAAAGCGCTTGGCGCCGTCGGTGCCGTGGGTCTCGATCTCCTTGGCAAACAGCGGCACGAAGGCGGCGTTGAAAGCGCCTTCGGCAAACAGTCGGCGAAACGTGTTGGGAAACTGGAAGGCGGCGTTGAAGGCGTCCGCCACCGGCCCGGTGCCGAGGGCGGCCGCCATCAGCATCTCGCGGCCAAAGCCGAGCGCGCGGCTCATCAGCGTGCCGGACGCAACCGTGGCGAATTTCTTGACGAGGCTCATGCGCGCGGAGATTGCCTGGGTGATTGGGACAAAGTGATGGTCACTCGGCGGCCGCCTTGGCCTTGCCGCCACGCTCGGGGGCAATGCCCTCAAGTGCTGCGATCAGCCTGGTGTGAATGGCGGCGGTGCGCGCCGGGTTGTCGATCTTCTGCCCGGTCAGGTCGGTGACATAGAAGGTGTCGATCACCTTCTCGCCGAAGGTGGTGATGTGGGCCGAGGCGATGTCGAGCGAGAGATCGGACAGCGCGCTGGTGATCTCCGACAACAGGCCCGGCCGGTCCAGCCCCTCCACCTCGATGACCGAGAAGCGGTTCGACAGCGTGTTGCGGATTTCGGCGCGCGGCGGAATCTTGAACACCTTGGCGCCGCGCCGCGGCCTGGTGCGCTTCTCGATCATCTCCGGCAGCCAGCTCTTGCCCGACAGCACGTCCTCGATCAGCCGCCCGACGCGCTCGGCGCGGCGGCGCTCGTCCTCGTCGCGGTCGAACTCCCTGGAGATCAGGATGATGTCCAGGGCGCGGCCGTCGGATGTGGTGAAGATCTGTGCGTCGACGATGTTGCCGCCGGCGCCCGCACAGGCCCCGGCAATCACCGAAAGCAGACGCGGATGGTCCTGCGCCAGCACGGTGATTTCGGTCACCGCCTCGAACTGGTGGGTCCTGACCACGGTGGCGAGTTTCTTGCCCGCCGCGTCCGCCTCGCGGATGAACTCGGCATGGCGCAGCTGATCGGCAAGATCGACGGTCAAGAGGTAGTTCTCATAATGCAGGCCGACATAGCGCTTGCGCGCCTTGTCCGGCCAGTCGGCAAGCGCCTCGGCCAGCCGCTCGCGTGACGCCGCCGTCCGCTTGGCGCGCGACACTTCCGAGAACCCGCCGGTCAACAGCAGCTCCGTCTCGTAGTAGAGCGTGCGCAGCAACTGGCCCTTCCAGCCGTTCCACACGCCCGGCCCGACACCCCTGATGTCGCAGACGGTGAGGATCAACAGCATCTTCAGCCGTTCGACCGACTGCACGATCGAGGCGAAATCCTCGATCGTCTTGCGGTCGTTGAGGTCGCGGGTCTGCGCCGTCATCGACATGACGAGATGGTTCTCGACCAGCCAGGCGACGGTCTCGGTGTCGGCCGCCGACAACCCCATATGCGGGCAGATGCGCCGCGCGATCCGGGCGCCGACCTCGGAGTGATCCTCCGGCCGGCCCTTGGCGATGTCGTGCAAGAGCACGGCGACATAGAGCGCTTCGCGGCTCTTCTTCAGCCCCGGCATCAGCGTGTGCGACAGCGGATGCACCTTTTCGCCGTCGCCGCGCTCGATCTCGGCCAAGACGCCGATGCAGCGGATCAGGTGCTCGTCCACCGTATAGTGGTGGTACATCGAGAACTGCATCATGGCGACGATCTTGCCGAAGTCGGGGATCAGTCTGCCGAGCAGCCCTGCCTCGTTCATGCGCCGCAGATTAAGCTCGGCATTGCGGTCCGAAGTCAGGATGTCGAGGAACAGCCGGTTGGCCTCCTTGTCGCGCCGCAACGACTTGTTGACCAGACCGAGCGAACGGGTGAGCAGCTTCAGCGCATCGGGATGAAATTCCAGCCCGTGCTTGTCGGCGAACCAGAACAGCCTGAGCAGGTTGACCGGGTCGCGCTCGAACACCGTGTCGTCGGCGACGTTGATGCGATGGTTGTCGACGATGAAATCGGACGTGCCGGCCAGCTTGCGCTTGCGGCGCTGGAAGGTGAGGAAGATGCGGTTGAAGCCCGGCACGTGCTTGGCCTGCTCTTCCTCCAGCGCGGCGCAGAAGATGCGGGTGAGATCGCCGACATCCTTGGCGACGAGAAAATAGTGCTTCATGAAGCGTTCGACCGCCGACAGGCCGGGATGGGTGGTGTAGCCGAGACGCTCGGCGATTTCGCGCTGGATGTCGAAATGCAGTCGCTCCTCGGGCTTGCCGGTGAGGAAATGCATGTGGCAGCGCACCGCCCACAGAAAGTCCTCGGCCTTGAGGAATTCCCTGTATTCGGCCTCGGTGAAAACGGCCTTATCGACCAGTTCCTCGCCGGTGCGCACGCGATAAAAGTATTTGGCGATCCAGAACAATGTCTGCAGGTCGCGCAGGCCGCCCTTGCCGTCCTTGACGTTGGGCTCGACCAGATAGCGGCTTTCGCCGGCCTTGGCATGGCGCTCGTCGCGCTCTGCGAGCTTGGCCTGCACATATTCCGGCCCGGTGGTGCGCACCACTTCGTGGTCGAAGCGGGTCAGCAATTCATCAAAGAGTTTTTGCTCGCCCCACAGGAACCGGGCTTCCAGGATTGAGGTGCGGATGGTGATGTCGCTGCGCGACAGCCTCAGGCACTCGTCGATGTTGCGGGTGGCGTGGCCGACCTTTAGCCCGAGGTCCCATAGCATATAGAGCATGTATTCGACGATCTGTTCGCCCCACGGCGTCTGCTTGTAGGGCAGCAGGAACAGAAGGTCGATGTCCGAGCCCGGCGCCAGCGTGCCGCGGCCATAGCCACCGACGGCAACGACGGCCATGCGCTCGGCAGTTGAGGGATTTTTCACGCGATAGACATGGGTCGCGGCGAACTCGTAGAGGGCGCGGATAAGCTCGTCCATGAGATGCGACAGTCGGGCGGCACAGGCCGCGCCGCTGCCATCGTCCATCAGCATGCGCTCGGCGACCTTGCGGCCCTCGGTCAGCCGACCCTTCAGCAGCCGGAGTGCGCCAACGCGCGCGCCGGGCTCGGCGCCGTTGCCGGCCGAGGTCAGCGCCGTCATCTCGCGGCGCAAGGCGTCGCTGTCGATCAGCTCGTCGAGTTTGAGGGAGATTTTTGCCATGGATTGCCGGTCGGCCTCGCCTTTGCGCGGCGTCTATAGCGCGTTTTCACGGCGCTGTGTATGGGGCCGACGGACGCGTCGGCCGCGATACCAGAACGGAATGACCTTCTCCTGTCGGAGCTGGAAGAGATCGACGATTTGCCTCGCCAGTCGCCTTATCTCGATCCCCACCTTGGCCGCAATCGGCTTGTGGCGTTTCTTGCCCATCCCGCTTGCCACCCGTTCCTCTGTGCGCTCCTGCTTGAGCAGGCTCGGCAATTGCACTGGTCCGCCGCCAAGGAACTGAGCCTGTAGGCACAAAGCCGGCACAAGCTGATAAATGACGTGGCGGGACGAGGCCGCAAAACGCGGATTGAAGACGAGATGATCGACGGGAATGGCGATCTCATTCGTCGCCTCGATGAGGTCTCGTGCGGCCTGTCTCGACAGGATGTACCCGGCCGTGCCGATATGGACGGCGTGCAGCCTGCTCGCGGAAAAACCGTGACCACAGGCAACCTGCTTGCGTGAAATCACGGTTCGATTGAAGAACGTTTCCAGTTTGACGATGTCGGCATCGGCGGGGATCCAGTCCGCACCGGCAAGCAACGGGCCAGCCTTGTCGGCGAAGACGATGTCGTCCTCGAAGATGGCGCCATAGGCATCCTCGCCTGCCGCGATGATCGACCAGCAGTGTTTGTGGCTGAGCAGGCAAGCGATCTCGCCGTCGGCCATACGCAAATGCTTCTTGCCCTGTGACAGTGCGGCCAGATCCGGCCGATCGCGCGCGTCGACGGCGGCGACCCGCTCAAAGGCGACGCCGATGCGGGCGAACTCGGCCGTCACATGGGCGAGGCGGTCGCGGGACCGATCGAGATTGATAACCAGGCATTTCATTTGGGTGGGATCGATGCAGTGGACGGGGTGGTCGCGTCCATAACATAGGAAAGAAATTGCGTAAGCGCTTTTTCCCTCGATGCCGCCCAATGGCGGCCATGATCGAAAAGTCGAAATCGCCCCTTGACCTTCCAGTTACTGGAAGCACTACCTCCGCACCCAGACAGACATGAAGGCATTTTTTCGATGGCGCATTCCGGGCATCACCACCACGTGCACGCGGCAGATGGCAGCTGCTGTACGGCAAAGGCCGCTGCGCCGGCCACCGAAGCCGTGGTGCGCGATCCCGTCTGCGGCATGCGCGTCGATCCGGCCGCCGGCAAACAGACGGCCGAGCATGGCGGCCGTCTCTTTCACTTCTGCAGTGAGGGATGCCGCACGAAATTCGCCGCCGATCCGGAAAAATACCTGACCGCCATCGACCCGGTCTGCGGCATGAGCGTTGACCGCGCTGCCGCGAAGCATTTTTTCCGCCACGAAGGCCAAGGCTTCTATTTCTGCTCGGCCGGCTGCCAGGCGAAGTTCGAGGCCGAACCGCAAAAATATCTCGGCGACAGGCCAGCGCCGCAGCCAATGCCGAAAGGCACGCAATACACCTGTCCGATGCATCCCGAGGTGATCCGCGACAAGCCCGGCTCGTGCCCGATCTGCGGCATGGCGCTGGAGCCGATGGGTGTTCCCACTGGCGATGAGGGCCCGAACCCCGAATTGATCGACTTCACCAGGCGCTTCTGGGTCAGTGCGGTGCTGTCCATACCGCTGCTGATCGTTGCCATGGCGCCGATGCTCGGCCTGACCTTCCAGGCCTTTGTCGACGAGCGCACGATGGTCTGGCTGGAACTGGCGCTGGCCAGTCCGGTCGTGCTGTGGGCGGCATTCCCGTTCTTCCATCGCGGCTGGGATTCGCTGGTCAACCGCAGCCCCAATATGTGGACGTTGATCTCGCTGGGTGTGGGCGCGGCCTATCTCTACAGCGTCGTCGCCACACTGTTTCCGGACAGCTTTCCGCATCAGTTCCGCGGCCATGGCGGCACCGTTCCGGTCTATTTCGAGGCGGCTTCCGTCATCGTCGCGCTGGTGTTCCTTGGCCAGGTCCTCGAATTGCGGGCGCGCGAAAAGACCGGCTCGGCCATCCGCGCGCTGCTCGACCTGGCGCCGAAGACGGCGCGGCTGATCGGTGACGACGGCTCCGAGACCGACGTGCCGCTCGACGCGGTCAAGACCGGCGACCGCCTGCGCATCCGTCCGGGCGATGCCGTTCCGGTCGACGGCGTCGTGCTGGAAGGCCGTTCTTCCATCGACGAATCGATGATCTCGGGCGAGCCGCTGCCGGTCGAAAAGACGCAAGGCGATGCCTTGACCGGCGGCACGCTCAACAAAAACGGTTCGCTGATCATGCGCGCCGACAAAGTCGGCGCCGAGACCACCCTGGCCCGCATCGTCGAGCTGGTCGCCAAGGCGCAGCGTTCGCGCGCGCCGATTCAAGGGTTGGCCGATCGCGTTTCCTTCTATTTCGTCCCGGCCGTCGTGCTGGTCGCGCTTGCTGCCTTTGCCGCCTGGGCGGTGTTCGGCCCCGAGCCCAGCCTGATCTTCGCCATCGTCTCGGCGGTCTCGGTGCTGATCATCGCCTGTCCCTGCGCGCTCGGACTGGCGACGCCGATGTCGATCATGACCGCCACCGGACGCGGGGCGCACGCCGGCGTGCTGATCAAGGAAGCCGCCGCACTCGAGCGCTTCGCTTCGGTCGACACGTTGATCGTCGACAAGACCGGCACCTTGACCGAAGGCAAGCCTCGCTTGACCGATGTCGTCGCTGCCGAAGGCTTTTCGGCGAATGAATTGCTGACGCTCGCCGCCGGCCTGGAAAAGGGCTCGGAGCATCCGCTGGCCGAGGCCATCGTCGGCGGCGCCGGTGAACGCCGCCTGACGCTCAGTGAGGCCAGCGGCTTTGAAGCCGTCACCGGCAAGGGTGTATCCGGCACGGTATCGGGCAGGAGGGTCGCGCTCGGCAACGCCGCCATGATGGCCGATCTCGGCGTAGACACCGCTGCCCTGTCGGCCAAAGCCGAGGCGCTGCAGGCCGAGGGCAAGACCGCGATGTTCGTTGCAGTGGAGAAAAAGCTGGGCGGCATCGTCGCCGTCGCGGACCCGGTCAAGGCAACGACTGTCGAGGCGATCCGGGCGCTGCACGACAGAGGCTTGCGGATCATCATGGCGACCGGCGACAATGAGCGCACCGCGCGCGCCATCGCCAAAAGCCTCGGCATCGACGAGGTGCGCGCCGGCCTGCTGCCGGAACAAAAGGCAGCCCTGGTCGAGGAATTGCGCGCCAAGGGCGCCGGCGTCGCCATGGCCGGTGACGGCGTCAACGACGCGCTGGCCTTGGCCAGCGCCGATGTCGGCATCGCCATGGGCACCGGCGCCGATGTCGCGGTCGAGAGCGCCGGCATCACTTTGGTCAAGGGTGATCTCAACGGCATCGTCAGGGCGCGAACGCTTGCCCAGGCGACGATCCGCAACATCCGCCAGAACCTGTTCTTCGCCTTCCTCTACAATGTGCTTGGCGTGCCGGTCGCCGCCGGAGTGCTCTATCCGCTGACTGGAACGCTTTTGTCGCCGATGCTGGCGGCGGCGGCGATGAGCCTGTCTTCGGTTTCGGTCATCGCCAGCGCATTGCGGCTGCGGACGTTGAAACTCTGAGCAAAGCCCCCAAATACGAATTTCAATCAACAGGAGATCATGGATGACCTTGGCTAAAAAGATCGTGCTTTTGCTGATGGCGGCGGGAATGCTGCTGGCCGTTTTCCTCGAAAGCGTTCCGGCGCAATCCGAGGAAATGAAACATGACATGGGCGCGATGGCGACAGACGCGACCAGTCCGTCGACCGCAGGCTACAAGGCGGCGATGGACAAGATGCATGCCGACATGATGGCCTCGCAATATACCGGCAATGCCGATGTCGATTTTGTCAGGGGCATGATCCCGCATCATCAGGGCGCGATCGACATGGCCAAGGTGGAACTCGCCAATGGCAAGGATCCTGAAATCCGCAAGCTGGCCGAAGGCGTCATCGCCGCCCAGGAAGCCGAGATCAAGCAGATGCAGGGCTGGCTCGCCGCTCATCCGGCGAAGTAAGGGCATCGGCGAACAGCCGTGGCGGAATATCCTTTCCGGATGTCTCCCGCCGCCTATGGTGCCGGTGGCAGAAATGCGGCAAGAGAGGCCGGATGATAGATAGGTGTTAGGCAGTTGCCATCTTGCCCGTGATCCTGGCCTTCAAGCTTGCCACCGCGCCGGTTCTTATCCTTTGCCTTACGCTGCTGAGCCGCAAATACGGCCCCGCCATAGGCGGAATGCTTATGGGCGTTCCGCTGATAACGGGGCCGATCTCGGCCTTTACGGCCTTGGAGCATGGCGCTTCATTTGCACAGCACGCGGCAGTGGCGAACTTCGTCGGCCAGGTCTCGACCTGCATCTTCTGTTTTACCTATGCGCTGCTGGCGAAGCGGCTCAATGTGGCCGTGACCGTCCTGTGTAGCGTAGGAGCTTTCTTTGCGGCGACATTGATCTGGAATGAATTCGAGTGGACCGTCACATCCGGATTGGGGCTGGTTCTGATAACAATCTTGCTTCTTATGGCCCTATTGAAGCCTGTGAACATTGACGCCGCTGCAAAGATCACGATCCGTTTTGATCTCACACTGCGGATGTTGGTATCAGCTGCCTTCGTGCTTCTGATCACATTCTTGACAGGGCATTTCGGTGCAAAGCTAAGCGGTCTTCTTGCGCCATTTCCGGTCTTCGTTCTGATTCTGAGCGTTTTTACGCACCATCAGATGGGATCGGGGGCCGCATCAAATCTTGTTAGAGGCGTGATCACTGGCTCGTTTTCGTTTGCCGCGTTCTTCGCAGTGGTGGCAGTCTGGCTGGACAATCTTGGCATTGCTGCCACCTATTCAGCGGCGGCGCTCGCGAGTGCGATGGTAAGTGGATTGGTCTATCTGATCCTCCACCGTACAGCCGCATCTGCCGCATAGCGGGGTTTGTCGAACAATCGCCCGAGCGAAGGCGAGGAAGCTTCAGTCTGGATTTTCGGCCATGGCTGTGCTGCGATCTAACTTCACACGGAGCTGGCCATGTCATCTAAGATCAGAACCACCACGCTGCCTTCCGGCGATGCCGTCCAGGTGCTGGGCCAGGGCACATGGAAGATGGGCGAGGATATCAGTCGCCGCGCTGGTGAGGTCAACGCCCTGAAGCTTGGGCTAGACCTCGGCATGACGCTGATCGACACCGCCGAAATGTATGCCAGCGGCGGCGCCGAGGAGGTGGTGGCCGAGGCCATTGCCGGACGCCGCGACGACCTCTTTCTTGTCTCCAAGGTGCTGCCGTCCAATGCCTCGCGCGCCGGGGTGGCGCGGGCCTGCGAAAACAGCCTGAGGCGCCTGCGTACCGACCGGATCGATCTCTATCTCCTGCACTGGCCGGGCAGCGTGCCGTTGACGGAAACGGTCGAGGCTTTCGAGGCATTGAAGAAGGTCGGCAAGATCCGCCATTGGGGCGTCAGCAATTTCGACACTGACGAGATGGAAGAGTTGACCAGCCTGTCGTCCGGAGATCATGTCCAGACGAACCAGGTGCTCTACAATCTGTCGCGGCGCGGCCCCGAATTCGATCTCGCGCCGTGGAGCCGGCAGCGCGGCATCCCGATCATGGCTTATTCACCGGTCGAGCAGGGCGCGTTGGCGCGCAATTCCAGGCTGGAGACCATCGCCGCCCGCCACAACGCCACGGCAGCACAGATAGCGCTGGCCTGGGTGGTGGCGCAGCCGGGCGTCATCGCGATCCCGAAGGCCAGCAGCCAGGAGCATGTCCGCCAGAATGTCACCGCGCTCGACGTCAAGCTGACAAATGAAGACCTCGCCGAGCTCGACCGTGCCTTTCCGCCGCCGACGCGCAAGCGCGGGCTGGAGATGATCTAGAGGAAGCGGTTTTAAGAAAAGGCGACGAGACAGGAACAAGCATTGGAACGAATTTCAGCCGGGCCTCGTCACACCACCTACAAAATCGGAACCATGACGGTCACGTCGCTACGTGACGGTTATGTCGACATGCCTGTCCGACGTTTACGCCAGCCCGGAGATCGGACATTCGGCGATGACCTGCCATCGCAGGTATCGCTCGTTGACGGCGCGCTCAGGCTATCAGTCAACGCTTTCGCGATCGATGACGGCGACGACATCACGCTGATAGACACAGGGGCTTCGAACGCCTGGCACCCGACAATGGGGCATCTGCCCGAGGCGCTGCGCGAGGCGAAGATCGCCATCGACCGGGTACGCACGATTGCCTTCACCCACACCCATCTTGACCATATACACGGGCTCATCCTTGCCGATGGCCGGGATGGCTTCCCGCAGCTCGCTCACCTGCTTGTTCCGCGACCTGAGCTCGACATGTTTCGCGAGGAGGCGAGGCTGGAACGCTTCCACGACCGCGCCCAGCCTCTCGATGCTGGACAGCGCCTCAGCGCGCATATCGAGACGATTGCCACCCCTGGCCATGAAGTCGGCCACACCTGCTTTCGCGTCATGAGCGGAGGCGAAACATTGTTGATCTGGGGCGACATCGTGCATGTGCCGTCGCTTCAATTCGATCAGCCGGAGATCACGTGGGAGTTCGACGCCGACCAGGAGCAGGCGAGGACAAGCCGGCTGCAGATACTGGCGCTCGCAGCCGGCAACGCCTGCTACGTCGCGGGAGCGCATCTCGATTCGCCGGGCGTCGGTAGGGTTTTTCGAACCGAAACGGCCTTCCGCTTCGAACCCTTATAGCACTCTAGCCGAGCGCCACTCGTGCTCGCTGCAGCGCGCGTGAAAACACGGCGGTGTCGTCGAAGGCGCGTGCCAGCGTGAGCGCGCCCTGGATGGCGCCGACCGTCTCTTCGGCGAGTTCGCCTGCCTTGGCAGGGCTGTGTCCGGTGCGGGTCAGCGCTTCGGCAAGATGCGCCACCCAGCGGCCGAAATAGCTTCTGATCGCCTTGGCGAAGAGGTCGCGGGACTCGTCCAGCGCGAAGGCGCCGATCAGGCACACCCGGCGACCGGAGCGGAAATAGCTATCGGTCGCCTCCAGCATGCGCCCGATGCCGGCATGCGGGTCGGCCCTGTCCTGCAACGGCACGAAGACATTCTGCTCGAACCAGCCGTCAATATGGGCGATGACGGCCGCCGCCATCTCTTCCTTGCCACCGGGGAAGAAGTGATAGAGGCTGCCTTTGCCTAAGCCGGTCGCCGCGCCGATCAGCGCCAGGCTCGCCCCTTCATAGCCGTGCTCGCGGAAAACCTCGCCGATGATGGCGAGCAGATCGGCGCGATCGGGCGCGATCCTGCGCATATGCGCTTAGTCTTTCCCT
The DNA here is from genome assembly GCF_056403715.1 of Mesorhizobium sp. P2_F5. Lineage (NCBI taxonomy): Bacteria > Pseudomonadati > Pseudomonadota > Alphaproteobacteria > Hyphomicrobiales > Phyllobacteriaceae > Mesorhizobium > Mesorhizobium sp. P2_F5. The sequence continues at coordinate 31,251 of NZ_JBFUEY010000001.1, read as the reverse complement.
TTGAGCATGATCTTTGCCGAAAACCGCGGCACAGTTCTAGGGATCATGCTCTAGAGTCCGAGTTCGGTGAGGCCGGGATGGTCGTCGGGCCGGCGGCCGAGCGGCCAGTGATATTTGCGCTCGGCCTCGGTGATAGGCAGGTCGTTGATGCTGGCGACGCGCCGGTGCATCAGCCCGGCCGCGTCGAATTCCCAGTTCTCGTTGCCATAGGAGCGGAACCAGTGGCCGCTGTCGTCGCGCCACTCATAGGCAAAGCGCACCGCGATGCGGTTCTCGTTAAAGGTCCAGACTTCCTTGATCAGCCGGTAGTCGAGCTCGCGCGCCCATTTGCGCGTGAGGAAGCCGACGATCTCGCTGCGGCCGGCGACGAATTCGGCGCGGTTGCGCCAGGTGCTGTCCTCGGTATAGGCGAGCGAAACTCGCTCAGGCTCGCGGCTGTTCCAGGCGTCTTCGGCCAGCCGTGCCTTTTGCGCGGCGGTCTCGGCGGTGAAGGGCGGCAGCGGCGGACGGCTCATCAAAATTCTCCCATCGTCAGGCGATGGTAAGTATTGTACCGTTTGGTACAGTCGGGTCAAGGGCCAAAGGTCAAAGGCCCAAGTCAGGCTACGGTTTTCCCGCCAACCCCTTTAGCTTGTAGAGCGCTTCCAGCGCCTCGCGCGGCGTCATCTCGTCGGGATTGATCTCGCCAAGTGCTGTGCCCAGTGCGTCGCTCTTCGCAGGTTTTGGCGCCTCCCGCTTCACCGCCACTGAAAACAGCGGCAGATCGTCGACCAGCCGGTTGGCCTTGCCTGAGACTTCGCCTTCCTCGAGCTGGTGCAGCACCTCTTTCGCGCGGCCGACCACTGCTTCCGGCAGTCCGGCGAGGCGAGCCACCTGGACGCCATAGGAACGGTCTGCAGCACCCTTGCCGACCTCGTGCAGGAAGACGACGTCGCCCTCCCATTCCTTGACCCGCATGGTGACGTTGGAGAGGCGCGGCAGTTTGCCGGAGAGCGCCGTCATCTCGTGGAAATGGGTGGCAAAGATTGCCCGGCAGCGGTTCTTCTCGTGCAGGTACTCGACCGCCGCCCAGGCGATCGACAAACCGTCGAATGTCGCGGTGCCGCGGCCGATCTCGTCCAGGATCACCAGCGCCCGCTCGCCGGCCTGGTTGAGGATTGCCGCCGTCTCGACCATCTCGACCATGAAGGTCGAGCGGCCGCGCGCCAGATCGTCCGAGGCGCCGACGCGCGAGAACAGCCGGTCGACGACGCCGATGTGGGCCGATGTCGCCGGTACGAAGGAGCCGGTCTGGGCGAGGATGGCGATCAGTGCATTTTGCCGCAGGAACGTCGACTTGCCGCCCATGTTAGGGCCGGTCAGCAGCCAGATGGCGCCGGCCTTGGCACCGCCTTGCGGCGACAGATCGCAATCATTGGCGACGAACGGCCCTTCGCCCGAACGGCGCAGCGCCTGTTCCACCACCGGATGGCGTCCGCCTGCAATGTCGAATGCAAGGCTGGAATCGACCAGCGGCCGGCACCAGGCTTCGCTTTCCGACAACAGCGCAAGCGCCGCCGACACGTCGAGCACGGCGAGCGCATCGGCGCCGGCGCGGATTGTCTGCGCTTCGCCGACCGCTTCAGCCGTCAGCGTATCGAAGGCGGCAAGCTCGATGCTCAGCGCCCCGTCGGCGGCATTGGCGATCTTGGTCTCGAGTTCGGCAAGCTCGGTCGTGGTGAAGCGCATGGCGTTGGCCATGGTCTGGCGATGGATGAAGCGCGCCTTGGCGCCGTCGCTGCCGGTCATGATCGAATGGTGGTTGGCGGTCACCTCGATGTAATAACCCAGCACATTGTTGTGCCGGATTTTCAGCGAGCGGATGCCGGTCTCCTCGATCAGCGAGCGCTCCAGCCCGGCTATGACCTTGCGGGACTCATCGCGCAACGCCCGCATCTCGTCGAGCTCGGGGTGGTAGCCGCCGCGCACGAAGCCGCCGTCGCGCCTGAGCAAGGGCAGCTCGTCGCCGAGTGCTTGCATCAAATGCTGGGCCAGCGCTTTAGGTAGCGCTTGAATAGCAGCAAGGGCTTCCGCCAATTCGTGGGGCAAGGGGGTGGTCGCGAAGATCTCGGCTATCGCGCCCGCCGCCTCGAAACCGGCGCGCAGCGCGCCGAGGTCGCGCGGCCCGCCACGGTTGAGCGCCAGCCGCGACAGCGCACGCGGCATATCGGCGACGCTCTTCAGGCTTGACCGCACCGCCTGGCAGAGCCTCGTCTCGGCGCGGAAGAACGACACCGAATCGAGCCTGGCGCCGATCGCCGCCGGATCGGTCAGCGGCGCCATCAGCCGGTCGGCCAGCAGTCTTGCGCCGCCGCCGGTCACCGTGCGGTCGATCGCCTTGAACAGCGAGCCGTCGCGGCTGCCGGACAGCGTGCGCAACAGTTCCAGATTGCCGCGTGTCGCCGGATCGATGAACAGCGTCGAGCCCTGCTCCTCGCGTTCGGGGCGCGACAGCGGCGGCCGCTCAGCCTTCTGCGTCTTTTCGACATAGGCGATGGCGCCGGAGATCGCCGACAATTCGGCGCGCGAGAAGGCGCCGAAACTGTCCGGCGTCGCCACCTCGAAGAAACGCGCGATCCTGCCCGCGGCCGAGGCCGAATCGAACAGCGATGGCGGCTGCGGACTGGCGACGCGGCCGATGACGTCGAACACCGGCTTCAACTCGGGATCGTAAAACACCGGCTCGGCGACGATCAGCTCACGCGGGTCGACGCGAAACACGTCGGCCAGCAGGCGGGCGGCGGTGGTCTCGGCAACGCGAAAGACGCCGGTCGAGATCTCGATCCAGGCCAGCGCAAAGGCGTGTTCGCTGCCGCTGCCCTTCACCCGCCCCAGCGCCATCAAAAAGCTCGACTCCGACGGCGCCAGCAATTTGTCCTCGGTGATGGTGCCGGGTGTGACCAGCCGCACCACATCGCGGCGCACCACCGATTTGCCGCCGCGCTTCCTGGCGTCCGCCGGATCCTCGATCTGCTCGCAGACGGCAACGCGAAAACCCTGGCCGATCAGCTTTTGCAGATAGTCGTCGGCCGCATGCACCGGCACGCCGCACATCGGAATGTCATGGCCCTGATGCTTGCCGCGTTTGGTGAGCACGATGCCTAGCGCCCGGCTCGCCTTCTCGGCATCGTCGAAGAACAGCTCGTAGAAATCGCCCATGCGGTAGAACAGCAGCGAATCCGGGTTCGCCGCCTTGATCTCGATATACTGCTCCATCATCGGCGTGACGCCGGCGGCGGGCGCGGGAACTGTCACCTCGGGGGCGTCGGTTTCTGCTGAAGTGTGCATATTCATGTCGGCACGCTAGCAGATGTGGCCGGGCGGTTTAATGCCGGCGGCTTCGAAAACAGGGGACGACTGGGTATCAGTGGCGGCTTACGGCAAGTCTGCACCCCCACCCACTTGACCTTGCCCAACCTCGGGAGATTTCGCTGCACGCGTGAAGATCGCTTGGCGGTTTACAGCGGTGGCGTGTAGCCTTAATCCGGAAGGTCAAGAACACACACCCGTCTCAAGGGTGCGGCACCGGCGAGGAAATCAAAAGCATCATGGCCAAGAAAACCGAAAACAGCGGCCCCTCCGTCAGCGCCCAGGAGGCGCTGGAGTTCCACGCCATGGGCCGCCCCGGCAAGCTGGAGGTCGTCGCCACCAAACCGATGGCGACGCAGCGCGATCTGAGCCTCGCCTATTCGCCTGGCGTTGCGGTTCCCGTCCTGGCCATCGCCGAGGACCCCAGCCGTGCCTTCGACTATACGACGCGCGGCAACATGGTCGCCGTCATCTCCAACGGCACCGCCATTCTCGGTCTAGGCAATCTCGGCGCGCTGGCCTCCAAGCCGGTCATGGAGGGCAAGGCGGTGCTGTTCAAGCGCTTCGCCGATGTCGATTCCATCGATCTCGAGGTCGACACCGAGGATGCCGACGAGTTCATCAATTGCGTGCGCTTCCTCGGGCCGTCCTTCGGCGGCATCAATCTTGAGGATATCAAGGCGCCGGAGTGCTTCATCATCGAGCAGCGCCTGCGCGAACTGATGGACATCCCGGTCTTCCACGACGACCAGCACGGCACCGCCATCATCTCCGCCGCCGGACTGATCAACGCGCTGGAGGTCACAGGCCGCGACATGAAGACCACGAAAATGGTCTGCAACGGCGCCGGTGCTGCCGGCATCGCCTGCATCGAGCTGATGAAGGCGATGGGCTTCGCGCCCGAAAACATCACTCTGTGCGACACCAAGGGCGTCGTCTTTCAAGGCCGCACCGAAGGCATGAACCAGTGGAAGTCGGCGCATGCGGTGAAGACCGAGGCGCGCAGCCTCGCCGAGGCGCTCGATGGTGCCGACATATTCCTCGGCCTCTCGGCCAAGGGTGCGTTGACCGCCGCCATGGTACAGTCGATGGCCAAGAACCCGATCATCTTCGCCATGGCCAATCCCGATCCGGAGATCACGCCGGAAGAAGTGGCCGAAATCCGCACCGACGCCATCATGGCCACCGGGCGTTCGGACTATCCGAACCAGGTCAACAACGTGCTCGGCTTCCCCTACATTTTCCGCGGCGCGCTGGATGTGCGCGCCACCACCATCAATGACGACATGAAAATCGCCGCCGCACGCGCGCTGGCAGCACTTGCACGCCAGGACGTGCCCGACGACGTCGCCGCCGCCTACCAGGGCAACCGGCCGAAATTCGGCCCCAACTACATCATCCCGGTGCCGTTCGATCCGCGCCTGATTTCGGCCATCCCGCTCGCCGTGGCCAAGGCAGCGATGGAGTCGGGCGTCGCCCGCAAGCCGATCCTCGATCTCGATCGCTATGCGCAGGAACTGTCCGCCCGCCGCGACCCGATCGCCTCGACCTTGCAGCGCATCTACGATCGCGTCCGCCGCCAGCCCAAGCGCATCGTCTTCGCCGAGGGCGAGGAGGAGCAGGTGATGCGCGCCGCAGTCTCCTATGTGAACCAGAAGCTCGGCACCGCGATCCTGCTCGGTCGCGACGATGTGATCAAGGAGAACGCCAGGCACGCCGGCATCGACTTGAACAAGCAAGGCATCGAGATCATCAATGCCCGGCTGTCGCGCCGCAACGGCATCTACACCGACTTTCTCTACGAGCGCATGCAGCGCAAGGGCTTCCTGTTTCGCGACTGCCAGCGCCTGATCAACAACGACCGCAACCATTTTGCCGCCTGCATGGTGGCGCTGGGCGATGCCGACGGCATCGTCACCGGTGTCACCCGCAACTATTCCACCGCGCTCGACGACATCCGCCGCATCATCGACGCCAAACCCGGCCACCGTGTCATCGGCGTGTCGATTGTGCTGGCGCGGGGCAAGACCGTGCTCGTCGCCGACACCGCCGTGCACGACATGCCGAATGCCGAGCAGATCGCCGACATTGCCGAGGAAGCCGCAGGCTTCGCCCGCCGCATGGGTTATGAACCGCGGCTCGCCATGCTTGCCTATTCCACCTTCGGCCATCCGCAGGGCGAACGCTCCGAGCGGGTGCAGGAAGCGGTGCGCATCCTCGACAAACGCCGGGTCGATTTCGAATATGATGGCGAGATGGCTGCCGACGTCGCGCTCAACGCGCGGGCCATGGCGCAATATCCGTTTATAAGGCTGACCGGCCCGGCCAATGTGCTGATCATGCCGGCGTTCCACTCGGCCTCGATCTCGACCAAGATGCTGCAGGAACTCGGCGGCTCGACCGTCATTGGCCCGCTGCTGGTCGGCCTCAATAAGCCGGTGCAGATCGTTTCGCTCAACGCCAAGGACTCCGACATCGTCAACATGGCGGCCATCGCGGCGTATACGGCGGGGGCTTGACGCCCGCGCAGCGGACGAAAAGCCAAGGTGACCCTGCGAACGCTTCTCGAGTGAGGCAAGGCCCGAAGCCATAGCGGAGGGCAGCTTGACGAACGGTCCGCAGGGGACCGAGCATCGCGGGAATCTCGCGATTCAGGCCGAATTGCCGGCAAATCGCCATTTCCATAAGAGATTGATAATATTCGGCTGCTATAGGGGACGTTCTTGCCCCTATGCCCCCAAGGCATTTGCGGCGCGCTCAGACCGCCAAAACGGGGGTGCGGCCATGAAGCATGACACGGTATCGGTTGTCGGCCAGGGGGTCTATCACGACGAGCGGCTGGATGCGCTGCTCAGCATCACCGGCCGCATGGACGGTTATCTCTACCGTTGCCGCAACGACTCATCCTACACCATGCTCTACATCAGCGACGGCATTTTCACCGTCAGCGGCTATCGGCCGAGCGACTTCATTCACAACGCGGTGCGCGACTATGTCTCGGCCATCCACCCGGATGACCTCGCCGCCGTCTATGCCGCCGTCGACGCCGCGCTTGCGGCGCGCTGCAACTGGAACGTCGACTACCGGATCGTGCCGCAGGTCGGCGAACCGCTCTGGGTCCGCGAGATCGGCGGCGGTGTCTGGGATGATGCCGGCGAACTCGAATTCCTCGAGGGTTTCGTTGTCGACATCAGCGACCGCAAGGTTGTCGAGGACCTCAATGCCCAACTGCTGCTCGAACTCAAGGCCGCCAATGAAGAGCTCTCCGCGCAAAAGCGCGAGATCGAGCTGGCCAAGCAGCATAGCGACCACTCGGCCAACCACGATGCATTGACCGACCTGCCCAACCGCCGCGCCTTCCACAACGAACTCAAATCGGTGATCGACCGTTGCGCCGGCACCGGCGATGCAGCCGGTCTTCTGTTCATCGACCTCGACCGGTTCAAGCAGGTCAACTACACGCTCGGCCACGAGGCTGGCGATGCGCTGCTGCAGCGCGTGTCGGACAAGCTGCGCACCATCCTGCGCAGCGCCGATTTCGTCGCGCGGCTCGGCGGTGACGAGTTTGCCTTCCTGTTTTCGGGGAACGCGGAGCAGGCCAGGGAGAAGGCCGTGCGCGTGGCGGAGCGCGTGCTGGAGCGACTGCGCATCAAGGTTCCCGCTCCGGGTGGCGACATCCATGTCGGCTGCACCGTCGGCGTTGCGATCTATCCGACGGAGGCTGCCGATCCGGACGCGCTGGTCGCGCTCGCCGACCGGCTCATGTACATCGGCAAGAAAAACGGTCGTGACCGGCTGGTCACCACCGACGCTTTGGGGTCCGAAGCCGGCGAGCTTCGCCAGTCCGCCTGAGCGAAGCGCTCATTGCGACGACACAGCAACGCCCGGTGCTCGAGCGAAAAGGCCCGCAGCAATGCGCTGCGGGCCTTTTTTGTCGAGACAGGTCGATCAGAACGAGCGCTGGAAGCGGAGGATGCCGCCAAGGCTGCTCTTCTTGTTGGCCTTGGTCCAGTTGTTGAAGTCAGCGTCGCCGAATTTTCCGGCATTGAGGTAATCGACTTCAGCCGTGACGGTAAAGCCAGGCACGACGGTATAGGCAACGTTAGCGGCGACGCCGAGGTTCTTCCAGTCGTCGTAAGAGACCTGGGCGTTGAACGCAGTCTTTTCGTTGAACTTGTAGGTGCCGCCACCCCAGATTGCCCAGTTGCCACCCCACTGCTTGTAGAAGCCGCGACCGCTGGCGTCGATGGCGTTGCCAGCATTGTCGGTGAGGTTGTCGTCCGTACCGTAGCCGCCCATCACGAAGAGCGAGAACTCCTTGCTGACATTGACGTCCAAACGGACCTTGCCCGCCACTTCCTCGTAGTTGCTGTCATAGGCGACGACGCCCGTGACCGCACCCCAGGCGCCCTTGTACTTCACGCCGCCGACGACATGCGGAACATAGCTGTCAATGGTGCCAACCGCGCCAGCGCCTTCTTCGAGAGAGACCACGGCGGAGAAGCCGTTGCCTGCGTCGAAGTAGTACTGAACGACGTTGCTCTCCTGCCCACCGTAGGGAACAAGCGTATCCTGGATAACGCTGCCGGCGTAGCCGATGAACGTATCGAAAGCCGTGTCATCCTTACCGACGCGCAGGCCACCGAGCTGAATCCAAGCGTAACGCAGCGACAGCGACTTGTTACGACCCTGCCAGTCGTTCGCATTGGAAGCCGCTTGGTTGAGATAGTCGCCGCTGCTGTTGCCGAAATTGAAGCGGGTCTCGGTGTAGGTCTTCAAGGTGCCGAGTTCGGTTTCCTGCCCGGTCCAGGTCTTCAGCGTGAAGCGGGCGTTCTTGTAGAAGGTGTCCTGGCTGTCGCCGTCCTGGTGGTCCGGTACGTTATTGACACCATCGAACGAGCCGGCATCGCCGACGCCGATGTCATAGCGGACATAGCCGCCGATGCGCAGGCAGGTCTCCGTGCCGGGGATGTAGAAGTAGCCCGAACCGTAAACGTCGCAAATCTTGACGTATTCGGCCGGTTCCGGCTCGGCGACGACGACCGCGTCGGCGGCGCGCGCGCCCGAGACCGCGATCAGGGCCGCGGCGGAGCCGAGAAGAAGGCTCTTGATGTTCATTTTCTTGAATCTCCAGTCAAAGGTTCAAATCAGGTCGGACACGGCTCCAAAGCCTGCCGATTCACCCCATATTGAAAGCCGCGCATCGCGCCGTGCTCTCGCCTTCGACATGGCCTATGCAGCAGCTGCGATCAACAGAGATTGTGCCGCAAAAGCGGCTTTTTGGACTCTTCAATAAGTATTGTTGCTCAATTATCACGTCATATATCTGACAATATGGCACAAACGGCACAATCAGCACGTAAGATACGGGGATATATAAAGGGTAGATGGTAATAACGCACTTTGATCTCGATTATAACTGTTTTGTGAAATGTATTTACCTGGCTTAGTAATGCGGAAGCGCGAACAGCCGATCATTCTCAGCCGAGGCGGAAATCAGGCCGGGGAGAAATCGCGCGCGGCGAGCACGACGTCCTGCACCATGTCCTGCTTAAGCATCTCGATCGGAACGCGGCCGCCAAGTTCCGGCGCGGCGCGGTTTAGCCAGAACCAGGCAAGCCTTGGATTAGCGATCGCCGACAGCACATCGTTGATCCCGGCAGCCGGCCTGCCGTCGACGAACTGCGCCAGCGGGAAGACATGCTTGCGGCCGCCCTTGCGCAGCGCAATGACCTCGTTGCGCCTTTGCCAACGATGCAGCGTAGAGCGCGGGATGCGGAACTTCTCCTCCAGATAGGTCGACCCGGCGACCTCGCCGGCCCAGTCCTCGATCAGCATCGACTGAAGCATCCGCTCCCTGGGCAGGAGAGAGGCGGGCTTGTCTGGATCGTCTGCGGGAGCCGGCTCGTCAACCAAGGCAACATTGCGGGTCGTCGTGCCTTGGCGCGTCGGCTTTTCCGCCATCGACTGGACGAATTCGGTGGCGCGCGCGGTCCATTCGCCTCTGAAGGTCTCGATGGCGAGCCGCTGTGTCTGCGAAAGGAAGGTCAGGGCGGCGGCGACGCTGCCGGCAATGGCGCCAGCCGAAGCCAATGCCTGCGGGTCCATGGCCATGCCGTGCTGGACCAGAGCCCGCTGCACCGCCTCGGCCACGAGGCCTGCCAGGGCCTCCTGCGAGATTCCGTCCGTCGGGTTCTGAAATCTGGTCATACATCTGTCTTGCTGGCCACGCACGCTCCTCCCAGGCTGTGGCCGGTTCGTTGAACGGCTATAGCGGAGAGCTGAAAGCGCAGCGGCAACAGACGCAGCGACCCGAGAGGTAGCTGTCTTGCATTTGGACACCCCAACTGACTTCCGGCGTCCCGAATGTCAGCCACGGAACGCCCTACCTTGCGTGTAGGTGTGCTCTATGACAGGCGCACGACAGATGGCGTCGTTTGACGCCTCGTCAGGGGTGACGCAGCGGGACTACAGCAGCCCTGCCAGTTGGGCCGCGCTGCGCAGGTTCTGCCGCGGTCGCGGCCCGAGCTGCTGGATCACCAGCCCGGCGGCCAGCGAGCCGAGATCGCCGCAATCCTTCAGGCTGCGTCCGGTCGTGTAGCCGTAGAGGAAGCCGGCGGCATAGAGGTCGCCGGCGCCGGTGGTGTCGACCAGCTCGCGGATCGTCGTCGCCTGGATGGTGACGGTCTCGTCACCGCGCACGATCACCGAGCCCTTTTCAGAGCGGGTGACAGCGGCAATCTTGCAGTCGTTGCGGATAGCCGCCAGCGCCTCGTCGAAGGATTTGGTCTGGTAGAGCGATTTGATTTCGTGGCTGTTGGCAAAGACGATGTCGACTGTGCCGGAGCGCATCAGCTCGAGGAACTCGTCGCGATAGCGGTCGACGCAAAACGAATCCGATAGTGTCATCGACACTTCGCGCCCGGCGGCATGCGCCAGCCTCGCCGTCTGCCGGATCGCCTCCTTGGCGCGCGGCGGGTCCCATAGATAGCCCTCGAAATAGGTAACCTTGGCGCCCGACGCCTTGTCGGCCTCGACATCTTCCGGGCCGAGCTCGACGCAGGCGCCGAGATAGGTGTTCATCGAACGCTCGCCATCGGGGGTGACGAAGATCATCGAGCGCGCCGTCGGCGGCTGGCCCTCGAGCGGTCTGGTGTCGAAGGCAACGCCCTGGGCATGGATGTCATGGGCATAGATTTCGCCGAGCGGGTCGTTCGACACCTTACCGAAGAAGGCGGCGCTGCCGCCGAAGCTGGCGATGCCGGCCGCGGTGTTGCCGGCGCTGCCGCCGGACGCTTCAATCGCCGGGCCCATACGGCTGTAGAGCAGCTCGGCGCGCTTGGTGTCGATGAGGTTCATCGCACCCTTGATGATGCCGTTGGTCTCGAGAAAAGCGTCGTCGCACTGGGCGATGATGTCGACAATGGCATTGCCGATGCAAAGCACGTCATAATCCGGCATCAATGTCTCCGCCTTGGAACCTGCCGGCTTTCTGCCACGCCGGCCGGGCGCGGGTCTAGACCATGATCCCGAAAAGTGGAACCCGGTTTTCGGACAAGATCATGGTCAAACAGAAATAGAGCCCCGTCCCGATGCAATCGGGATGGATCAGGCTCTCGATTCGGAAGGGTTTTGCCTAGCCGTCAAATCGAACTGGACCATGTGCGGCGTAGAGATGTGCAGCTATGGTTGCACCGTCATCGAAGCATTTCCTCTGCCCTACGGATTAGAAGAGCTTCGATCCCGATGGCTGAAGGCGCTCACAGGCATGCAAGCAAAGACCGACATGACCACCGAACTGGCGCTGCTTGGCGTGCTGGCGGCTCTGTGGGGCGCGTCTTATACGTTCATCAAGATCGGTGTCGAAACGATCCCGCCGATAACCTTCATCGCCGCCCGGACCTTGATCGCCGGCGGCATCCTGCTTGCGCTCATCCGCTGGCGCGGCCTCTCCATGCCGAGGGACGGCGCGACCTGGTGGCGGTTCATGGTCCAGGCCTGCCTCAACAGCGTCGTGCCGTTCACGCTGATCGCCGCCGCCGAGCGTTCCATCGATGCCGGCCTCGCCACCATCCTCAACGCGACATCGCCGATCTTCACCTTCCTGCTGACCGCGCTCATCACCCGCCACGAGCAGGTCACCGCACGCAAGCTGTTTGGCGTCGGCGCAGGCATTGCGGGCATCTGCCTGATCGTCGGCACCCAGGCGCTTGGCGGACTCGGCCATCAATTGTGGGCGCAGCTTGCCGTTGTCGCAGCCACGGTCTGCTATGCCGGTGCCGCCATTTTCGGCCGCGGTTTTAGGGGACTCGATCCGATGCTGCCGGCCGCCGGCTCGATGCTGTGCGGCGCAGTCATCCTTGTCCCGTTGAGCCTGGTCTTCGACCGTCCGTGGACGCTTTCGCCGTCAATGGCGTCGATCCTGGCCTTGCTGGCGCTGTCGGTGTTTTCGACGGCGTTGGCCTTCTGCATCTTCTTCCGCCTCATCCACACGCTTGGCTCGGTCGGCACCACCTCGCAGGCGTATCTGCGCGTGCCGATCGGCGTCGGTATCGGTGTCCTGTTCCTCGGCGAAAGCCTTGGGCCGACGGCGTTTTGGGGTATGGGCTGCGTCGTCGCCGGCGTCGCGGCGATGACCATCCCCGCCCGCTCGCGCGTGCTGGCGCGCTAGCAAGCTTGCGGCACGGGCGGTGTCAGCCTATCTCGGAGATGTCCATTTCGACCGAGATTGGAGGCGCCCCGTGATTCTCGACGCTGCCCGCGCCGCCCTGAGTCGGCTGTTTTCTCCCGAATTCCGCGCGGTTTTCCTGAAAACACTTGGGCTGACCGTGCTGGCGCTGGTCGCTTTGTGGTTCGCCTTGACCGGGCTTGTCGATTGGCTGGCCTTGCCGTGGGTTCACGCCCTGTTGCCCGGCCTGCCGTCCTGGGCCGGATGGCTGAGCGGCATCATCGCGGCCATCGCGCTTGCCTTCGGGATGGCGCTGCTGATCGCGCCAGTGACGGCAATCGTCGCCGGCCTGTTTCTCGACGACATCGCCGAGGTGGTCGAGCGCACCGACTTTCCCGACGACCCGGCCGGCAGGGCCATGCCGGCGCTGCGCTCGCTGGTGTTGTCGGTGAAATTCTTCGGCGTCGTCATCCTGGGCAACATCATCGCCCTGCTGCTGCTTCTGGTGCCCGGCATCAACATCGCCGCCTTCTTCATCGTCAACGGCTATCAGCTCGGGCGCGAGTTCTTCGAATTCGCCGCCATGCGCTTTCGCCCGGAGGACGAGGCAAGGGCGTTGCGCAGGAAATATGCCGGCACTGTGTTCCTGGCCGGCCTCCTCATCGCCGCCTTCCTCGCCGTACCGCTGCTCAACCTTTTGGCGCCGCTCTTCGCCGCCGCCATTATGGTGCATCTGCACAAGGCGATCAGCGTGCGGGAGAGCGCCAGGCGATAGGTCGGCTCGCCTAGCGCAACAGAAACCCGCGCCCGAGTTCATCGTCCGGCTCGACGGTGAACTCTGCCCGGCCCGAATAATAGGCGCGGCCGCCGACACGGGCGATGATCGCATCATGCGCGCCGGCCGTGGTCGTACGCGCCACCGCGCCGGAGAAGCGCGAGCCGGCGATGCTTTCGAAGGTCCGCTCCTGACCAAGGTCGATCTCGCCCTTGGCATGCATCGCCGCCAGCCGCGCGGTGACGCCGGAGCCGGTCGGCGAGCGGTCGACCTCGGCATCGGCAAAGACGCAGATGTTCTTCGTCGCCTCGCTGGAAAATCCATCCCGTCCGTCGGTCAGGATGGTGCCGTAGAGAAAGGCGAGGTCGACATGGTCGGGATGCGACAGCGGCAGTTCCGCCTTCAGCCTGTCGGTCAGCGCGGTTGCCGCATCGACGAAATCGCGCACCCGGCTGCGACCGAACTCCAGCCCGAATTGATGGCAGTCGGCCAGCGCGTAGAAGGCGCCGCCATAAGCGACGTCGAAGGCGATCGGGCCGTAGTCCGGCAGTTCGGTCTGTTGGTCGCGGGCAAACAGGAAGGCCGGCACGCTTTCGAACGACACGGCGCCCGCTTTGCCGTCCCTGACTTCGACCGAAGCGACGACCAGGCCGCATGGCGCCTCGATGTTGACGGTCGTCACCGGTTCCTGTTTCGCCACCAGGCCTTCGTCGACGGCGTAGCGGCCAAGCGCGATGATGGCGTGGCCGCACATGGTCGAATAGCCCTCATTGTGCATGAACAACACGGCGAGGTCGGCGCCCGGCAGATCGGGTTCTACCAGCAGTGCGCCATACATGTCGTAATGGCCGCGCGGCTCGAAGATCAGCAGCTTGCGCAGATGATCCAGATTGTCGCGCACATAGGCGCGCTTTTCCAGGATCGTGCCCTTGGGGATACCGGGATAACCGCCGGTGACGATCCTGAGCGGCTCGCCGCCGGTGTGCATGTCGACGACGGTGAGCGTCATGCGCTGGGATCCTTAGGCTGAGGGTTTGGAAAACAGCGCCTGCAGCTTGCCGAACGGCATGGCGGCGCGGGTGAAGCCGAACGTGCCGTCCTGCTGGATTTCGCGCGCCGCTGTTTCCAGCATGCCGAAGGCGAAATTGGTCAGCCATGGGCCGAGCGAGATGCGCTTGACCCCGGCCATGGCGAGGTCGGCAATGGTGAACCCCGGCAGTGCCATGACATTGACCGGCCTGCTCACAGCCGAACAGACTTTCTGGATCGTTTCGACATCGCTGAGGCCGGGCGCATAGAGCACGTCGGCACCGGCCTTCTCGAAAGCCTGCAGTCGCTTGATCGTGTCGTCGAGGTCCGGCTTGCCCCACAGGAAATTCTCGGCTCGCGCGGTGAAGACGAAATCGTGCTTGAGCGCGCGCGCCGCCTCCGCTGCGGCCGCAACGCGCTCGACGGCATGCGAAAACTCATAGATCGGTTTGTCGGGATCGCCGGTATGGTCCTCGATCGAGCAGCCGGCGAGGCCGGCGGCCTCAGCGGCAAAAACCGTCTCGGCGGCACTCGTCGCGCTGTCGCCCTTGCCCTTCTCGAGATCGGCCGAAACCGGCAGGCTGGTTGCCGCCGTCAGCTCGCGGCAATGGTGGATCATCGCCTCGAAGGTCACCGCGCCGTCGGGCAGGCCGCGCGAAAAGGCAAAGCCTGCGCTGGTTGTCGCCAGCGCCTTGAAGCCGAAGGACGCCAGAAGCTTGGTCGTGCCGACGTCCCATGGATTGGGCATGACGAACGTCGAGGCGTGCAGGTCGCGAAAGATCTTGCCCTTGTCCATGGTGCTTCCCTTCATGTGCGGAAATGTCTGCGGATTCTATCGTGCCGATTTGCACCGGGCAAACGAATGCGGTTGGCTCAGAAGCGTTTGGCGTTCTCTCCTGCCAATTTGTCCAGCGCGTCGGAATCCTTGACGTAGTGCGACGTCTTCTTATCCCAATGATAGGTGGCGGAAATCGCGTGTGATTCAGGCTTGGGCGGCTGGTCGTCGCAACTTTCACCGCTCGGCACCGTGGCGTCGGTCACCATCACCTTGATCGCGGCATAGGGCTGCCCATCAGCGATCGTCTGGAAAGCCACTTCCTGCGTGCGCCTGTAAGCGCAGAGGTTCTCGTCGAACGTGTAGATCATGTCGATCAGTTCGAACTTGTCGTCGCGCACCATGATCAGCGGCGTGATCACATAGCCCTGGCTTGAATTGAAATGCGTGCTCATGGTGATGAGGACATCGTCGCCGGCGCTGACGGGAAGTTTGCCGGGCTCGCGGAAATAGGTACTGCGGTCGACCGCTACATTGACGGCGTCGAGCAGCTTAGGCTTTTCGGTGATGTCGTAGAGCGCCAGCACGGCATAGCCCTCGGCGCTGTCGGGCGAGTCGCCGAGATCGTAAAGCATCGCCAGCCGGTCCTTGCCGCCGGCCTTGATGGCGAGAACGCCGGCGTTGGAGAGACCCGATGTCTCGGGTGGCGAGCCACCTCCATCCGGTCCCTCGATGTGGCGCATGTCGATCGGCAATCCACCCTTGTAGAAGCCGTCACTGTCCGCCGCGAGATCGGAAATGACCATCCTGGCGAGGTCGAGATAGGTGACATCCGTGTGGCCGGGGATGGCGCTGCCGAACTCCGGAAAACTGACGGCCTGTGCGCCGGCTGCGGTCCACAGCCAGGGCAGCAGCACAAGCGCTAGGATGAAACGAAGCAGGTTCATTGGCATCGGCGCGCCTCAGGCTGTCGGGCGCGCGGACCGTAGCACAGCCTCTCAAGGCGTCCAGCCTCTCAAACCAGCGGATCAGTGGATCGGCACCAGCCCTGCCAGTTCGCGCATGTCGTCGAACAATATGCCGCCGGCGTCGGTCAGCCCATCGCGGTCGGAATAGGGATCGCCATGATAGGAATAGACGCGCATGCCGGCGGCAATGCCGGCCTGTGTGCCGGCGACGCTGTCCTCGATGACGATGCAGTCGGCGGGCGCAAAACCCATGGTCTTTGCCGCATGCAGGAACAGGTCCGGAAACGGCTTGCCGCGGCTGACCATGGTTGCGGAAAACATCGCATGCTCGAACAACGGCAGCAGACCGGTCTGGCCGAGCGTGATGTGCATTTTCGAGATGCGCGCCGACGTGGCGACGCAATAGGCGATGCCAGCCGCGCGCACGGCTTCAATGAAGTCGCGAACATAAGGGATCGCTTCGACGCCGTGCGAGAACAAATCCGGCAGGCCGGCGTTCCAGCGATCGACGAAATCGGTGCCGAGCCGGACGTCTGTCGCCGCTTCGATCTCCTTCTGCACCGAAACCATGCTGCGGCCGGAGAAATGCTTGCGGCAATATTCGAAGGTGGTCGGATAGCCCGCCGCGCTCAGCCATTCGGCAAGCCGCCGGTTGGCAAGGTTCTCGGTGTCGACGAGAATCCCGTCGCAGTCGAAAATAACCAGTTTTGGAATGTTCATTCAGGCGGTGCCGGTCGATCCGAATCCGCCGGAGCCGCGCGTGGTCGCGCCGGCCAGGCTGCGCTCCTCGACCGTCGCCTGCGTCACCGTGGCAAATACGATCTGGGCAATGCGCATGCCGCGGGTCACCGCGAAATCCTCGTCGCCAAGATTGACCAGCAGCACCTTGACCTCGCCGCGATAATCGCTGTCGACCGTGCCCGGTGAATTGAGGACGGTCAGGCCGTGTTTGAAGGCCAGCCCGGAACGCGGCCGCACCTGGCCTTCCATCCCCTCGGGCATCTCCAGAATCAGCCCGGTCGGCACCAAAGCGCGTTTACCCGGCAGGATCAGCAGCGGCCGGTCATCCGGCACCGCGGCGCGCAGATCCATGCCGGCGGCGCCGGTGCTTTCATAGGCGGGGAGGGGAAGTCCTTCACCATGCGGCAACCTGACGAAGCCGACAGTGGGACCAATGACGGAGGAATTTTGGAGGGCTGCGCGCATAAAATCGATCCTATCGGCGCGAACGGCGATTCGGTCAACTCGCGCGCTAGGCTATCAACGGCTTTCTTTGCGGCGTCACGATGACCCTGCCGCCCAACGTGCGTGCTTTGCGATTGGCGAAGGCACAACCAGGTTCGTCATCCACGGGCGAAGCAAGGAGCGAAGCGACGCGGCGCAGACCCGAGGATCCATGCCGGGGCACATGAGCGTTGCAACGGTGCAGGATTCTGCGCCGCTGCCCTCCACGGCCAAGGTCGCGGCATGGATCCCAGGGTCTCCGCGACGGAGCTTCGCTCCTGCTCCGCCCAGGGATGACGAAGTTGGAAGGGTGCGGCGGCCAATCTCGAACGCAGTGATACTGGCTAGCGCAACTCCACGGGCACCACCGTCGTCTCCTTGATCTCCTCCATGACGAAGGAGGCCGAAACGTCCGACAGCGCTACCTTGGCGATCAGCCGCTGGTAGAGCCGGTCATAGGCCTTCACGTCGGCAACGCGGGCGCGCAGCACATAGTCGAGATCGCCCGACATGCGGTAGACCCCGGTGATCTCGGGAAAACCGGTCACCGCCGCCCGAAACTTCTGCAGCCAGTCGGGGTCATGATTGGAGGTGCGGATCAGGATAAACACCGAAAGCCCGAGCCCGAGCTTGTCGGCATCGACCAGCGCCACCCGGCCGGTGATGACGCCGTCCTCCTCCAGCCGCTTGACCCGCCGCCAGCAGGCATTGCGCGACAGCGACACTTTTTCGGAGAGCTGGTCGACCGATAGCGTTCCGTCGCGTTGCAGCTCGGCAAGCAGTCTTCGGTCGATTTCATCGAATTCAAGAGCCATGTTGGGATGAATGTCCCGAACCACGGCGTTAGACAAGGACAAATTGAGACCGATGAACCTTTTCCCCGTGGCAGGATACCCAGCATCGGGGCTTATCCCGGCAGGAGGGATCACCATGACGACACGGCTTGCAGGGCTTTTCACCTCTCACCCGGCCAAGGTGGGCGAGACCTATTTCAGCCATATGGCTTTTGCCGCGTGGTTCTGCTCGCGCCTGTCGATGGCTGCGGGTGCAGCACTCGTTCACGCTTTCTTGCCATTTCTCTTCGAGACTACGGCAAGCCGAATCGTTCGCGAACTCTACGAGCGGACGCACAACAGAGGCTCACACGCGACCGAGGAGCCGTCGGCTCTTATGGATCGCGCCTAAGGAACGGTCAAAGCGATGTGCCGTTGGGCGGCCTATCTTGGTGAAGCGGTCTTCCTCGAAGACATCGTCACCGCGCCCTGTCACTCGCTGATTGCCCAGAGCCATTGCGCCCAGGAAGCCAAGTCGCCGACCAATGGCGACGGCTTCGGTCTCGCCTGGTATGGCGACCGGCCCGAGCCCGGCCTCTATCGCGACATTCTTCCGGCCTGGTCGGACCCCAATCTGAAAAGCCTGTGCCGGCAGATCAGATCCGGCCTGTTCCTCGCCCATGTCCGGGCTTCGACCGGCGGCGCCACCAGCCGCATGAACTGCCATCCCTTCATCGCCGGCAACTGGTCGTTCATGCACAACGGCCAGATCGGCGGCTTCGAAAAAATCCGTCGTGCGCTGGAGAATTCGCTCTCCGACTCCGTCTTCGACCAGCGCGAAGGCACCACCGATTCCGAACTGTTTTTCCTGCTGATGATCGATGAGGGTCTCACCAGTGACCCGCAAGGGGCAGTGTCGCGCGCGACGGCCCGCGTCATCGAGGCATCGCGCCGCGCCGGTCTGGAGCCGGCCTTGAAACTCACCGCCGCCTTTTCGGATGGGCAGGCGTTGTATGCCGTGCGCTACGCAAGCGACTGCCACGCACCGACGCTCTACACCTCGGTTCGCAATGGCGGCCGTTGCATCGTCTCGGAGCCCTTCGACCGTGACGGCGGCGACTGGCAGGCAATTCCGCCAGCGAGTTTCGTGACCATTGCTGGTGATGGCATGACGATTCGGCCGTTTGCGCCGGTTACGGCGAAGCTGGCACTGGTCGGCTGAGGCATGGAAACAGGGTAGGCCGCATTCCTTCACGCCCCCCTCTGTCCTGCCGGACATCTCCCCCACGAGGGGGGAGATTGGACGTCGCGCCGGCTTTCGCCAATTTTCAACGCAGAAAGAGGGACGCCGAAGCCAAAGCTGCCAATCTCCCCACCCGTGGCGGAGATGTCCGGCAGGACAGAGGGGGGCGCCGTAGAACTCTGACATCGACTTCGGAGTTCCCATCCCGAGCGCAATTCCGATCAAGCACTAACTATCCCCAAATGCTGAACTTGGCTTCAATCCACGATACACGTGGCAACAGCCGGAGCATTCGCCATGGACCTCGTCTTCTCCTCGACTACCGACCTCGCCGCTGCAATCGCCGCGCGCAAGCTCTCCGCCGTCGAAGCGCTTGACGCCCATCTCGCCCAGATCGACCGGCACAACGAAGCGGTCAACGCAGTCGTCAATCTCGATCGGGAAGGCGCCCGCGAGCGCGCGAAAAAGGCCGACGCGGCGCAGGCGCGCGGCGATGCGCTCGGCCCACTGCATGGTGTGCCTTTCACGCTGAAGGACATGCACGAGACGGCAGGCATGAAGACCACCGTCGGGTTTCCACCATTCGCCGACTATGTGGCAAAAGCGGACAGCCCGGTCGTTGCCCGATTGAAGGCTGCCGGCGGCATTCTCACGGCCAAGACCAATGTCGCGGCCATGCTGGCCGACTGGCAGTCTGATAATCCGCTGTTTGGCCGTACCAGCAATCCGTGGAATCTTACGCGCACATCGGGTGGCTCCAGTGGCGGCGCCGCGGCAGCGGTGGCGACCGGCATGACGTCCTTCGATGTCGGCACCGACATGCAGGCTTCGATCCGCCTGCCGGCCAGCTTCTGCGGCGTCTATGGCTTGAAGCCGACCGAACACCGCGTCTCCCTGGTCGGCGCCTTTCCCGACCCCACCGGCGTCGCGCGCAGCGTGCGGCTGATGTCCTGCCTCGGCCCGCTGGCGCGGTCCGTGGACGATCTGGCGCTGATCTACAAAATCATCGCCGGCCCAGATGGTGCCGACACCGACCTTGCACCGGTGCCGGTCGAGGCCGTGCCGAAAATCGACCTCAAATCGCTGCGCATCGCCGCCGCACCGTCCTTTGCCGGCTTTCCAGTGGCTGGCGAGATCGCTGCCGCGGTCGATTCTTTGGCGAAGCAGCTTCAGGCGGCAGGTGCGACCGTCGAGCCGGCAAAATTGCCGCGGCTCGACCTGCACGACGATCTCGAGCAAGGCGGAGATCTGATCGGCATGATGCTGGAGGCCACGCAACCCGAGCCGCCTGAACAACCGACGCCGGTTTCGCGCTGGTTCGAGGCACTCGCCCGCCGCGACCGCTCCATCCTTGCCTGGGACAGCTTCTTCGAAACCTGCGATGCCTTGCTGTGCCCGGTTGCGATGACCACGGCCTTCCCGCATTACGAGCCCGGCACGCCGATCGAGGTTGATGGCAAGGCGCAGAGCTACTGGATGCTGCCGGCCTATGGCGCAGTCTTCAACTATTCCGGCCACCCCGCGCTGACCATACCCTTCGGACAGGACCGCGATGGTCTACCCATCGGCCTGCAACTGGTCGGCGCGCGCTGGTCTGAGGCACGGCTGCTCGGTATCGCCAAGGCGATGGAGCCGCTCAATGGTGGCTTCAAGCGGCCGCCGGGCTACTGAGCAAACCGCTCCAGCCCATAGGGCGCCAGCAGCGGATCGCGCTGGCCGTCGAGGATTTCGCGCGTGGCGAACAGCCCAACGGCCGGCGCCAGCGTGATGCCGGAATGCATGACGGTGATATAAAGGCCGTCCGTGCCCTCGGCGCGGCCGATGATCGGAAAACCGTCAATCGGCGTCGGCCGGTAGCCGATGGTGTGGAAGTCGAACTCCAGCCCGTCGCCGCCGCGCAAGGCCGCCTTCGCGGCCGCAAACAGTTCGCGCGCCGTGGCGTCGGGGTTTTCGCCCGGATCGCCGCCGGCGAAATCCGAGCCGGCGATGATGCGGCCCTCGGCGGTTTGGCGCATATGTAACTTCTCGGCGTGTACCAGCCCGTTGAGCAGCTTTTTGTATGGCCGCGAGTGGGCGATCAGTCCGGGCGGCGTCTCGATCGGCAGTTTTATGCCGGCGGTGGCGGCAATATCGGGCGCCCCGACACCGGCTGCGATCACCACTTCGTCGGTTGCCATCAGCCCATGCGATGTATCGACCCCGGTAATCCTGCCATCGGTCTGGACAAGTGCGGTTACGGAACTGGAGAGAATGCGCGCGCCGTGCCGTTCGGCATAGGCTAGCAGCGCCTTGGCCGCCGCAACCGGTTCGGCCACGCCTTCTTCCGCGACATAAACCGCGAATTCAGGCGGCTCGACCAGATTGGGCTCGATCTGCGCCGCTCGCTTGGCGTCGACGCGCTCGATGCCGTAGCCCCATGACAAATGTTCGGCCGCGTAGGCCTCGAGCCTGTCGGCCGGCAGATCCCAGCACAACCCGCCGCACCAGGCGAGCGGCAGGCCGGGCAGTTCGTTTGCCAGCCGTGCCCACTCGGCCATGGCGCGGGTGCGCAGCCGGAAATAGATTTCGGGGTTACCCCAGCTGGCGTTGATCCAGGCAAAGGAATTGGGCGTGGCGACACCGCCTGCGCCGCTCTCGGAAATCACCGTCACCTGCGCGCCGGCCTTAGTCAGATGCCAGGCGATCGACGCGCCGATGATCCCGGCGCCAATGACGATGACTTGTTTCGGATTGCTCATGCCGATCCTCTTCAAACTGGCATCCGTGATGCCATTGCAGCGGTTCCAGCTCAAGAGCGGTCAGGGTCCACCGGGCCCGAAACTGTCGACAGGCCGGGAAAGCGCTGCTAGAAGCCCGCGCCACAGACAGGATTCCACAAATTGGCAGAAGACATCGAACAGGCGGTATCGCGCCGCCGCACTTTCGCGATCATCGCGCACCCCGACGCCGGCAAAACCACGCTCACCGAAAAGCTGCTGCTGTTCGGCGGCGCCATCCAGCTTGCCGGCGAGGTCAAGGCCAAGAAGGACCGTATCCAGACCCGGTCCGACTGGATGAAGATCGAGCGCGAGCGCGGCATTTCGGTCGTCACCTCGGTGATGACCTTCGAATATGAGGACAATGTCTTCAACCTGCTCGACACGCCCGGCCACGAGGATTTCGCCGACGACACCTACCGCACCCTGTCTGCGGTGGACTCGGCCGTCATGGTCATCGACGCCGCCAAGGGCATCGAGCCGCGCACGCTAAAACTGTTCGAAGTCTGCCGGCTGCGCGACATCCCGATCATCACCTTCATCAACAAGATGGACCGTGAAAGCCGCGACCCCTTCGAAATCCTCGACGAGATCGAGCAGAAGCTGGCCCTGGACACCGCGCCCATCACCTGGCCGATCGGCCGCGGCAAGACTTTCTCCGGCACCTATCATCTGGCGCTGAACGCAGTGCGCAAGGGTGACGCCGAAAAAGACCGCACACCGGTCAACGGTCCCGATTCCAACCGCGTCGCCGGCCTTTTGCCGGAAAACGAGCGCGAAGCCTTCATCGAGGAGCTGGAACTCGCGCGCGAGGCCTGCCGCCCTCTTGATATTGACGCGTTCCGCGAAGGCCATCTGACGCCGGTCTATTTCGGCTCGGCGCTTCGCAATTATGGCGTGCGCGACCTGATCGAGGCGCTCGGCGCCTTCGGGCCGCCGCCGCGCGCGCAGGAGGCCGACACCCGCAAGGTCGAGGCGACTGAGGAGAAGATGACCTCCTTCGTCTTCAAGATTCAGGCCAACATGGATCCCAACCACCGCGACCGCATCGCTTTCGTGCGCGTCTGCTCGGGCAAGCTCGAGCGCGGCATGAAGGCCAAGCTGGTGCGCACCGGCAAACCGATGTCCCTGTCTGCGCCGCAATTCTTCTTCGCCCGCACCCGCGTCACCGCCGACGAGGCCTTCGCCGGCGATGTCGTCGGCATTCCCAACCACGGCACGTTGCGCATCGGCGACACGTTGACCGAGGGCGAGGAAATCCTGTTCCGCGGCGTGCCGAATTTCGCCCCGGAAATCCTGCGCCGCGTCCGTCTCGGTGACGCCATGAAGGCCAAGAAGCTCAAGGAAGCGCTGCACCAGATGGCCGAGGAGGGCGTCGTGCAGCTGTTCTCACCGGAAGATGGCTCGCCGGCAATCGTCGGCGTCGTCGGCGCCCTGCAGCTCGACGTTTTGAAGGAGCGGCTGAATTTCGAATACACGCTGCCGGTTGAATTCGAAATGTCGCGCTTTTCGGTCTGCCGCTGGATATCGGCCGACGACAAGGCCGAGACGCTGCGCTTCATCGAGGCGCATCGCGGCGACATTGCGCGTGACCTCGACAACGACCCGGTGTTCCTGGCCCAGCACGCCTTCTCGCTGAACTACGAAGCCGAACGCTGGAAGGCCATCCGCTTCGCCACCATCAAGGACTACCAGGTCCGCGACAAGGCGGCGTAGGTGCAGCTTTTTCCTTCTCCCCGTTCACGGGGAGAAGGTGCCCGAAGGGCGGATGAGGGGCGGCGCCGACGCTGAAGGCTTCAACTCACCCCTTGGCCGCAGCTTCGATCTTCGCAATATCGATCTTGCTCATCTGCATCATTGCCGACATCACCCGGCCGGCCTTGGCCCGGTCCGGATCCTGCAGCAGGCGCGGCAGCTGTTCCGGCACCACCTGCCAGGAAACGCCGAACTTGTCCTTCAACCAGCTGCAACGCCCGGGTTCGCCGCCTTCGGTTAGCCTGTCCCAGAAATGGTCGACCTCTTCCTGGTTCTTGCAGTCGATCGAAAGCGAGATCGCCTCGGTGAATTTGTATTGCGGTCCGCCGTTAAGCGCCAGGAACGGGACGCCGTCGAGCTCGAACGAGGCCACCAGCACTTTGCCTTCAAGAGCGTGGCCCTTGGGCCAGCGCGTCACGCTCAGCTGCTTCGAATTCTTGAAGATGGATATGTAGTGGTTCATCGCTTCTTCGGCCTGGTCGTCAAACCACAGGAAGGTTGTGATCTTTTGCATAAGTCTGTCCTCGTTTTCTCTGGGGATGATGGGAGGGTCAGGCCGCGCCCTTCGCGGCGTCCTGGAGCGAAAGAAGATAGGAATCGAGCTGGGCGTAGCTCTCAGCCATGCCGCTGGTCATGCCGGTGCCGAGCGCGCCGTCACGCGCCGCCTGCGAGGCGTAAAGCACCGTTTGCGTCAGCAGGGTCTTTCCGGTCTGCTCGGCAAAGGTCACCGTTCCGACGGTCTCGCCACCGGTCCAGTCCTCATCGAACAGTTCGGTGGCGACGATCCGGCTTGGCCGCACGATCTCGCGATA
Source organism: Mesorhizobium sp. P2_F5 (assembly GCF_056403715.1). Taxonomy (NCBI): domain Bacteria; kingdom Pseudomonadati; phylum Pseudomonadota; class Alphaproteobacteria; order Hyphomicrobiales; family Phyllobacteriaceae; genus Mesorhizobium; species Mesorhizobium sp. P2_F5. The sequence goes on along the minus strand of NZ_JBFUEY010000001.1, from coordinate 7,125 downwards.
GGCGCCGCTCATGCCCATGCTGCGACCGTCACGGTGCTGCCAGACATAGCGGGTGGCACCGCCCACTCTGAGGTCGGTTTCGCAGACCGCCAGCCGCCAGCCGTCGGGGCCGTGCAGCCAGCCTTTCAAAAGCTCCGGCACGGTCCAGCAGTCGAACACCATCGGCCGCGACGCGTCGAAGATGCGGGTGATCTGGACTTCACGGTCGCTCGGCGTGGTTACGGTCAATGTCGCAACGGTCGAGCCGGGCAAGGTGGTGGTGCTCACGATGGTCCTCCTGCGCTTGTCTGTTTGCCCAAGGACGTCCGGCCAACTGGCGATCCGACACGGGCTTCTGATTTTCTTCGGCTATTGGTCTGCCTCGCCGGGAGCCTTTTCGGCCTTCAGCGCGCCCAGCAACGCGTCGAGGCGCTGGAAGTTGCCTTCCCAGATCTTGCGGTAGCGCTCCAGCCAGTCATTGGCTTCGGCCAGCGGCCTCGCCTCCAGCCGGCAGGGCCGGCGCTGCGCGTCGCGGCCGCGCGAAATCAGCCCCGCGGCTTCCAGCACTTTCAGATGCTTGGAGATCGACGGCTGGCTCATCGCGAACGGTTCGGCCAGTTCCATCACTGAGGCTTCCCCCTGGATGAGCCGGGCAAGGATGGCGCGCCGGGTCGGATCGGCAAGCGCGGCAAAAGTGGCGTCCAGCTGGTTCATTTCATATCCATAGCCAATAAGGTATATACCCATTTGGCTATATACAGATGAATGAACCTCGTCAACTGGCTTGCGCCCCGCGTTCTGGCGCATTGCAAAAATCTGGCCAGACCATACTTGCCGGTCTATAAACCCTGCGATCCAAATTCAGCGCCGCCACGCTCCGCACTGGGCGCAGCCGGCCAGCTAAGGAATATCCATGCCTGCCTATCGTTCCCGCACCACCACCCATGGCCGCAACATGGCCGGCGCTCGCGGCCTCTGGCGCGCCACCGGCATGAAGGATTCGGATTTCGGCAAGCCGATCATCGCGGTGGTCAACTCCTTCACCCAGTTCGTGCCGGGCCATGTGCATCTGAAGGATCTCGGCCAGCTGGTCGCGCGCGAGATCGAGAAGGCCGGCGGTGTCGCCAAGGAATTCAACACCATCGCCGTCGATGACGGCATCGCCATGGGCCATGACGGCATGCTCTATTCGCTGCCGTCGCGCGAACTGATCGCCGATTCCGTCGAATACATGGTCAATGCGCACTGCGCCGACGCCATGGTCTGCATCTCGAATTGCGACAAGATCACGCCCGGCATGCTGATGGCCTCGTTGCGCCTCAACATCCCGACCGTCTTTGTTTCCGGCGGGCCGATGGAGGCCGGCAAGGTGGTGCTGGCCGGCAAGACGCAGGCGCTCGACCTGGTTGACGCCATGGTTGCCGCCGCCGACGACAAGATCTCCGACGAGGACGTCAAGGTCATCGAACGCTCGGCCTGCCCGACCTGTGGCTCCTGCTCAGGCATGTTCACCGCCAATTCCATGAACTGCCTGACCGAGGCGCTCGGCCTGTCGCTGCCCGGCAATGGCTCGACGCTGGCCACGCACGCCGACCGCAAGCGGCTGTTCGTCGAGGCGGGTCACCTCATCGTCGATCTCGCCCAGCGCTATTATGAGCAGGATGACGAGACGGCACTGCCGCGCAGCATCGCTTCCAAGGGCGCTTTCGAGAATGCCATGACGCTCGACATCGCCATGGGCGGCTCGACCAACACCGTGCTGCACATCCTGGCTGCCGCCCATGAAGGCGAGGTCGACTTCACCATGGAAGACATCGACCGGCTGTCGCGGCGGGTGCCCGTGCTCTGCAAGGTCGCGCCGGCAAAGTCCGACGTGCATATGGAAGACGTCCATCGCGCCGGCGGCATCATGGCCATCCTTGGCCAGCTCGACAATGCCGGGCTGCTCAATCGCGACCTGCCGACCGTGCATACGGCGAGCCTTGGCGAAGCGCTCGACCATTGGGATATTTCCCGCACCACCAGCCAGAACGTCCGCGACTTCTTCCTCGCCGCCCCGGGCGGCGTGCCGACGCAGGTCGCCTTCAGCCAGGATCGCCGCTGGGACGAGCTCGATCTCGACCGCGAGAAAGGCGTTATCCGCTCGGCCGAGACGCCATTCTCGAAAGACGGCGGCCTTGCCGTGCTGAAGGGCAATCTGGCGGTCGACGGCTGCATCGTGAAGACGGCGGGCGTCGACGAATCGATCCTGAAATTCACCGGCCCGGCGCGGGTGTTCGAAAGCCAAGACGCTTCGGTCAAGGCGATCCTGTCCAACGAGATCAAGGCCGGCGATGTCGTCGTCATCCGCTATGAAGGACCGCGCGGCGGGCCCGGCATGCAGGAGATGCTCTACCCGACCAGCTATTTGAAGTCGAAAGGCCTCGGCAAAGCCTGCGCGCTGGTCACCGACGGCCGCTTCTCCGGCGGCACATCCGGCCTGTCGATCGGCCACGCCTCGCCGGAAGCCGCGGAAGGCGGCACGATTGGACTGGTTCAGGAAGGCGACACGATCGAGATCGACATCCCCAACCGCACCATCCGCCTGGCGGTCAGCGACGCTGAACTCGATGCTCGACGTGCGGCGATGGAGGCAAAAGGCGCCTTGGCCTGGAAGCCCGAGGAAAAGCGCAAGCGCAAGGTGACGACCGCGCTGCGCGCCTACGCCGCCTTCGCCACCAGCGCCGACAAGGGTGCGGTGAGGCACGTTCCGGAGTGAGGTTTCTTCCTTCTCCCGCAGGGGGAAGGAAGAGCGCCTCACGGCATCAGCTGATACTCGTAAAGCTTCTGATACAGCCCGCCCTGGTTGAGCAGCGTGCGATGCGCGCCGCTTTCCACCACCTTGCCGGCCTCCAGAACCACGATCGTGTCGGCCTGGTGCACGGTCGACAGGCGGTGGGCGATGACGATGGTGGTGCGCCCGACCGTCAGCTGCTGCAGCGCGTCGCGAAACAGCGCCTCGGATTCGGCGTCGAGCGCGCTGGTTGCTTCGTCCAGAAGCAGGATTTCGGCATTGCGCAGCATGGCGCGGGCAATCGAGATGCGCTGGCGCTGGCCACCTGACAGCAGCGCGCCGTTCTCGCCGACCTCCGTTTCGTAACCTTTCGCCTGGGCGCTGATGAAGTCATGCGCATTGGCCGCCCTGGCGGCGGCGATCACCTCGTTGTCGGTCGCATTCTGGCGGCCGAGACGGATATTGTGCATCACCGTGCCGGCAAACAGGAACGTGTCCTGGCTGACATAGGCAATCTTTCCCCGGACGGAGGCTAGCGTGGCGTCGGAAATGTCCTGGCCATCGAACATCACCCTGCCGATCTGCGGGTCGTACATGCGCATGATCAAATTGAGGATGGTCGACTTGCCGCTGCCTGAGGGCCCTACAAGAGCCGTCATCTGGCCGGCGGCAAGCGTCAGGTCCAGCCCTTCGAACACCGGCGAGCTTTCGGGGTAGGCGAAACTGACATTGTCGAAACGGATTTCGCCCGGCCCCGTCTGCAGCGGCTTTGCGTCGGGCTTCTCTGCCAGCGTCAGCGGCCTGTCGGCAAGCTGGAACATCATGCGCACGCCGACAATGCCGGTTTCCAGCGAGATGCGCACCCGCGCCAGGCGCTTGGCCGGTTCGTAGGCCAAGAGCAGCGCTGCGATGAAGGCCATGATGTTGCCCGGCATCTGGCCTCCACCCAGAACCAGAAACCCGCTGACCAGGACAGAGCCGGAAATTGCCAGCCCGGCGAGCGTCTCCATCACCGGGCTGGTGGCGGCTTCCAGCGTCGCGATGTTGTTGGCGCGGTTCTCCACGTCCGACACGGCCTTGTACATGCGCTTGCGCATCGCGCCTTCGAGGCCGAAGGATTTCACCACGCGCACGCCCACCGCCGTTTCCTGCATCACCTGCACGATCTGGCCGAGTGAGCGGAATTCCTGCGCGGCGATCTTGCGCACGCGCTTCAGGATGTGGTTGACGCCGTAAATGGCTATGGGACCGATGACGAAGCAGATCAGGGACAGCGACGGCTGCTGCCAGACCATGACCCCAACCAGCACAATCATCGTCACCAGATCGCGCACATAGGATGTGACAACGAGGTCGAGCACACTACGCGCCGCCTGCGCGTTGTTGGTCATGCGGGTGATCAGTTCCGACGACGAGGTCGAATGGTAGAACTCGATGCCTTGCGCCAGGATGCGATCGTAGATCTTGCGCTGCCGGTCGGCGATGATGCTGTTGCCGACGCGGCTCATGAAGTAGGCCTGGACGAAGTTGGCGATGCCTTTAAGGACGAAGATCGCCGCGACCCCTCCGGCAATCAGGTTGACGCGGTCGAGCCTCTTGTAGATCACGAACTCATTGGTGATCTCGCGCAGAATCCAGGCGCTGGCGCCTGTCATGGCGGCCACCACCAGCATCGACGCGATCGCGGCGGCGTAGCCAAACTTGTGCTCGTGGAAGGATTCCCTGACCAGCCTCGCGATGAGGCGCTGGTTTTCCGTCGAACGGAAGAAGCGAAACAATGGCGGATCCCATGCCTGACTGAGACGAATTTCGGATTCGCCACGGGGGCGACTGGCGGCTTATAGAGCGAGTTGCCGCCGGATGGAACCTTTGGAAAAGCGGGTACCCTTCGCGCGACAATAGGGCGCTCAATCTGCAGGGAGATGACGAAAGATGGATTTCGACCTTGTTGTGCGCGGCGGAACGCTGCCCGACGGCACCGTCGCCGACCTCGGCATTGTCGGCGAGACGATCGTCGCCATCGAGTCCGAACTGCATGTCACCGCCGGCACCGCAATCGACGCCCATGGCAATCTGATCTCGCCGCCCTTCGTCGATCCGCATTTCCATATGGACGCCACGCTGTCCTACGGCATTCCGCGCATCAACGCCTCGGGCACGCTGCTCGAAGGCATTTCGCTGTGGGGTGAACTGAAGCCGCTGCTGACGCATGAGGCGGTGCGCGAGCGGGCGCTCGCCTATTGCGACTGGGCGGTCTCGATGGGCCTGCTCGCCATCCGCACCCATGTCGACGTCTGCGACGATCGGCTGCTGGCGGTCGAGGCGCTGCTCGACGTCAAAAAGACGGTCGCGCCCTACATCGATCTGCAATTGGTGGCTTTCCCGCAGGACGGCTTCTACCGCTCGCCGACGGCGCGGCAGAACACGCTGCGCGCGCTCGATATGGGCGTCGACATTGTCGGCGGCATTCCGCATTTCGAACGCACCATGGCCGACGGCACGCGCTCTGTGACCGAGCTTTGCGAGATCGCGGCAAAGCGCGGGCTGATGGTCGACCTGCATTGCGACGAGACCGACGACCCACTGTCGCGCCACATCGAGCAGCTTGCCTATGAGACGCAGCGTCTCGGATTGCACGGCAAGGTGGCCGGCTCGCACCTCACCTCCATGCATTCGATGGATAATTATTATGTCTCCAAGCTGCTGCCGCTGATCGCCGAGGCCGGTGTGTCGGCGATCCCCAATCCGCTGATCAACATCATGCTGCAGGGCCGCCACGACACGTTCCCGAAACGCCGTGGCATGACCCGGGTGAAGGAGATGCTGGCACTCGGCATCCGTGTCGGCTGGGGCCAGGATTGCGTGCTCGATCCCTGGTATTCTCTGGGCACCGCCGACATGCTCGACGTCGCCTTCATGGGGCTTCACGTCGCCCAGATGTCGAGCCCGGCCGACATGGCGCGCTGCTTCGACATGGTCACCAATGTCAACGCCGCCATCATGGGCCTCGACCATCTCGGCCTTGCGGTCGGCAAGCGCGCCAGCTTCGTCATCCTCGACGCCGGCAACCCGATCGAAGCCTTGCGCCTGCGCGCCGAACGGCTCTGCGTTGTTGCCAGGGGCAAGGTGGTGGCCGAGCGTATGAAGCAGGAGACGCGGCTGTCGATCGCCGGGCGGCCGGGCCAGGTGAACCGCCGGCACAAAACTGCGTAGATATAGCCGATTTCCGCCGCTGGTCTTACCGATTTGCCTCGTCAAAGCGGCGACTTGGAGCTAGGGAGCCGTATGGCCCAGTCGCTTGCTCGCAGCTTCACGATGAGAAACGTGCTTCTGGCTGGCATTCTTTTGATGCTGGCCGGCGATTTCATGTTCGCGCTGAACGACGCGATGGGCAAATGGCTGGTCGCCAGTTTCTCGGTTGGGCAGGTGGTTTTTATCCGCTCGATCGGCGCCTTCATCGTACTTGGCCCGATGATCGCCAACCAGGGTGCTGGCAGACTGTTCCAGATGGAGCGGCCAGTCCTCCAGTTTCTGCGCGTGCTGGCGACGACGGTGGACACGGCGCTGTTCTATGCCGCTGTCGTCTATCTGCCGCTTGCCGACGTGATGAGCTTCTACATGGCCGGGCCGATCTATGTGGCGGCGCTGTCGCATTTCCTGCTCGGCGAAAAGGTCGGCTGGCGCCGCTGGGCAGCCATCCTGGTCGGCTTCTGCGGCGTGCTGATCATACTGAAGCCGTCCTCGGCGGCGTTCTCGCAGTCCTCGCTGTTTGCGCTGGTCGGCAGCATCGCGTTTGCCTTTGCCATCATCCTCAGCCGCCGCCTGCGCGGCACCAGCGACACCACGCTGGTCACCTGGCAGACCATCGGCACGCTGCTGGTCGGTGCCGTAATGACCATCGGCGCCTGGCGCACGCCCTCGGCACTCGATTTCGGCGCGATGCTTTTGCTAGGCATCGTCTCTTGCAGCGCCCATCTGATGATCACCCGGGCGCTGAAGCTGGCGCCCGCCTCGACGCTGGCGCCGCTGCACTACAGCCTGCTTCTATGGGCGGTGATCTTCGGCCTGGCCTTCTTCGGCGATGTGCCGGGACCGCGCATCCTCATCGGCTCGGCCATCGTCGTCCTCGCCGGCCTGTTCATCTTCCACCGCCAGAAGGTGGTCGAGACCGTAGTACCGCCGGAGAACGTTCCGAAAGGCGTGAATTGAAGGGGTCGGGGGCCGCTAGATGTTTGATCCCAGGCTTTGATGGGGCATCCTTATCCTCCGAATCGAGGGATGCACTATGGGCCAGGTTCTTCATGGGAGCGCCACGACGACAGAGGCAATCCGTCGAGCGATACAGCATAGTCAAGAGAGCCTGAGGACGCTGG